>DATKNQ010000141.1:0-73551 GCA_035541265.1 Bryobacteraceae bacterium
GCATTGCGAAACAGGCGCGCGCGCCCTCTTCAACGAGAGGGCTTTTGACTGGTTGGATCGAGTATTGGAGCGCGGACATAAGGAGTGAGAGGGACCCATGAAGCCCAGCCTTAGCATCGGCATCGAGGAGGAATATCAGACTATCGATCCGGAGGCCCGCGATCTGCGCTCGCACATCGGCCTGGAGATGATCGAGAAAGGCAAGGCCGTGCTGACCGAGCGCGTGAAGCCCGAGATGCACCAATCGGTCATCGAGGCCGGCACACGTGTGTGTCATAACATCCAAGAGGCCAAGGAAGAGATTCACATGATCCGCCGCAGCCTGATTGGCCTGGCGCGCCAGCATGGGCTGCGGCTGGCGGCGGCGGCATCGCATCCCTTCGCCGATTGGAGCACGCAGGAGATTTACCCCGACGAGCGCTATCACACCATCGTGGAAGACATGCAGATGGTGGCGCGGGCCAATCTCATCTTCGGACTGCACGTGCACATCGGCGTCGAGGACCCCGAGACTGCGATCCACATCATGAACGCCGCGCGCTATTTTCTGCCGCATATTCTGGCCCTCTCGACGAACTCTCCTTTCTGGCGCGGTATGGATACCGGCCTGAAATCGTATCGTTGCAAAGTGTTCGATAAGTTTCCGCGCACTAACATTCCGGATTACTTTCCTAGTTACGGCGAGTACGAGAGCTTCATTAACCTGCTGATCAAGACTAACTGCATCGACAACGCTAAGAAGATCTGGTGGGATATCCGTCCGCACCCTTACTTCAGCACGCTAGAGTTTCGCGTGTGCGACATCCCCATGCGGGCCGATGAGACCATCGCGCTGGCGGCACTGATCCAGGCCACCGTGGCCAAGCTCTATAAGCTGCACTCCATGAACCAGGGATTCCGGCTGTATCGCCGCGCGCTGATCATGGAGAACAAATGGCGCGCACTGCGTTACGGAATCGACGGCAAGCTGATCGACTTCGGGAAGCGCATCGAAGTGCCGCTACGCGACCTGATGGAAGAGTATCTGGACATTGTCGACGACGTGGTCGACGAACTCGGCAGCCGCGCAGAGATTAACTACATCCGCGAAATACTGAAGAATGGAACCGGCGCCGACCGCCAGTTGCGCGTCTGGCACGAAACTCACGATATGAAAAAGGTAGTCGATTACATCATCGAAGAAACCGAATCGGGTATCTTCGATTCCGAGGAAAGGCGGGCGGCAGCCAGGTGAGTAGTTCGTTAAGGGAAGTACCCGTAGAACCGGGTCTGATCGAGGGAGCACGGAATGCGGTGAGCGTCTGCCTGCGTATTCAGCCGCTGGAGAAAGTGACCCTGATCACGGATCAGGCATCCATCGATATTGCCGCAGCGCTGGCCGCCGAACTCGACCACGTGGGCGCGCCATACCATCCCTGGATTCTGGAAGACGTGGCGCCCCGCCCGTTGGCGGATATGCCGCGCGCAGTGCTGGATGATCTGGAAACCAGCCAAGTGAGCATCTTCGCCGCGCAGGCCCAGGCGAACGAATTGCGGTCGCGCATGCAGATGACCGAAGTGGTGACGCGGCGCCAGATCCGGCACGCGCACATGGTGAACATCACCAAGCAGATTATGCAGGACGGCATGCGCGCGGATTTTCGCGAGGTGGATCGCATCAGTTTGCAGGTGATGGCGATCGCTTCGAGCGCCGCGCTGGTGCGCGCAAAGACGCCCGCGGGCACGGATCTGACGGCCGAGATGAATCCGGATTACAAGTGGCTGAAGACCAGCGGCATCATCAGCCAGCACACCTGGGGGAATCTTCCCGGCGGCGAAATCTTCACCACACCGGGCGAGGTGAACGGGACGTTCGTGGTGGATGGCGTGGTGGGGGACTACCTGTGCGCCAAGTACGGCGATCTGCATGCGCACCCGCTCACGATCCGGATTCGCGGCAATCGCCTGACCGAGGCGCATAGTGAAAATCGTGCGCTCGAAGACGAGTTTTGGCGTTATACTCACACTGACGAGAACAGCGACCGCGTTGGCGAGTTCGCTATCGGCACCAACATTGGCGTGCGTGACGTGATCGGAAATATTTTGCAGGACGAGAAGATTCCTGGCGTACACATCGCGTTTGGCGATCCGTACGGCAGTTACACGGGCGCGCAGTGGAAGTGTTCCACTCATATCGATGTGGTCGGCCGCAAATTCGATATCTGGGCCGACGACCGGGTGATTATGCGCGCCGGCCAGTTCGTGCTAAACACGTGATCCCGGAACTTCGCCAACGGTTCAACGCCGCATTCACGCCGGAGAAATACGCCGCGTTCCAGGCAAGTCTGGAAGCGCAGTCCGGCGCGCCGCTGGCGTTCCGGCACTCCGAGACACCGTGTTTTTTTCCGGCGCCGCTGATTGACTCGATGGCTCGGGATGGCTGCGAGTTGATCCGGCAGTTGAACACACCGGAGTATCAGCAGATCGCGCGGCAGGCCGTGCCGCCGCAGTTCGACGTGCCAGGCGAGCCCGATCATCCGCTTTTCCTGCAGGTGGACTTCGGACTGGTGCGCGCGCCTTCGGGCGAGATCGCGCCGCGCCTGGTTGAGATCCAGGCGTTCCCTTCGCTGTATGCTTACCAGCCGGTGCTTTCGGAGGTGTACATCGAGGCTTATGGGCTCGATCCGGAGCTGCGGTATTTTCTGGGAGGGCTGAACACCGTATCTTACAAGTCGCTGCTGGGGCGGGCGATTCTGGGGACGCACAAACCGGAAAACGTGATTTTGATGGAGATCGACCCGGAACATCAAAAGACACTGGCGGATTTCCGGCTTACGGAAAAGATGTTCGGCGTGCGCGCCGTGTGCATTACCGAGATTCGCAAAGACGGACGCCGGCTGTACTACGAGCGCGGCAACCGCAAGGTTCCGATTCACCGGATTTATAACCGTGCGATCGTGGATGAATTGCAGCGCCGCGAAATTACGCCAGCGTTTGATTTCCGCGACGAATTGGAAGTGGAATGGGCCGGGCATCCAAACGATTATTTCCGCATCAGCAAGTTTTCGATTCCGTATCTGCGTCACCCGTCGGTACCGCAAACGTGGTTTTTGGATCAACTGCATCATATTCCTCAAGACACGGCCCATTACGTGTTGAAGCCTCTGTTCTCGTTCGCCGGGCTGGGCGTACGCATCTCGCCCGCGCGCGCGGAGATCCTGGCGGTCCCGGCCGCCGAGCGACGGAACTACATTCTGCAGGAGCGGGTTAGCTTCGAGCCCGTGATTGAAACGCCGCACGGCCAGACGCGCGCGGAGATCCGGATCATGTACATCTGGCTGGATGAGTTGCAACCTGTTTCACTGCTGGTCCGGATGGGGCGGGGCGCCATGATGGGCGTGGATCACAACAAGGACCTGGAATGGGTCGGCGCATCGGCCGGACTTTGCCAAGCTAACCACTAACTCGCAACACCGCGGCTCCGCGCACAGCGTCATTCTTCAACATATTGAGCGCGGCGTTGGCTTCGGCCAACGGGAACTCCTGCACCTGGGCGTGGATCGGAATCTCGGCCGCGATCTTCAAGAAGTCTTCTCCATCCTGGCGTGTGTTATTGGCGACGCTGCGGATCACGCGTTCGTGATAGATGAGGTTGTAATCCATAGTTGGAATCGGGCTCATGTAGATGCCACCGACGGCGACGGTGCCGCCACGCTTCAGGACGCGCAGGGCAGAGACGACTAGCTCGCCGGCAGGGGCGAAGATGATGGCGCTATCGAGCTTCTCCGGCGGCTGGTCGTCAGCCGCGCCGGCCCACGCAGCGCCGAGCTCACGCGCGAGCTGACGGTGGCGCTCATCGCGCGTCATAGCATAGACGCGCACGCCCCAGTGCCGCGCTACCTGGACGGCAACGTGCGCGGCCGCACCGAAGCCGTACAGCCCGAGCGCTCCGCCCGGTTGAATGCCAGACAAGCGCAGCGAGCGGAAGCCGATGATGCCGGCGCAGAGCAACGGGGCGGCAGCCATGTCGCCGAAGCCATCGGGAATGGGATAGACGAAGCTTTCGCGCGCAACGATGTAGCCGGCGTATCCGCCGTCGACGGTGTAGCCGGTGAAAATCGCGCTGGGGCAAAGATTCTCGCGGCCGGAAGTGCAGAACTCGCAGACACCGCAGGTGCCGTGCAGCCATGCCACGCCCACGCGCGCTCCGGCGGCGAAGCGTGACGCCTGCGGGCCGCAGCGTTCGACGACGCCAACAACCTGGTGGCCGGGAATCACGCGGCTTTTGCGGGGCGGCAGCTCGCCTTCGGTGACGTGCAGATCGGTGCGGCAGACTCCGCAGGCGCGCACGCGGATCAGCACTTCGCCGGCGCCGGGCTCCGGCGTAGGCGCCTCCGTGAAGACGAGCGGATTGCGCTCGACCGGTCCGGGCGTTTCCAGAATGCAAGCTTTCATGCGAATGCCTCCATATCCCATTTTGCTTCCGGTTGGACAACGATGTGCGAGCCCGGATAGATCTTGCGCACAGCGGCTGCGGCTAAAGTGCCGCCCATCGCGTCTACAGCGCCGGCGAGAGAGATGCGCCGAGGAGCGAGCGCGGCTGCCACATCGGGCAAGTCAGTATGACGTAACATGCCGAACGTGAAGTTACTTAGCGGGGCACTGTATTGTTCTGTTTCTATTACATTGCGATAAGACACTAAATGGCCGGCCAGATAGAGCTCAGCGATACCGGGATCCAGGGCGGCTGCGAACAAGGCCGGGACGGTCAGTTCGCCAGAGGCCGCGATCTTTACCGATTGACCGCGCAGCGCGGGATGCGCGCGCAACGCAGCGGCAAGGGCCAAAATGTCAGTGACACGCTGGCCGAGCAGCGGCTTGCCGAGGATCAGCGACGACCAGGAGTAGCACTCTTCGGTCGCATGCGAGCGTGCGTGCGCTGCCGGCCCTCGTCCGATTTCGGGTGTGAGGTCACCGACGCCGCGCACGTCGGCCGCACAGACAGCTGATCCGCGCCTCGCAAGAGTGTGATTCAGACCGCCTTCCTGCCATCTGGCATTGCGGCCGGCCGGCTCGAGCAGCAACAGCACCGGCTTTGAGGCCGCGTGAGTAGACGGCAAATACAGCCAGGCGGGCAGCCAGACGCGCGGGGCGGATGCCACTTCGATGGCTTCTATGGTCACACCAGGCCATCTCATACGGCGCAAAGGCAACGGCTTTAGATCGGCGGGCGGACGATCGGCGCCGATCACCTCTTCGAGCGGAGCGGGACGGGTTACGACTGGCGCGTCGCGATTGAGCTCAAACGGTGTCAGGCTGTGAAACGATCGCACCATGCTGCCGGTCTCAGAGACAAAGAGCGTCTCGTCCTTCTCCGGCCCGGTGGGCGGCTCTTCAGTGACCGGCCGGTTGTCATTCTGCAGCCAGCGCGCAAACCAGTTGTAGACCTGCATGCGCGAATCATAGGCCAACGCATGCGGCAGCGGCGTATCGACCAAAGCGAGACGATCGGCAGCGCCGAGGCGCTCGTAAACGGCGCGCAGTTTCTGGAATTCTTCCCAGCCGTTGCGGATGTACTCAGGCGAGTAAGTATGGAAGAAATCCATGTCACTGACGGAGATTAGCAGCGGCTTGGGCGCGAGGGGATAAAACAAATCCCAACGGTCGAAACCGAGCGGTCCGGAGCCGATCAGATTTTGTTCGGCATCATCCGTGGAGCCGGGCGGATTGAAGTTCCCACAGGCGACGTTTTCGGTGTTACCGCTCGCGACCGCGGCGGCCGCCAGCCGATCGTCCACCGCTGCCAACAACATGGTCAACGTGCCGCCGCCTGACTGGCCGGTGGACGCCAAGCGCTTCGCATCGACCAGGGGATGCGCGGCGAGGACATCCAAGCTGCGTAGCGCATCCCACACCTGCATACGAGTCGCCGTGTTGCCATTCAATAGCATCTGCCTGCCGGGCGTGGTGTGTTCGCTATCGGGCGAGGTCAGGCGGCTGCGGACGGCGCCGGCCTTGGGATAGTAAATGCGTTCGCCCTGTCCCATGGGGTCGAATGCCAGCACCATGTAACCTAACTTCGCCAGCCCCTGACAGCAGCGCTGGTAAGTGTCGCCCGCCTTGCCACTGGGGGTGTGGCCCATCTGAAACAACACGCCCGGAAAAGGCCCGTGCCCGCGATCCGGAATATAAAGGTTGGCGGGGATCTCAAAGTTTGGCACGCTTTCGTACACCAGCTTTTCCAGGCGGTATCCGGAGCGTTCGAATCCGCCGACGGTGCGGAGGTGCAGGGGCGTGCGGTGGGGCATGCCGCCGGCCAGCTTCCACAATGTCTCGCGCACCCACTGTTGGCGGGCGTGAATCGTGCCCGCCGAGTTGAGCCCGGCGATGGCGCGATTGCGCACTTCGTACGCCCGCGCAGCGGCGTCGCGGAGGAAGTCCGGAAGGCAACGCGCGTACTCGCGGTATGGCACGCCAGGGAATTCGCTTTGCGATTGTGCCCGGCATCTCAGCGCGGCCAGAGAGGCCGGTAACAAAACAAAATGGCGCCGCGTCATGACTGACAGTGTAGTATGCTTCAGGGCATCGTGAGGTATGTACTGGTCAGCACCATAGTTACGCGTCTACCCGATTGGTTTGCGGTGCAGTACCTGAAGGGCTGTATGTGCGGGGCGCGCACGGCATACTACACTAACGGCAGCTTATAACAGCATTCAGGATAAACGAGCCCAAATATATGACCACCTCAGTTCGCAAGGCGGCTACCGCCGCTTGCGATTGTAAGTGTACTGTTCGTACAGGTAAATGGAACTTCGAAGTACAGCACGAACTCGGATGGAGCACTTTGCTGAGCGTGAATTGACAACGGCATGCTTGGCGCGCAGGCATACAATTTGCTGAATCGCCCGAACTTCGATCAGCCGGTGAACGATATCGCGAACCCGCTGTTCGGATCGATCACACGGCTGGTGGGGCCGCACGACCAGTCTCCTGGGATCGTTTGTGGCGGGCAACGATTCGCTGCGTTTCGCGGAGATGAAGGCGGAACTGCACTTTTGAAAACCTTTATTCGGGAGTGAATTCCTTGACTGGTTTTCCATCCTCATAGCGGGCGTGCACCTGCTCTTCGCCGGTTCTGGGGTTGACCCAGGAGAATTGTAGCTTCCTCGGCGGCACGAAAGACTTGTCTGATTTGGCCTTTTCTTTGGGCTTTTCCGGCTGTTTCTGGCGCGCAGCCTTGATGCGTTCTAGCTCGTGATGCGCGCGATGCCAGGCGCGCTTGAGGCGCTCTTCGACCTGACTGAGGCGTTCGAGGTGGAGGATGCGGACGCTGCCGGGCAGGTTCTCGGCATACAGGTCGCGCTCGAGTCCTTCGACGCGGCGCAGCTTCCATTCGGAGTTAGCCATCTCTTCGACCAAGGTGTGCTCGGGTGGATTCTGGGGTTGATAGTACGCTTCCAGGGATCCGAGCAAGGCCTGGAATTCTTCGGGATCTTCTTCGGGGAGGATGATGGTGCGGGCGCGCAGGCCGTGGCGCAGGGCGTTGAAGCTGGATCGGGCCTTGCCTTCGGCGGTGCGCGGACCGGTGGACTTCTGCGCGTTGCGGCGGTTGGCCGCGATTTGTTTTTCAGTTGCCATGAGGTTGTCTCCTTTGGAACGTTCGAAGCCAGTAACAGCGGGCGATTTGTTGGCCGGAGCGTAGCATGGCTGGGGTGCGAGATTGGCTCGGGGTTAGGGTAGGCTCTTGGTGAGCCGAGGGTTAGGTTTTTGGGCAGGGCTGTGATTGGGCGGCCTTTGAGGCCGCCGCAGGCTGGGAGCCTGCCCCACCTGTTAGAATGCGGGAGTCTATGCCGTTTTCCGTTTCGCGGCGGCGGTTTCTCGGTACACTCGGGGTAATTGCGCCGATTTTCAAGGCTTGGGCCGCACGCGTTAAGATTTCCGATATTCGGGTGATGGTACTCGAGGGGCCTCGCACTTACACGCTGGTGAAGGTGGTCAGTGACTCGGGCGTGTATGGGATCGGCGAAGGGTACGGCAGCCCAGGGGTCGGGGTCAAGGCCGGGGTGCTGGAACTGCGGCCGTACTTTCTGGGCAAAGATCCGCTCGAGATTGAGACGCTGTATAGCGGGCTCGAGAGCCGGGTGAATGGGTCGGCCAACATGCTGCTGCGGGCGGTGAGCGCGATCGAGATCGCGCTATGGGACCTGGCGGGCAAGCTACTGGGTCAGCCGGTGTCGGTGTTACTGGGAGGGCGTTATCGCGAGCGGGTGCGGGTCTACCGGGATGAAGGGCCGAGTAACATGCTGGATCGCTCCACCTGCAACGAATGGGCGGACAAGATGAAGGGCGATCCGGCGGGGTGGACGGCGTTCCGCGTTTCGCCGCCGCGGCGCGCGGCGAAGATCGACGACTTCCGGCAGGCGTTTGAATACTGCCGCGACGCGATCGGTTGGGATCGCGATTTGATTGTACACTGCGAGGGCGATTACGATTTGCCGGGCGCGCTGGCACTGGCGGAGGCGATCGCGCCGGTAAAGCCGCTGTGGCTGGAGGATCCACTACCGCCGGATTTTTCGGAGAGCTGGGTACGGCTGGCGCAGGCATCGAAGGTCCCGATCGCGACCGGGGTGAACCTGGCGCGACGGCAAGGATTCCGCCAATTCATCATGAACCAGGGGTGCACGGTCGTGCAGCCGGACGTGCGGAACGCGGGCGGGTTGCTCGAATCGAAGAAGGTCGCGAACCTGGCGGAGCTGTGGAGTCTGCCGGTGGCGGCGCAGAACAGCGGGAGTGCGGTGAGCACGATGGCGACCGTGCAGTGGGCGGCCGCAGTGCGCGATTTTCTGGCGGCGGAGACGGTGATCGGGCGCGGCAACTGGATGGACGATGTGATCGTGCATCAGGGCGGGATTGTCTCGCAGGGCTGCATCGCGGTGGCGCAGACGCCGGGGTTGGGAATCGAGCTGAATCCGGATACGGTGAAAGCGAACCTGGCCGAGGGCGAGCGGTTCTGGGACTGACGGCGTGATTGCCTATGTCGCACCGTTTATAGTTTTCATTGCGCTGCGCTGGCTGCCGATTGCGCCGGAGTGGCTGGCGCCGGTGCGATTGGCGGTGGTGGCGGCGACGATTGCGGGCTTGTCGCGGCGCGTGCTGCCGCGGCGCTTGCTGTTCCCGGTGGGATCGGTGGCGCTGGGCGCGGCGGTGCTGGTGATCTGGATTGCGCCGGACGTACTCTGGCCGGGCTATCGCGATTTCTGGCTGTTTCACAATTCGATCACGGGCGTGGCGCGCAGTACGCTGCCGGTGCGGGTGCGGGTGAATGCGGTGTTCATCGCGGTGCGCGTCGTCGAGAGCGCGGTGCTGGTGCCGATTCTCGAAGAACTGTTCTGGCGCGGCTGGCTGATGCGTTGGCTGATCCGGAACGATTTTGAAAAGGCGCCGCTGGGACAATATACGGCGTTTTCTTTTTGGGGCGTGGCGGTGCTGTTTGCGCTGGAGCATGGGCCGTATTGGGAAGTGGGCCTCGCGGCGGGTGTGGCGTACAACTGGTGGATGGTGCGGACGGGCAGCCTGGCGGATTGCATGCTGGCGCACGGGGTTACGAACGCGCTGCTGGCGGCGTATGTACTGTTCTTCAACCATTGGCAGTACTGGTTGTGAGATTCGATGTACACTGACTGCAATTATGGAACTCGACCGCAGATCGTTTTTGAATCAGGGCACCGCCGCGCTGGCCGGCACTGCGCTTTCCTATAGCCGCATCCTGGGCGCTAACGAACGCATCTCACTGGGGCACATCGGGGTGGGATCGCGGGGCACGGAACTGGCCTGGATGGCGGCGCAGCTCAAAGACAAGAAGAACGTGGAGATGACGGCCGTTTGCGACTTGTGGCGGATCAACCGCGGCAAGGCGGCGGCGGGGGCCACGGCGGTTTACGGACGGGCGCCGCGGGCGTTCGAATACTTCGAGGACCTGCTGGCGTTGAAAGATGTGGACGCGGTGCTGATCTCGACTCCGGATTTCACGCACTCGATGATTTTGAAATTAACCGCCGAGGCCGGCAAGGATGCCTATTGCGAGAAACCCATGGGCAACGTGCTGGAAGAAGCCATGGCGGCGCGGGATGCGGTGGTGGCGCGTAAGTTAGTGGTGCAGGTAGGGACGCAGCATCGCAGCGAACCTTACCAGATCGCGACGCGGGACTTGATTCGCACGGGCGCGCTGGGGGAAGTGAGTAAGTACGAGGTAGTTTGGAACTATCATGGCCCGCGGTGGCGGGGGCGTCCGGAAGTGAAGTTACTGCGCGAGGAAGATACGGACTGGAAACGCTGGCTGATGCATAAGCGGTACCGGCCGTTCGATCCACGGGTGTATCTGGAATTCAGGTTGTACAAGGAGTTTTCGAGCGGCATTGCGGATCAGTGGATGAGTCACGCCATCGACTTAGCGCACTTCTTCATGGAGGATGAGTTTCCGAAGTCAGTGATGGCGCACGGCGGCGTGTTCGCCTGGCCGGATGGGCGGGAGAATCCGGACACTTTTCAGGCGTTATTCGAGTATCCGAAAGGGTTCTTAGTGAGTTACTCGACCAGCTTCGGGAATGACAGCGACAGCTTCACGCGGATTATGGGTAAGAAGGCTACTTTGATCAATGTGGGCGGCGAAGGGAGCCAGCGCTGGGAACTGGTGGAGGAGAAAGGCACGCACGAGGATCATCCTTTTATCCAGCGCAAGAAGACCTTTGTCACGCTGGCGGGAAGTGACAAGCCGGGCCTGCCTTTTATCAGCGATACGGATCTTTCACACATGACGAACTGGTTCGATTGCCTGCGCAGCCGGCAGCAGCCGAATGCCACGGTGCGGCACGGATTCGCGCATTCGGTGGCCGTGATTATGGCGGCGCGGGCTTATCGCGAAGGGCGGAAATTGTTTTGGAACCGGGAGACGGAGACGATCGGGGAGCAGGATTAACGTGCGATTCATGAGTTGTTTTTTGTTGTGCGCGACGATGTGCGGCGCTCCGCTGGTGCGATTTGCGGAGCACACGGTCGCGACCGGCCTGAAAGGCGGTTACCAGGTGGTGGCGGTGGATGTGAACCACGATGGGAAGACGGACTTGATCGCGCTGGCGAGCGGGATGAGCGAGTTGGTGTGGTACGAGAATCCGGGCTGGGAGCGGCATGTGATCGCGGATCACCTCTCGGGAATGATCAACCTGGCGGCTTGGGACATGGACGGCGATGGGATTCCGGAGATCGTGCTGGCTTCGGGGTTCGCCATGAACGCGAACGAGAGCGCGGGAGTTGTTTCGGTGCTCCATCACAACGGCGATCCGCGGCTGATGTGGAGCATACGGGAGATCGACCGGCTGCCGACCTCGCACCGGCTGCGGTGGGCGGACATCGACGGCAGCGGTCACAAGGTGGTGATCAGCCAGCCGCTGACTAACGCGGCGGCTACGACGCCGCAGGATCGTCTACACACGCCGACGGTGATGTACCGGCCGGGCGCGTGGAAGCGCGAGATGATTTCGAATAGGGAAGAAGGCGTGGTGCACGGGATTTACATCGGAGACTGGGACGGCGACGGGCGGGACGAGATCCTGAGCGCAGGCTTCAGCGGGATTCATCTTTACAAGCTGGGGCGCAATGGCGTGTGGAATCGGACGGAAATCGCCAAGGGCGATCCGGCGCCATGGCCCAAGTGCGGGTCGAGCGATGTGGCGGTGGGGCATGTGGGCAAGCGGCGATTCGTGGCGGCGATCGAGCCGTGGCACGGCAATCAGGTGGCGATTTATCGCGAGGCTGGCGGCGTGTGGCAGCGGCACGTGATCGACGACGGGATAGCCGACGGGCACACGATCTGGACCGCGGACTTCAATGGCGACGGGCGCGACGAAGTGGTGGCGGGATATCGCGGGAAGGGCGTGAACGTCTACTATGCGCAGGATGGCGACGGCGCGCAGTGGTCAAAGATGGTGCTCGATAGTGACATGCCCGCGGCGGCTTGCGCGATCGCGGACCTGAATGGGGACGGGCGTCCGGACATCGCGTGCATCGGTTCGGCGACGGCGAATCTGAAGTGGTACGAGAACTTGGGAGAAGCTCGCGCAAAACATGGCGCCCCGCGCCGCTAGTTTTCTACGAGTTCCCCCCTTAAATGGCGGCGCGGAACGACGCGCCCTTTGCGCTTGAAGGTGTCGTAAAATCGAAGTTTGTCTAAGTTCTTAGTAACTGTGGTGATTCCTACCTTGGCCGCGGACCGGCGGCTAATTGAATGCGTTGCGGCTTTGGGGAAGCAGACGCAGCGCGACTTCGAAGTGATTATCGTGGACAACAGCGGCAAGGGTGCGGCGCGCAAGAACGGGGCGGAGCGCGCGGGCGTGCGGATCATCGAGCGGGCGCAAAACAGCGGCTTCGGGGCAGCGGTCAACGAAGGCTACAGACAATCGGACAGCGTGTACCTGGCGACGCTGAACGATGACGCAGCGCCGTATCCGGGGTGGCTGGCGGCGATGGTGGCGGCGATGGAGGCGCGGCCGGACGCGGGCATGTGCGCGTCGCAGGTGCGGCTGTATGGCGAGGAGGCGCTGGATTCGGCGGGCATGCTGATTTGCGGCGATGGCAGCAGCAAGCAGCGCGGGCATGCGCGCCCGCCGCACTTCTTTCCGGTGCTGGAAGAGGCGCTGTTTCCGAGCGGATCGGCGGCGCTTTACCGGCGCGCGATGCTGGAACAGATCGGGCTGTTTGACGAAGATTTTTTTCTATACTGCGAGGACACGGACCTGGGGCTGCGCGCGCGGTGGGCGGGCTGGCGGTGTTTGTATGTGCCGGAGGCGGTGGTGGAGCATCATTACTCGCATTCGGCGGGACGGGCATCGCGATTGAAGGCGTATTACGTGGAGCGCAACCGGCTGTTCGTGCTGGCAAAGAATTTTCCGGCGCGCATGATGGCGGCGGCGCCGTGGATTTCGCTGGCGCGGTATGCGTGGCATTTACGGTACATGTTAGGCGGACGGGGCGCGGCGGCGCGATTCCGGCTGGAAGGGGCACCGGCGTGGCGCATGCCTTTTTACGTGCTGCGGGCGCACGGGGCGCTGTTGCTGCACGCACCGGCATTGTGGCGGAAGCGGCGCGAGATCCGCCGGACGGCGCGGGTGACGCCGCAAATCTACCGGCGCTTGCTGCGCTCGTATTGGATTTCGGCGCGGCGGGTAGCGGAACTCTAATGGGCCGCGACTCACTGTTAATCATCGTGCCGGCGTATAACGAAGAAGGCGCGGTGGGGGACGTGGTGCGGGCGGTGCACGCGGCGATGCCGGGCAGGCCGGTGGTTGTGATTGACGATTGCTCGACGGATGGCACGCAGAGCGTCGCGCGGCAGGCGGGCGCGCAGGTGCTGCCGCTACCGCATCATCTAGGTCTGGGCGGGTGCGTGCAGGCGGGATACAAACTGGCATTCGAGCTGGGCTACGAATACGTAATCCGGCTGGATGGCGACGGTCAGCACGATGCGGGGGACGTACCGCGGATCTTTGAGGCGCTGCGCAGCTCGGGGTGCGAGATGGTGATCGGCTCGCGCTTTCTGGAGGCGAACGGATCGGGCACGAGCGCGGTGCGGAGTTTGGGCATTGGTTTTTTCCGGATGGTGCTGCGGCCGATTTTGGGGAAGCCGGTACACGATCCGACATCCGGTTTTGTGGGCGTGAACCGGCGGGCGCTGCAGGTGTTCAGCAAGAGCTTTCCGCTGGAGTATCCGGAAATCGAGGCGTTGGTAGTGCTGCAGCGGAAGCGGTTCCGGTTCATGGAGATTCCGTGCAAGATGCATCCGCGCACGACGGGGCGTTCCTCGATCACGGCGATGCGCTCGATTTACTACATCGCGCACGTGCTGCTGGGGGTGTTCGTCAACGTATTGAAGTACGACCAGAAGGGCGGCCGGAAGAAACGGCGGACGGACGGCGAGTCATAAACGGAGAAGACGGATGGATCGTTTGCTGAATGTGTTGACGCTGCTGAGCGGGGTACTGCTGCTATTTGTGCTGGTTTCGGTGAGGCGGGCGCATATCCGGGTAGAATATTCGGTAACGTGGTTACTGGCTTCGGCCGCTTTGCTGATTCTTTCACGCGCGCGCGGCTTACTCGAATCCGCCGCACATACCCTTGGGCTGACTTATCCGCCGCTAGCCCTGTTACTGGTGGTGGGCTGTGTATTCCTCATGATGTTCTACCGTTTCTCGGTCATTATTTCGAAGCTTCGCGACGATAACATTGCGCTGGCGCAGCGGCTGGCGGTTCTGGAGTATCACTTACAAAATCTGCGAGATGGAGCGTCCAATGCCTGAGGCGCGGGCCAAGGCGCGTCCGCGGGGTGGCACGAAGGGGAAGGATCGGCGCGA
The DNA here is from genome assembly GCA_035541265.1 of Bryobacteraceae bacterium. Lineage (GTDB taxonomy): Bacteria > Acidobacteriota > Terriglobia > Bryobacterales > Bryobacteraceae > Bog-159. The sequence continues at coordinate 14,382 of DATKNQ010000141.1, forward strand.
GAAGGCGGCCGAGGCGGCGCAGGCGCGTCAGAAGACGACGCGCTGGTGGGCGGGCGTGGCGGCCGCGGCTGCGGCGATTTACCTGGCCTTTCAAGTGTACGCGCCGGCACTGGGCGGGCCTTTTGTGTTTGACGACCGGCTGCTCCCGTATTACGCGCAAGATTTCACGGGCAAACTCGGGGCGTGGCTGGCCGGCGTGCGGCCGACACTGATGTTGAGTTACTGGCTGAACTACCAGGTGTCTAAAGGCCCGTTCCTTTTCCACGTAACCAACGTACTGATTCACTTAGTGGGCAGTTTTTTGGTGTTTCTCATCGTGCGGAAGCTGCTGCGACTGGCACGGCCGGAAGGCGCGGAGAATGATGACTTACTGGCCGGATTTGCCGGATTTGTATTCCTGCTGCATCCGATCCAGACCGAGTCAGTCGCCTATGTGGCGGGAAGATCGGAGAGCCTGAGCGTAATGTTCTTTCTGGCGGCGTTCGCGGTTTTTCTTTACCGGCGGGCGGCGGAAGTGTCGTGGTCAATCGCTATCGCAGTGCTGGCATTGTTCGGCGCGGCGGTGACCAGCAAGGAGCACACGCTGGTGCTGCCCGCACTGTTGCTATTGACTGACTACTACTGGAATCCGGGCTTTTCGTTCGCGGGTATACGGAGGAACTGGCGGATCTATGCGCCGATCGCGGTGGGCGGGCTGGCGGGCGGAATCTTCGTGACGCGGATTCTGGCGGGGTCCGAGACCGCGGGCTTCCGGATGGAGGATTTCACCTGGTATCAATATTTCTTCACACAGTGCCGGGCGTTTTTTGTTTACCTGCGGCTATTCGTGTTTCCGGTGGGGCAGGATCTGGACTGGGACTATCCAATCTCGCACACGATTCTGGAGCACGGGGCGATTATCGGACTGCTGGTGATCGTGCTGCTGATTGCTGGGGCGATTTATTACCGGCGGCGTCTTCCTTTGGCGTCTTACGGATTTTTGGCGTACGTGCTTTTGATGGCGCCGACGTCGTCGTTCGTACCGATTCGGGATCCGTTGGCCGAGCGGCGGTTGTATATGCCGATGATCGGGCTGCTGCTGGTGGCGGTGGCACTGTTGCAGCGGGTCCACGTGGACCGGCGGAAGCTTGCGGTGGCGGGATGCGCGGCGCTGGCCGTACTGGCATTCGCGACGTATCATCGCAGCGAGGTGTGGGCGAGTGACATCAGCCTGTGGGAAGATACAGCGCGGGAGTCGCCGGGCAAGGCGCGGGTACATTTTCAGTTAGCGCACACTTACTACACTCACGGCCGGTGCCGCGACGCGGTAAATGAGTATAGTGAAACGGCGAAGTTACAGAGACCGGATTACCGGCTGCTGGTCGACTGGGCGCTGGCTTATGACTGCGCGGATCAACCGGACCAGGCGCTGGCCAAGCTGCGGCAGGCGGCGGCACTGAATCCGACGGCGCACGTCTACTCGCAGATTGGGATGGTGTACGCCAAACGATCGCAGTGGCCGGAGGCTCTGGCGGCGCTCGAACAGGCTGAGAAACGCGATCCGAGCTATGCCGAGATCTATTACTATCGCGGCGGCATCCGGGCCAAGACGGGCGATATGCAGGAGGCCGCGGCAGACTTCCGGCACGCGCTGGCGCTCGATCCGAAGTTAGAGCCGGCGCGCGAGGGACTGAATTACGTGCTGACCCAGATACCGGCGCAGCGCTGACATGGCAGCTTTGCGGATCGGCATCAACGCCCTGTACATGATTCCGGGCGGCGTGGGCGGCACGGAGATCTACTTACGCCACTTACTCCGGGCGTTGGCGGAGATTGACAGCCGCAACGAATATTTTGTCTTCACGAATCGTGAGACGGGTTGCGGACTGACTCCCGAGCGGGCAAATTTTCACAGCATGCCACAGGGCGTGCGGGCACGGCGGCGTCCGGCGCGGATCTTTTGGGAACAGACCGTACTGCCGGGGGCGGCGGCGCGCCTGGGGCTGGATGCGCTGTTGAATCCGGGTTTCACAGCGCCGTTTTACTGTCCGTGCGCCAGCGTGACGATGTTCCACGACATGCAGCACAAACGCCATCCGGAACACTTCCGCTGGTTCGATCTGCCGTTCTGGAGAGCGATGCTGTATTGGTCGGCGCACTTGGCGACGGTGATCCTGGCGAACTCGGAGGCGACCCGCAAGGACGTGCTGAGTTATTACCGGCTGCCGGAGGAGAGAGTACGGGTCGCGGAGCTGGGCGTGGATCCAGCGTTTTTCGGAATGCGGCGCACACCGGAAAAGCTGTTGCTGACGGTATCGACGCTGCATCCGCACAAGGGCCTGGATGCGCTGCTCGAAGCCTTCGCGCGGTTTCATGGCGAGCGGCCGGAGTTTCGCCTGGCGATCGCGGGGCTACGGGGATTTCATACCGCGGCGGTGGAGCGGCGGCGCGCGGAGCTTGGCCTAACGGAGGCGGTCGAGCTGACCGGCTGGATTCCGCGCGAGCAATTATACGGCTTATTCGAGCGGGCCTGCGCGTTCGTCTTCCCGTCGACATTCGAGGGGTTCGGCATGCCGGTAGTGGAGGCGCTGGCGGCGGGGATTCCCACGGCGTGCTCGGATATCGAGCCGCTGGCGACGATGGTGGGAGGCGCGGCGGTGTTATTTGAAGCGGGCAGCGCGGAGGCCATCCATGCGGCGCTGGGGCGGCTGGTTGCGGACCCGGAACTGCGCGCGCGGCTCGAGATGGAAGGGCCACTGCGGGCGGCGGCCTTCTCGTGGAAGTCCACCGCGCAAGTTACACTGGATGCGATTGTGGACGCGGCGGAGGGGAGAAGACGGAGTTAGAGCAGCGCGGGATCGAGGCGGTCATCCGGCGCCGGCTGGAGCACGGGGCCAGGCAACCCGGCGGACGAACCACCCTGCAGAAACTGGAGTAACTGATCCTGGGAGCTTTCAAAGTAACAATCGAGAAACTCCTTCAGGGCCAGGCGGCGCATAGCGTCGCGCGAGACGGAAGGCTGGTAGACAAAGGCCCGGCCGGATTTGCGGCGAGTGACCACACCGCGGCGCGCCAGGCGGTCGAGGATGGTCATGACGGTGGTGTAGGCCAAGGCGCGATTGGGAGTCACTAGCCGGCGGACATCCTTGACACTTCCCTGCCCCAGCGACCAGAGCGCGTTGAGGCAGAGTAATTCGAGCGGCGGCGGGATATCTCGCGTAGCGGCTTTGCGCATCAACCCTCCCGTTTAGACCCGGCGATTTGGAGGGCGTCGAGCAGTTTGCCGGCAAACGGCGAGACAGCCGGCGGAGCGGACTTACGGGCAACAGCCAAACCGTCAGGCGGACGGGCAGGCTGCGCGGCGGGAGGTTTGGGCGAATCGGACGGCGGCCCTTCGAGATACTTATCCTTCTTGAGTAACATGCGATCGAGCGGTGAGCAATAACTGGTGAAGTTACCCTCCAGTTGGCGGTCGGTTTCGAGCAGGTGGCGCATGCACTCCATCTTGGAATCCAGGTCATCCAGATAGTGAAGGAGCATGGCTTCGGGAAACACGGGAGTCTTGGGCGAGCCGAAGTCCAACTGGCCGTGATGGCTGATGATCATGTGTTCGACCAGCGTACGCAAGCGCGGGGGAAAATCCGGTAAGTCGCGCAACTTGGCCCCGACCATGCGCAGGGCGATCATCATGTGGCCGAGTAGCTGGCCCTCGTCGCTATAACTGAAGCCGCGCTCGTACTGCAACTCATATATCTTGCCGATGTCGTGGAGGATGACTCCGGTCATGAGCAGGTCGCCATCGATGATGGGGTAATGGCAGGTAGTGGCACGGGCCAGGTGACAGAGCGACAGGACGTGTTCGATCAAGCCGCCGAGATAGGCATGATGGATCTGCTTGGCGGCTGGCGCGATGCGGTATCGCCGTGCGATGTCGTCATCGTCGAGCAGAGCGTCCACCAGCGCGCGCAGGTGCGGATTCGCGATGGCGGCGGCGAATTCACGGAGCTCGCGCCACATCTCATCCCGGTCGCGCCTGGAAGCCGGGAAGAAATCGGTGAAGTCCACCTCACGGTCATCGAGGCGCTGGATGGAGTGGACGGTTAACTGGGGGCGGTTATGATAGATCTGCAGGAGTCCCTTGATGCGCACGAAATCGTCACGCTCGAAGGTTTCCATGACGACGGTTACGTTGTCGAAGATGCGGGCGTCGAGATCGCCAGTACGATCGCCGAGCACAAGCGACAAATAAGGATCGCCCTTCTTGTTCTGGCGTAACTCCTTGGAGCAGACCAGAAATGTGGCGGCCTTGACTTCTCCCGGCTTAAGTTCGTTAACGTAAGGCGATTTCATGACGGCGGCCGCGCCGGTCAGGACTTTTGCGGCGCGGGGGCCGGAGAGACGGTGGGTGGCGCTGCCGTCGCGGGCTTCTTTACGCCGCCGGTCCACGGAAGCGGGATAACCCAGAGTAAGTGTTTGCGTTTACGGTGAGTAGCCACTTCTTCTTTCGTCACAGTCTGGGGCTTTAACTGGGCGACGTCTTTCCAGGCAGTATCCTTGCCGGGCGCAGCGCCGCTATCCAGGTAGCCGGCCTTGATCTCCAAGAAGGCATCCTGGCGCAACTTAGTAAGATAGGTACGCACCTTGGCGTTCATCTGGGGCATCACGATGCGGCCGGTGATCTCGTCCTCGACCTCTTCGTAAGAAGCCAGGCCTTTTTCATGGCGGTCGACGATTTTCAGAACCAGGAAGCCGTTCGGCACTTTGATGGGGTCAGTCACATAGCCTTTGGGCTGCTTGAAGACGATGTCCTCGATCGGCTTCATCAACTGGCCGCGCTTGAAGGGGGGTAACTCGCCGCCGTTGCGGGCTGTTTCCAGGTCGTCGGAGTTAGTGGTGGCGAGATCGGAAAACTTTTCGCCCTTGCGCGCGCGGGCGGTCAAGTCCTTGGCCTTCTTTTCAGCGGCTTTAGCCTGGTCCGGCGTTTTGCCTTCGGTGGAGATCAGGATCTGCTGCAGGAAGACTTCTTCGTCACGGACGAAGTCGTTCTTGTGCTGATCGTAGTATTTGCGCTTCTCGGCGTCGGGAATCGCGATGCGGGAGCTGACTTCCTCGGAGATCACGCGCTGGGTCAGGAGCTGATTCTTGACCTGCTGCTTGAAGTCTTCGAAGGGCATGCCCATCTGTTCGCGGACGAAATCGTGGAACTTATCGGGGTCGGCGAGACCGCTGCGCACCTGCATTTCGGCGAGACGCTTGGTGATCTCGGCGTCGACGCTGATGTTCAGATCTTTGGCTTTTTGCACGAGGAGGAGCTGGTCAATCTGGTCGCGCAAAGCGTCCGCGGCGCGGGCCTTCACGGCGTCCTGCAGCTTGGCGCCTGTCAAGCCCTGCTGGCGGAGATCGGCCTCAATTTCCTGGCGGCTATGCAGCAGTTCACCGCGGGTGATGATGTCGCCGTTCACTTTGGCAACGATCTCTTCGACAATGTGCACGTCCGCTCCCGCGAGGAGGGAGAGCGAGGCGGCGGTCGAAAAGGAGGCTGCCGCAAGAACAATGAGCCTGCGATACATATATGGGACATTCTAGCACCCGGGGCCGCCGGCTTTGGGGAGGGCCGGCCGCATTCCCAGGGGGAACACCGGAGGCCACAGCGTGTGGTACGCTGATGAGTTCGTAAACTTCAAAAGGAGTCTTCTAAGCATGTCAGCAAGGTTGGGAGTGCGGGTAGCCGCGGTTTGCCTCGCGCTCGTGTCATTCGGCAAGATCGGTCTGAGCCAGACCAAGGTGGGCGTGGTCAGCTTGCAAAGGGCTGTGCTGGACACGGCCGAAATCAAGCAGAAGTCGGCCGAGATGGAGGCGAAATACAAGCCCCGGCAGCAGCAGATGGAGGCTCTGCAACGTGACATCGACAACATCAAGCAGCAGTTGCAGAGCAACGCGGGCAAGCTGACGGAGGCCGCGTTAGCCGACCTGAATTCGCAGGGGCAGTACAAGCAGCGTCAGCTTCAGCGGATGAGCGACGATCTGCAATCGGACGTGAATGCCGAGCGCAACGACATTCTGGGGGCGTGCAGCCGCAGGATGCAGGAAGTGGTGCGCAAGCTGGCGGATGAAAAGGGTCTGGACGTAGTGGTAGACGTGCAGAGCACGGTGTTTTACAAGCCGGCGCTGGACCTGACGGCAGAGGCTGTGGCCGCCTACGACAAGGCATACCCGGCGAAGTAGGATGGAAAGATGGCTGGCTATCTGGATCAATACGGGGCCGGCGACGAACGGCGCGAGAAGCGCAACAAGCTGATTTTCACGCTGGGGGCCGCGGCCCTAGTTGTGCTCTTCCTGTGGTTCTTCCTTTACGGCTGGGACAAGACGGAGATCCTGCGGATTCAGTCGGTAGCCAGGCTGGCGCAGGTGCTGCGCAACCACCGGCAGGAGAGCCGGGTGAAGAGCTTCTTCGACTTACTACGCCGCAAGGATTACAAGGCGGCGTACGCGATGTGGAACTGCACGGACGCGCACCCCTGCCGGGACTACGCGTTCCCGGAGTTCATGAAAGACTGGGGACCGGACAGCCCGCGCAACCCATCGGACTACGATATTTCGAGGAGCCGCTCGTGCGGATCGGGCGTGATTGTGACCGTGGATTTCGACCGCCGCGAGGAAGACGCGCTGTGGGTACAGCGGAGCGATCTGACGATCGGCTTTTCGCCGTTTCCGATCTGCCAGGCCGGGTCGTGAGGGGGCGCGGAGCGGGTTCACTGCGCGCGTCATAGAATAGTAAAAAGAGACTGGAACAGCATGGGCACAACAGTGGCAGGTTTGGAAGGCGTAGTCGCCGGCGAGTCGGAGATTTGCTACATCGACGGTTACGCGGGCGTTCTCAGCTATCGCGGCTATAACATTCACACGCTGGCGGACAATGCGACTTTCGAGGAGGTGATTTACCTACTCTGGAACGGACACCTGCCGAAGCGCGAGGAGTTGGAGCAGCTTAAGAAGGAACTGGGCGCCAACCGCGGGCTGCCGCCGGCCGTGCTGGAGTTTCTGAAATCGGCGCCGCAGGCCAGTCCGATGGACGTGCTGCGCACGGCGGTTTCGATGCTGGGCATGTACGATCCGGAGACGCCCGACATGATGCCGGACGCGAACGCGCGCAAGGCGATGCGGCTGATGTCACAGACGTCGACGATGGTGACGACGTTCGACCGGTTGCGCAAGGGTCTGCACGTGATCAACGGCGACCCGGGGATGACGTTCGCCGAGAACTTCCTGTACACGCTGACGGGCAAACGTCCCGACGAAGTGATGGAGCACGCTTTCGATGTGGCGCTGATTCTGCATGCGGACCACGAGCTGAACGCGTCCACCTTCGCGGCGCGCGTGACGGCGGCGACGCTTTCCGATATTTATTCGGCGATGACGTCGGCGATCGGGGCACTGAAGGGCCCGCTGCACGGCGGCGCGAACCAGGACGTGATCAAGGTACTGCTGCAGCTTTCGAGCGAGGAAGCGGCCATCGACCGGGTGAAGAGCACGCTGGCGCGCAAGGTGAAGCTGGCGGGGTTCGGGCATCGGGTGTATCGCACGGAAGATCCGCGGGCTACGCACTTGCGCGTGCTTTCCGAGGAGTTGGGCAAGCGCACGGGGCACGAGAAGCTGTTCCGCATGTCGCGGGCGATGGAGCAGACCGTCAAGGAGGAGAAGGGCCTGATCGCGAACGTGGACTTCTATTCGGCCTCGACCTATTATTCGCTGGGCATTCCGGTGGATTTGTTTACGACGGTCTTCGCCGTAAGCCGCATGTCGGGATGGACGGCGCACGTGCTGGAACAGTATAAGAACAACCGCCTGATCCGGCCGCGCGCGGAGTACAAGGGGAATCCGGACGGGATGCCGTGGATTCCGATGGGCGAACGCTAAGTGGACGAACGCGCCTATTATACGGAATCGCAGACGACCAAGCCGGCGTCGTTGCACTGCCCGTTCTGCCGGTCGACGGAGACGTACGAACTGCGCTGGACGGTGCGGAAGAAGAAAGATCGTTTGCCGCCGGGGGCGGATGAGCGGGACCGGGCGCGTTTTGCGAAATCGCAGAGTTACATGGTGCTGATGGACGATAAGGTAGCGTGTAAGAATTTGCGATGCCGGAAGCGGTTCGATATTTCAGGCGTGAAGACGATGGCGTTTATTTAGCCGGACCTTGCGTCTGTGCTTACGCAGCGCCCCGGATGCATGGGCGGAGCAGTTTGGCGAACAGCGATACGTCCCCGGTCGCGTGGCTCACGCGCGAAGCATCGGTCATTTCCTCACGAGTTACGGCTCGCCAATCGATGTAATGGCCGGCGCGCAATCCAAGCTCGCGCAGAAACTCGCGTTGAGTTCTGCCGTTGCCCTCGCGGAATGGGTGAGCCGCGTTCAGCTCACTGAGGAACCAGGCGGCTCGCGTTGCAAAGGCAGCGGCGTCCCGGCCGGCGAGGTATTCTTCCGCCGCGAGCTTCGCGAGCGTCTGTTCCAGCGCCGGCTCGAGAAACGCAGCCAGACCGAACAGATGGCCACCTTTGGATATGTTCACGGTGCGAAACTGTCCCGCCCAACCGTAGACATCCTGAAAGATGTGCCTATGAATCGCCTTGAGGTGTGCGATGTTGAAAGTGCCTGCTACGGGCCTCTCAATCAACTCGGCGATGCGCAGGTGCGAACGGCGCGCCTCGAAGCGCTCCAGGAGCGTGGCGTCAGTGATCCTGCGCAGGTTCCGCAGGACGTTTGTGCCGGGATGCAGATAAGGGTCCGCATTCCCGGGCGTCAAGCTCATCGATGGCACTCCGTACTTCGGACAGGGTTAAGTCTCCGTCGATGTATCGCTGGTAGAGAGCCTTGGTTTGCTCGTCGAGATCCAGCCCTTCCAGGCGGACGGAGGCCAGCGCTTCTTCGTAAACACGCGTTCGCCGCGCGCGCTCGGCTGCGGTGATCGGGTGTATCGACAGCGCCATTTTTCTACTCTACTCCTATTCTCCGCCTAACAGTCTTTCGGTGACGCTGCGGTGGGGTACGGTCGGGCTTTCCTCGCTCGGGACAGGTACTTGCCGCAGGATTTGGACGCTGGAAATAGTAACACATATGTTACTATAGTGCATGGTCGACGTTCCCGGAGCGTCTCGTGATTTTGCCCGGTGGAGGAACGAAGAAGCGCCAGCAGCAGGACATCGCGACTGCCCTCGTGAGATGGCGGGATTATAAGGAAAGGAAAAAGGATCACAGCCATGGCCCTGACGCGCGATTTCAAGGAGACCATCCGCGCACGCGCGGAGCGGGACACGAAATTCCGAAAGGAGCTTCTGCGCGTAGGCGTCGAATGTATGCTCGGCGGTGACGTGACTACCGCCAAGACCATTCTTCGCGACTACATCAACGCCACGGTGGGGTTTGCGGAGGTCGCCGAGTACACACATATCCCATCCAAGAGCCTGATGCGCATGCTTGGCCCGGCAGGCAATCCCCGCGCCGATAATCTATTCGAGGTTGTCAGTTTCCTGCAGCAACGCGAGGGCGTGCGTTTTCGCGTCAGTACGGCTCCGGCTACCCGCCGCCTAACAATCCTTCGATGAAGCCGTGGTCGATCGGCCAACTGCCCAGCACGCGCGTGCCGAGGCGGTTGAAGGTGCCGGAGGTGAGGACTCCGCTGAGGTCTTGCGGATTGGGCGTCTGGTGCTCGCGGGCGATCATTTCGCGCAGCATGGCGGTGATGTGTTGGAGCTCGGCGGCCAATGCGGCGGCCTGTTCGCCATCGTGGCACTGCACGTTCAGGCGCGCTTCGAAATGGTTGCCCGAGGGCGCGAGGGCGATGCTGATATCGTTGGCGTCTTCCATGGTGTGGGCGAACATGCGCGTGCCGGCCGGCAGGCCGCTGTCCGTTTTCAGCAGCGCGGGCGGGATCGAGATCCAGAAGGGCGCGTCAGGCCTTTCAAATTCGCGCCGGCGGGTGGAGCGGGATTCGAGCTCGGTGACGGCGGAATCATCGGGGCTGACGGCGAGGGCCATCAGGTTCGGACGCAGCGGGAAGAACGAGATCTTGCGGTCGGGTGTGCTGCCGCTCATGCGGCAAAGGGAGTTGTAGCAGGCGCCGCCTTGTTCGCGCGCGTAGGCCTGCAGGTTGTTCCAATCGAAGCGGCCCTTGACGATGAGGAATTTTGCGCGCGGGGTGAAGCAGGCGAGGACCGCGTCCAGATCGCGGGTGTAGTCGAAACCGGTCTTCATCACGAAGACGCGGTATTCCGGCTCTTCGGAGACCTTGGAGCCGCTGAGCATCTGGAGAACGCCGCCGTTGCGGAGCGCCGCAGCATCGATGTAGAAGACCAGGCCGTCGCGCGTGGGGAGGCGCTGGAGCCAATCGGCGGTGGTGCGCAGCGAGCGGTAGTGGAGGCGCGCCACGCCCCACACGGCGAATCCGCAAACCGAGGCGATCAGGATGATCAGCAGGGCGGCGCGTTGTTTGTAGTTCACGTTGGCAGTGTCACACGGCCGCGGCGGTTTCCGCGACGCGCGCTTCCTTCCACAGATCGAGATACGGCTTAAGCTGGCGCATCATGGCGTGGAAATCTTTCAAAGTGAGCGACTGTGCGCCATCGCTGATGGCCTTTTCAGGATTGGGATGGACTTCGACGATCAGGCCGTCGGCGCCGATGGCCACGCCCGCGCGCGCCAGGTCCGGCACCAGGCTGCGCTTGCCGGTGGCGTGGCTGGGATCGAGAATCACGGGCAGGTGGGTGAGCTCATTCAGCACCGGAACGGCGGCAATGTCGCAGGTGTTGCGGGTGGCGGTTTCGAAAGTGCGAATGCCGCGCTCGCAAAGCACCACGTTGGAATTGCCATGGGCCACGATGTATTCGGCGGACATGAGCAATTCCTTGATGGTGGAGCTCATGCCGCGCTTCAGCAGCACGGGGCGCCCGCAGCCGCCCAGCGATTTCAGCAGCGCGAAGTTCTGCATGTTGCGCGCACCGACTTGCATGACATCGGTGTATTCGGCCACCATGCCCACGTGGGCGTCGGTCATGACTTCGGTGACGATGGCGAGGCCGGTAGCTTCTTTGGCCTTGCGCAATAGTTTGAGGCCTTCGAGCTCCATGCCCTGGAAATCGTAGGGCGAGGTGCGCGGCTTGAACGCACCGCCGCGCAGCATGCGGGCGCCGGCCGCGGCCACGCCTTCGGCGGTCTCCATGATCTGGCGCTCGGACTCGACCGAACACGGGCCGGCCATGACGATGAACTCGTCGCCGCCGATTTCAAGACCGTTGACGCGGATGATGCTGTGGTCGGGCTTGAACTCGCGGCTGACGAATTTGTACGGGGCCGAGATGCGCACGGCGCTTTCGACACCAGGGGTGGCTTCGAGAGATTCGAGGCAAGCGGTGACGTCGCCGACGCCGACGACGCCGATGACGACCCGCTCTTCGCCTTCGATGGAGTGGACCTTGTATCCGAACTCCTGAATCCGTTCGCAGACGTGGTCGATTTGCTCGCGCGTGGCATGCGGACGCATCGAGATAATCATGTGCCGATTCTCCTTCGCTCCGAAAATAAAAAACCCACTCTGACGAGTGGGTTGCAATTCACAAGAAGCTGGATGCCCTTCGCAACGCCACTCTACCGATTCCGGCGGAACCAGAATCGGAAGCTAAACGAGCTGGCGGAGTAGAAAGACATCGTAAAGGGCCAGTATAGGCGAAATCGCGGCGCTATGGCAAGCGCGCGGAAGCGTAATAGCTGTTGCGCGCCTCGACTGTGAGCTTGCCCTTCTTTGCCAGCTTGACCTTCAACTGGTGCAGATGGCCGTCCGGCTTGGCCGTTGAGACGAAGCTCAGCACATAGTGGCTTTCCGGAGTGGCGAGCCGATGAAAACTGGCGACGTAGTTGTTTCCCGTCAGATATGTGCCGCCGGTGCCTCGCGCCAGATCGGTAAGCACGATCGGATTCGTCGTCGATGACTCTGTGCGGGCGGCTTCCACCATGCCGGTTTGCTGGCCAGTGGGCTGTTCCGCTCCCCCGCTCACGGCAGGTTGACCGCCTTCGCCCAGGTCTAGGGAGTCGATCCGCACTTTCGAACGAATGGCCTCCTCAATCAATTCCATTTCTTCCTGTCCCCGATCGAGCGCCACCTGGAACCCGGAGGAGACGAGTATGATCGACCGCTGCCCGGGCAGTCTGGACATGCCGCGGACAATGTTCCTCAACAACGTTAGCTGAAGCGATTGGATTGTCGAGACGCGGCACACGCGCGGGGGATGCGCCTGCAGGCGCGCCACGGTGTCCTGCAACTTCGCGCGGTCGTTCGTGAAATCGAGCGCCAGAGTGCATGATGAGGTTAGCAAGGCTGCACGATCGCCCGGTTCGAGGCTGCTGAACTGCTGCGCGGCGGCCTCGCGCAGGCGCTTCAGATCGCCGAAGTTCCGGATGGCCACATCATCGAAGAAGTACGCAATAAACCGCTCGGGGATGTCCATGGCTGCGGCACCCGCGGATTTCTTCGCGGGCGCGTTGGGATCGGGCAGCGACCGGTCGGGCGCCACCTGGCCACCCGGTTTCTCCACCGAGAAATTCGCGATCTCGACCGGCTTGCCGTTATCGAATAGCTTGAAGTCATCCTTGGCGAGGTCACCGACCACATGTCCGTCGTGATCGCGCACCACCACCGGTACCTGAATCATGGTCACACCCGACTGGAACGTTTCGGCAGGCTCCTGTTGGGCAACCGCTGACAGCGGGATCAACAGGAACATAAGAAGTATACGCATGACTCACCTCTAAGGAACGTCGACCGCGGCGTTTTCCGCGGTTAGCTGCCGGCCTTCAGCATCGCGCGCCACCATCCGCACCAGGTATGCGCCAGGCTTCACGGGGAAATCCGTGACCACGACGAACGGGGGCCTGTCGTCGAGCCCGCGCACGGTTTCATCACGCAAGCGGAGCTGTACGATTTTTTCCGCACCGGCGATGAAATTGCCGTTGGTATCGAACAAGGCCGCGACGATCGTGACGTCGTTGCGGCTGCGGTCTTCCACCTTACGCAAGTGGAGGGCCTTTAGATCCACACTGGCCAACACGTTCAACTTGGCCTGGCCGCCTGGATTGATTACCTGAGTGTGCATGTCCACGGCGAGATCGTGAATCTCGTCACGCGAGAATACGGCATCTTCGATCTCCTGGCGGGAAACCGCAAGTTCATCTTCGGCTTGCTGGGGCGCCCAGTAACCGCGGCGGGCTTGCAGGGTGAGTTTCCCGGGGGCGGTGACGGTCACTTTCAGCGAATGAAAGCTGCCGTCGAACTTCAGATTCTGGGGCGCGAAACCGAGCACGTAAATGTACTCAGGCGTGGCGGCGGCCTTTCGGATGGCGCCATCGAAATCGTTGTTCAGATTGGCCGTGCCGCCGGTGTCTTCCGCCAGATCGATCAATTCGCCGGTAGCCACCTCACCATCTATGTCGTGAAATAGGGTCACGTCCGGCGGGGGCGCGCCGCCGGACTGGCTGGCCTCGAAGGCTGAACTGGTCCAGACGCCGCGTACGCCCACGGTGTTGATAAGCACCTTGGAACGGATGGCCTGCGCGGTGAGATCGGACGCCTGCTTTTCCAGATTGAACGAGACAAAGAATCCGGGCGAGGCCAGAATGATGGTCCGCTCTCCGGGCAGCAGGGCCATGCGCCGCACCAGGTTACTGAGCGCCGCGAGGGTGGCGCGCGATTCCTGTTCACCGCTGTAGTAGGCCGCGTTGATTTCTTGTACCGTGTCCCGGAAGAGCATGCCGGCCGCGGGTCCTTGTGCGTCGCCGCCACCGATACAGCGGACCGTATCCCAATACGCGGCACTGAGCGGAATCGACCGGGCCATGTCGTCTTCACGAGGATTGAGCGAGACTTGCTGGTCAATTTGAACGGCCTGGTAGTAACTGATGTACAGACAGGAAGCGAGGGCGGAGGGATGGATGGGATTCGGGGCGATCTGGAGCAGCGGCTGTTCCAACGTCCCCGGCTCACCGGTGAAATCACGAGCAATTTTGCCCGAAGTGGTATAAAGCGCGACACGGTCACCCGGCTGTAGCGATGAACTCAGATACCGCCGCACCGCATCGCGCACTTGCGGCAGATCGGCAAACCGGATGTGCACGTCATCGAAGAGAAGGGCGATGAAATGCAGGGGCAGGATCTGCGGCGCGCTTCGTCCGGCGGTCACGGCCGGGGGAGGAGTGCTGCGCGCGCGGGCTTCCGGAGTTACGACGGCGGTCCTTTTCTGTACGGAGAATTTGGTGATCTCCTGCCGCTTGCCTTTGTCGAAGAGGTGAAAATCTTCCTGGCGGAGATTTCCGACGGCATCTCCGGCGCGATCGCGCACGACCACGGGGACTTCCACCAGGGTAGTTTGCACCTTGAAGGTGGGAGTTTGGCCGGTAGTAGTTATTTCATCGGACTGGGAGAAGACGGGGACAGAAGAGAGGAGAACGAGAATGACAGGTGTAAGATAACCCATGCCGTGCGCGTTCATGGCGCCACCCTTTGATGATAGCGCCACTAACCAGAGGGACGTGACGGACCTTGTGAAGACGAACGCCTATACGCGCTGGCCGACGTGGGCGACCAGGCTTACCAGGAAGAGCACCTGGAAAATCACGAGAGGATTTTCGCGATGCCGGCGAACGCTACGGCGATACCTCCGAAGCCCAACAGCGCCGCCACGATGGCGATCACGAAAAACACCAAGGCATAGTACAGCATTTGGACCTCCCTTTCACCGATTAGGAATGATGCTTCGCCGAGAATGCGACATGCACGATCGCCCATAGGACGGCGATCTGAATCGCGAAAGCCGCGGCGAAGCTCGTTACGACTGTGGCTCCTACAACCAAGAGTTCCATGCCAGTGAGATGAGCAAGTGGGAGGCCGATGTACGGCAGATCACGAGTGGGCGGCGAGATAGGCGCAGACATCGGTCTTGCGGCGCATGCCTTCGAGCGACATGTAGCGGATGGTTCCGAATACCGGGCGTTCGGGCCAGGGACGATCGTGCAGGCCAAAACACCACAGGATGTTCGTGTAGGTGTTGGGATCGCGGCCATCGATAGCCCAGCGGTCGTGCAGGTAGATCATCGCGCGCAGGGCATCGTCGTAGGTGGGCGACCATTCGATGATCTTCTTGCCCCAGTACATGCGGTAGTAGCCGTGAATCGTGCCGCGGGTGAGGAGTTCGCGCTGGGTGGCGTTCCATAGGGCGTCGTGCGTGGCGGCGTGTTCGAACTCGTCCTGCGTGTACATATATGGGCGGCGGTCGCGGCGATGGTGGCGCATGGTTGCGCGGGCCCAATCGGGGAGAACTTCGAGCGAGTCGAGGCGCGGCGCAAAGCGGGCGAAGTTGAAGGCCAGCTCGCGGCGCACGATCAACTGTTCGAGGAACTCGGCGGAGGATCGGGCGGCCAGCGCGACTTCGAGCGCTGAGATGTGGCCGAAGTGGAGGTAGGGGCTGAGGCCGGAAGTGGCTTGCGCGCCCGGCTGGTTGCCTTCGGCGGCGTAACGGCTGAGGCCGTGCTTGACGAAGTGCGCCAATTGTTTGAGCGCGGCGCGGCGGCCTCCGGTGATGCCGGCGGCGGGCGGGACAGAGTGATCGATGGCGGAGGCGGCGATCAGCGCGGCGATGTTTGCGGCGGTGACACAGGTGTGGAACTCGGATTCGTGCGGCGGGAATCGCCTGCGGACTTTCAGCACCGCGGCGGGACCGAGATATCGGGGGAGCAGCTTGTGGATCTTCGGGCGGATGGTGCGGGCGGCATATTCGCGCTTATCGAAGCAGGACATGGGGACGATGCAGCTCGCGTCGACGGCGTAGAAGGCGACGTCGAGTTTCGGCGCGACGCTCGCATTGTGGCGCGCGGCGATGAACGTGGGGTAATCGTCCGTGACCACGGCGGCGGCCCGGGCGGCAAGGCGGTAGAGGACGTCGTTGGGATCGGAGGCGCGGCGGCGTAAGTAGAAAATGTATCCGATGCCGCGGGCGGCGAGGCGCGCTTCGGAATCGGGCACGCCTTCGAGAATGAGGCGGTGCAGACGGTCGTTCGCGTAGGGGTAGCTGTAAGTGAGGCCTTCGTAGAACAGCACCGGCAGCGAGAGCTGATTGGCCAGATCGATCGCGAAATCGAGCGCCTGGTTGGCGTCGGCGCGGCGATTCATTTGTGCCCAATAGAGGACATACTCGGCGCCGGGGCGAATCCCGGCCGCATTCAACTTGCGCGCGCGTTCCTGCATGTACATGTGATACCAGTTCCGGCGGGTACAATATAAGGACCGATGCGGACCTGGAACCGGGCGAAGCTGCTGTGGGGGTATCTCGCGCGCCGTACGAATCTGGCGGGTCTGCCAGTCGAGTACATCGTCGAGACCACGGCCAAGTGTAATTTGTATTGCCCGATGTGCCCGCGGGAGACGCACAAACAGCCCAAGGCCGATATGGACGAGGCCGTGTTCGAGCGGCTGGTGCGCGGCGCGGGCACGACGGCGGAACACATGATGCTGATCGGGCTGGGCGAGCCGTTTATGGATCCGCGGATTTTCGAGCGCATCGAGTTCTGCCACCGGCACAGCATTTCGACGCTGCTTTCGACCAATGGGACGTTTCTCGATGAGCGCATCGCGCCGCGGGTGCTCGATTCGCCACTGGAACAGATCACGCTGAGCTTCGATGGCGCGAGCAAGGAGAGCTTCGAGTTCTATCGCAAGGGCGCGAAGTTCGAAAAAGTGCGCGACAATTTCGTGCGCTTCGCGAAGATGAAGGATGCGCGCGGATCGAAGCTGCAGGTGGTGGTGCAGATGGTGCGCATGGAGCGCAACGCGGGTGAGGTGGCGGAATTTGCGCGGTTCTGGAGCGCGGTGCCGGGCGTGGACCAGGTGCGCATCAAGGAAGACGAGACCAACCTGATGCGTCCAGATGCCGGGCACACGGCCGGGGACTGGAAACATCCTTGCCATTATTTGTGGCGGGGGCCCGTGTACGTGAAGCAGAATGGCGATGTGTATCCGTGCTGCCAGAGCTACATGCTGGACGGCGCGCCGCTGGGGAACATTGCGGTGAAGCCGCTCGAACGCATCTGGAATTCGGAGGAGATGCAGGCGATGCGGCGCGCGCATGCGACGGGGCGGGCGGGCGAGATCGATGTCTGCGCACGGTGCTGCACCACGATTCCGCATCCGGCGCTGGTGGCGGGCAGCCTGGTTTTTCACGGCAAGACGGTGCGCAGAGTTTTACCGATGATCGAGCGGCTGGTCTACTTTTCGAAGCTGCCGCGCCAGTTGCTGCGGCCGCCCGCGCAGGCTGCGGGGGCGCAGGAGCTGGTGCAGATTGAAGGTTCACTCGGGCCGGCCGAGGGCCCGCAGCAGTCAGAGCATAGGCGTTAAATACGCGCAAAAGTTGGTTCTCTAAACCAAATGCCTCAGGCAGTCCGGCCGTACGCGGCCACAGGTCAGCACCTAACGTTAGACGGCAAAGTGGCACGGCGGGCATTGTCGTCCGCGGGGGCGGTGGTCATTCGTTCGGCATCGGCCAAACTGCCCCGCCTGATGTCTTCCATTTTCGTCATCGTTTCTTCCCCCCGACAAAGGGGTTCGCGGCTGCCTGCTTCATCCACGAGGCTACTTGGTGCTCGTCGAGATCGTCCACGGATTTCAGCTCGACGCCTCGTGTGGACTTGCCCATCCCAATCGGCGTCACAGGCGGTTCAGGCTTGATCTCCGTGCCGCGGATGAACATCAGTTTCACGTGACCGACGAAAGCGCCGGACGAGAAGCACCAGCCTCCGCCCACACCGTAGTACGCCATCCCCCACTTCACTGCACGTTGGAGGTTTGGCAACGTATTGGCAGCCAGAGCATCGACACGCTCGGCGATACCGCGCTGCGGCTGCGGCAAGCTCGCGATATAGGCGAACACGGGCGCGTCGCCTTCCGCGGCCTTCGCGGCGCTGGCCTTGCCGGTCATGGCGACCAGCAGCTTCGTGCCAGTTTGGCCTTGGGCATCAGGCTTGAGGGGAGGCTTTCTCATGATCTCACCAAGGTGACGAGAACTGTGTCCAGCTGCTCGAACTGCTCGCCTGCCGCGCCTGTGCCTGTGCTTCCAGAGGCGATTGCGTCGTCGAGCGCTTGCTTTGAGGGATAGAGTTCGTTCAGGACCAGTAGCGTCATGCCGCCCTTTTCCTCGAAGGTCACCGTGGTAATGGGGCCATCGGGGCTTTCCTCATTCGTCCAGACGATGCGCGAGTTGGGCGTCACGTCGATGTACCGGCCGAAGAACGCCATAGGCTGCTCAGAGTCAGGGTGGCGGAACACGAAACGGTACGCGCCCCCCGTACGAACATCGGCCTCGCAGGAAATGAAAGACATTCCAAACGACTTCGGCGCCCACCACCGCTTGAGCAACTCAGGCTTGGTCCAGGCCTCGAACACGATGTGCGCAGGGCCGTGGAAGGTTCGCGTGACGACTAGCTCACGCTCAGACTTTCGTTCTACCGTCGTGGGGTTCTTCATAAGGGCTCACTTTCTCTTCTTTCGTCCATCGACTCTTTCCTCCCGTTTCAATGACTCAACGATCTTGTCCAACTCGTCGAAGCGCGCGTCCCAGAGCTGGCGGTAGCTCTCAATCCATGCTGTCTCTTCCTCTAGGCGGCGTAGGCCGAGCTTGCAAGTACGCACGCGCCCGACCTTTTCCGTGCTGACGAGCCCCGCCTGCTCCAAGACACCGACGTGCTTCTTCATGCCCGTGAGGGTCATATGGAACTTCTCGGCAAGGTCGGTTATCGAAGCGTCCGCACGCCCGAGCCGCTCCAGAATGCCGCGTCGGGTGGCGTCCGAGAGCGCGGCGAACGAGGCATCCAGGTGGGCTCGTTGAAACTGAACCATTGAGTTCAGTATATGACACGGATCGGCGGCATGCAAGGGGAGGTCGGGCGCGAGCTGCATCGTTCCAGCCACCTTCACTCCCAGGCGCTCCTTCCTGGGCGGCGTGAGCGGCGAAGTGAACGGGCGATGTGCGCATTCTCTGCCCAGTCGAGAGACGGAACAGGTAGGGAACGAAATACGCGTTGTGTTTACCACGTCGCCGCTCTGTCCGCATCGTCGGTTTATACCGGACGTAATCCACTTGGCCGTGTAGTCCCCGACTCGCGGAAACGCCAGCGAGCGCCGCTCGGCCGTTGGGCGCCCGCCGGTATCCGTCCTGTTCATCGATGGGCGGGCTCACTTCTAACCGAGGACCACGGACTTGTGAACCCGGCTTATTGAACGCCTATGGGCAGTCAGAGTGACTGCCCCACGCTTTTTGCGGGCTTGGCGCGGTCGACGTACTTCAGGTTCGTGACATCCAGACGAATCCAGTCGCCGGATTTGATGAACTGCGGCGTCATGATTTCGACGCCGTTTTCCAGGCGCGCGGACTTCCAGGCGCTATCGGCCTGCGCGTGAACGGGCGGCGTGGTGCCGGCTACGCGCACTTCGAGAATCTCCGGAAAGTCGACGCTGACCGGACGCTCCTCAATGAATTCCACCGGCAGCTTCATCTGCGGCTGGAGAAACCGGGCTTGCTCGCCGACCACCGCGAGCGGGATGCCGGCTTGCTCGTAGGTCTCAGGATCCATGAAGTAGCAGTGATCCGTGTCGGAATACAGAAACTCCATGGAATGTTTTTCGACGGGCAGGGTGTCGAGTTTGAGCTCGGCGCGGAAGCTATGCTCCCAGAAGGTGCCGGTCTCCAGATTCTTCAAGCGGGCGTGAGCCACGCCGCCCATCTTTCCCTGCCCTGGATGATAGTCGCAGGCCATGACCTTGTATGGCTGGCCCTCGAAACGAATCGCCATTCCGGCGCGCAATTGGGATGCAATAACCATCGGGCGCCTCCGATGTCTACGCTATCACCAATTTGCGGCGGAGGATCTCCTCGGCGCGCTGCGCGGTTTCCTGGACGAGGATGCCCATTTTCGGATGGGTGGGTTCAAGGTCGGGATGAATGCCGGCTTCTGCGAGAGCTTCGGTGGTGGTGGGCCCGATGGAGCCGACCACCACGCGCTGGAAGGCGGCGCGCACGGCGTCTTCGATGCCCTCGTCGGCGGCCACGCGCAGGAGATGCCCGATCTGAATCGCCGTAGTGAACAGCGCGGCTTGCAGCTCGCCGGCGGCCAGGCGGCGGGCGGCGTCGCGCAAGGGCCCGGTGTCTTCGGGCAGAACCCACTGGTAGACGCGCACGCTGGTGACTTCGGCGCCGCGGCGGCGCAGCCCGGCGATCAGCTCGGTGTTGGAGCGGCCGTATTCCTGCACGGCGATGCGGCGCTCGGGACGATTTTCAATGGCCACGAGTAGCTCGCGCCAGGTGTTGGGCTCGGGCACGCTGACGGCTATCGGCACATCCCAGATGCGCATGACCGCGGCCGGTTTGGGACCGCGCACCACGACGGTGAGGCCGCGCAACGCTTCGGCCAGACGGCCGGCGGGATAGCGCGCGAAGAGCGTTTGATCGAGCAGGCGCGCGCCCACGCCGGTGAGCAGGATCATCATGTCGAACTCGCCGGCGAAGAGGCGCTCGGCGAAGCGGAAAGCTTCTTCGTTTTGGGTGAGCGGCGCTTCGCGCATGGATGGCGCGACCACGGGATCGCCACCGTGGCGGCGGATCAACTCCGCGATTTCCACCGCGCGGCGGCTTTCGAGTGACAACACTTTCATGCCCGCGAATAACATAGTGCGCCCCGAGACTTAGGCCAAAGTCCGGCCGCCTGCCCGCCGGACCTCCAGTAACAGGATCACACCCTTGGCCAGTTCTTTCAACTGGTCAGCCTGTTCGGGAGTGAGATGGCGCGGCTGGCGATCGAGTACGCAAAGGGTGCCGAGCGCCAGTCCTTCGGGCGAAAGCAATGGCACGCCGGCGTAGAAGCGCACGCCGGCCGACTCGTGGACCAGCGGATTATTTGCGAAACGTTCGTCGGGCAGCGCGTCGTGGGCCACATACAATTCGGACTGGCAGATAGCATGCGCGCAAAACGAAGTTGCCCGCGGCGTCTCACGCAGATCCAGGCCGGCTCGCGACTTGAACCAGACGCGGTCGCGATCCACGAAGGTCAGCAGGCTGATGGGCGCCTGGCAGACCTGGGCCGCGCGCGCCGTAATTTCATCGAACATCGGCTCGGCGGCGGTGTCGAGTATGTCGTATTGGCGCAACAGGTTGAGGCGCGAGCGCTCGTTCAGCGGAATCGGCGGCTTCATGGAACTCTCCACCAGGATTTGACTGTAACAAATTTATAAGCACTACAGTTACCTGTCACCTAAGGTTCCGCCCAGTAGCGCTCTTGTTTGACCGATTCTTTCTGGAAGCCGGCGCGCCGCAATGTGCTCGCGGCAGAGAGGGAACTACTCCAGTGACTGTAGCGGACAAAGCCGCGGCGTCAACTTACCTTCGGGGACGCGGGAGTCTGATGTTTGAGCTCGACTGTGGGATCAACCATCAGCCAGAGCAGCGAGCCGGCCGCGCAGAGGGCCGCGGCCACCAGGAAGGAGGCGGTCCAACTGAAGGCGTGCGCAATCAGCGGCGTCAGCGACGCCGTGACGATACCGCCGATCTGGCCGCCCATGTTCATGATGCCGGAGACGGAACCGGCCGAAGCGCCGCCCATATCGGCGGTCACCGACCAAAAGGAGCTCTGCGAAAGATAGAGCGCACCGGCGCCGCCCGCCAGGACCACGCTGGCCAGGCGCGCGCTCGAGACCTGCGTGCCCAGGGCGATGAAGATGGCCGCCAGCGCGATGCCGGCTATGGCGACGCCGCAGCGGCCGACGCGTTTGCCGTAGCGGTGCGTGAGCCTGTCGCTGGCGATTCCGCCAATTGTGGAGCCGACCGCCATGGCGATGAAGGGTAGCATCGAGTAATAAGAGCTGGACTTGAGATCGAGGCCGCGCACGCGGCTCAGGTAGATGAAGAACCAAGCGAAGAAAATCCAGGCAGCGTAGCCGTAGGTGAAGTAACTGGCGGCGATGGCCAGCACTTCTTTGCTTTTCAGAATGGTGCTCCAGGGGAGGGCCTTGCCGATCTCGAGTTCCGCGGGCGGCTCGGGCAATCCGCGCTCGATGAGCGTCATTTCTTCCCTGGTCACCCAGGGATGCTCTTCGGGCCGGTCGCGCGCGATCCAATACCAGATGGCGCCCGCGCCCAGGCCGATCGCGGCGCTGATCCAGAATGAGGCGCGCCAGCCGTACGTCAGAACGATGTAGGTGACCAGAGGCGGCGTCACGCCAGCGCCGACTCCCACGCCCGCGAAGATCAGCCCGTTGGCCAGGCCGCGTTCTTCGGTAGGAATCCAGGCGGCAACCAGGCGGTTGGATGCCGGATACAGCACCGCTTCGCCCGCGCCCAGCGAGAAACGGACGACGAGCAGGATGGCGAGCACGCCTGCCATGCCCGCGGATATTGAAGCGGTCAGCGTAGTGAAGACTCCCCACCACAGCGTGCCGAACAGCAGGATGCGGCGGGGTCCGAACCGGTCCGCCAGGCGGCCGGCGGGCGCTTGCAGCAGCGCGTATCCCACCAGGAAGGCGCTGAAGACCGGACCGAGTTCCAGGTCGGTGATGTGGAACTCCTGCTGAATAAAACGGCCGGCGATGGAAATGTTGACACGGTCGAGATACGAGATGGCACTGATGGTAAACACCCAGAAGATGAGCAGCCAGCGGACGCGCATAGAAAGACAATCATACCCGCAGGCAGGGTGCGCATCGCGCTGATGTACAATCTCTGTTGTGAAAAACGTCCTGGCAGTCTCCTCTCTCGCCCTGTTCGCGATGGCCGCGCCGCTGTTCCCGCAGACCGTCAAGAAACTGGACCCCGCGCTCGACAAGCTGATTCCGGCGGGCGCGAAACTCACGCGCGTGGCCACGGGATTCAACAAGTGGACCGAAGGCCCGGTATGGACGCGCACCAATGCGCTGCTGTTTGCCGAGATCCCCGGCAACAGCATCATGATCTGGCGGCCGGACCAGAAGGCATCGATCTTCATGCATCCGAGCGCTTACACGGGTTCGGCGCCGTACGGCGGTCCGGAGCCGGGATCGAACGGAATGACGCTCGATGCGCGCGGCCGGCTGACGGTGGCGGGGCATGCGCGGCGGAATGTGTGGCGGCTCGAGAAACTGGATCCCAAGGCGACCATCACGGTGCTGGCGGATCAGTACGACGGGAAGAAGCTGAACAGCCCGAACGATCTGGTGTACAAGTCGGACGGGTCGCTGTATTTCACCGATCCGCCGTATGGACTGCCCACGCAGGGCGATTCGGACCCGGCGAAGGAGCTTAAGGTGAATGGCGTTTACCGGGTTTTGGGGGCGCTCGATCAGAAACCGGGCGCGCCGCCGGATCACGCGAAGATCCAGCTTCTGATCAGGGACCTGCCGCGGCCGAACGGGATCGCGTTTTCGCCGGACGAGAAATTTCTGTACGTGAATAATTCCGAGCCGAAGAAGATCTGGATGAAATACACGGTGCAGCCGGACGGGACCGTGACGAACGGCACGCTGATCTGCGACGCCACCAGCGATCCGGCGGTGGGAGCGCCGGATGGGATGAAGGTCGATCGCGACGGCAACATCTATAGCGCCGGTCCGGGCGGCGTCTGGATCTTGTCACCCGCGGGGAAGCATCTGGGGACCATCGTGGTGCCGGAGCGGGTCGGGAATCTGGCTTGGGGCGGTCGGTCGGGCAAGACGTTGTATATCACGGCGAGCACCAGCGTGTATGCGATGGATGTGACCTTGGGCGGCGTGAAGCCTTAGTTTTGAAGGGGCGGCCTGCGAGGCCGCCGCGGGCCGGGGGCCCGGCCCACCATTCCGGCTACAATTGCAGAATCATGGCCTACTTGCCCCTCATCGCGATTGGTTTAGGCGCCGGTGTGCTCGCCGGCATGTTTGGTATCGGCGGCGGATTGGTGATTGTGCCTGCTTTGCTTTATTTCATGAAGCTCAATGAAGTGGACGCCATCGGCACGTCGCTGGCTGCGCTGATTCCGCCGGTGGGGCTGCTGGGCGCGCTCGAATACTACCACAACGGCCACATGAATCTGAAATACGCCCTGATTATCGCGGCCGGTTTGTTTGCGGGTTCTTACTTTGGCGCGCGGATTATTCTGTCACTGCCGCCCATCATGATCCGGCGGATTTACGCCGTTTTCCTGGTAATTGTGGCGGCACGCATGCTGCTATCGAGTAAGTAATCAACGCAACAGGCGGTTGCCGTTGGCGGTCTGACCCACGCTCACTACATCGACAAACGAGGTGAGGCTGCGCGCGGCCTTGTCGACGTCCTCGCCTTCCTGCAGCACGATCTCGTGCTCGATCCAGTTGGAAAGCGGGATATTGCGGAAGAAGATGCGCTCCTGCAGAACCAGGGCCTTGCGATTCTGGAACAGCAGCTTGTTATCGCGCACGTAATGGCGCTGCTCGACGTGCACGTCGCCCAAGAAATCGTCGAGGGCTTCGCGGCGGGCGGCTTCCTTGGCGCCGCGCAGAGCCTGTTCGAGCGAATGCTTCTCGGCTTCCAGCGCGCCGCGGGCTTGGGCCATGGCTTCGCGCTCGCGGGCCAACGCGACTTCCATGCGGGACTGCATGACGTAGAAGGCCAGCAAGCCGGAGCCGACCGCCACGAAGCCCGGCAGCAATATCCACAGAATCGCGTCCATCGCCTACATGATAGCCGAAACCGTTGCCCGGCGCTTGTTTCTTCTTTATTCCTGTTGACTTCCGTCAATCTTTTGCCCGGCCAACAGATATTTCAGGAGGCCTAACTGGAGGGAACCGAGGGCGCCAAATATGGCTCCGATCTGGGCCCACAGGCCGCTGAAGAATCCGCCGTATTTCCCGATGAAGGCGATGGTGCCCTGGCGGCGGTCGGCCTGGCGCAGCGTAGACTCCGCCTCGCGGCCCGTGTGCCGCGCGCGGGCCTGCGGCGCCACAAGGATCTTCTTGCCGGCGCGGCGGATCTGGAAGCACAGGTCGGCGTCGCTGCCGAACTGGCCGTAGCGCTCGTCGATCTGGCGGATCGCGGTGTACAGGAAGCGGCGCATCATGAGGGCCGCACCGCGCGGAAAATCGACCGGCATTGGTTCGGTTGCAGGCTCCGCGGGCCGCCAGGTATCGTCGGGCGGAAAGTGGCCCAACTGGGGCGCCGGCCGGCCTTCGGCGTCCACTAACAATGGACAGGCCGCGCCCACCTCGGGCTGCTGGTCGAGCAATTCGGTCAGGATGCGCAGAGTCTCGGGGAAGACTTCGGTATCTTCGTGCTGGAAAAATACATACTCGCCTTCTGAGCCGCGGATGCCCAGGTTGAGCGCTTTGGTCAGCCCGAAGTTGCGCGGGATACGAATGAAGCGGGTGCGCGGATACTCGCTTTCGAGTTGAGCGCTGCCGTCGGTCGAGCCGTTGTCGACCACTACGATGTCGATCGTCTCGCGGGCTTCGGAACGCTCCAACGCCTCAATGGCGCGCCGCAGCAGAGGTTGTCGATTGTAAGAAACGACCAGCGCCGACACCTTCGGCGGTTTCGGCGCCTGGCCGGAAGATTCTGGCACTTTCCGCAGCTTAACACGTGCTATCGCTTCCGGAGCGTGAATCTACTCCGATGGTGCCGCATCACATGCGTGTTGGAGAAACAGCATGTCATTAAGCCAATCCGTATTACCCGAATTCGACCGCGAGATGTCGAGCACCCGCAAGACTCTCGAACGCCTGCCGGACGACAAGTTCGGCTGGAAACCGCACGAGAAATCGATGCCACTGGGGCGCCTGGGCTCCCATCTGGCGGAACTGTGCGGGTGGATCAAGACCACGCTCGAGACCGAATCGCTCGATTTCATGCCGCCGGGCGCTCCGCCCTATCAGCCCGTCACGGCGCCGTCACGAGCCGCGGTACTGGAGATGTTCGATCAGAACGTGGCGGACGCGCGGGCCGCGATTTCGGCTGCCAGCGACGAGCAATGGCTGGTCCCGTGGAGCCTGCTGGCCGGCGGGAAAACGATCTTCACCATGCCCCGCATCGCGGTACTGCGCGGCATGGTGATGAATCACGTGATCCACCATCGCGGCCAACTGACTGTTTATTTACGATTGAATGACATTCCGGTGCCGGCGCTGTACGGGCCATCGGCGGATGAAAGCTGACCGGCGCTTTTACAAATTTCTCACATATGCATAACCTGCCCGGAGGCGATCTCCGGGTAGGTTGATCTCCATGCGCATACTTTTGCTCCCCACTGCAATGTTGTTCTCGGCGTTTGCCGCCTTCGCCCAGACTGGTCCCGGACCGGTCGTGGTCCACACAAAGTTCGGCGGCCAGATTTTCGGCTTCGATATCGATCAGAACGGCACCGAGGGTGTGCTGAGCGAATCGAAGACGTTGGTCAACGGCACGATCCTGGCTGCTGTTGAGACTTTCGATCAGACCACGGGCGAAATTCTCGACGTAGTGGCGTCCACCGATACGCAAGACGACTTCGTGACCATGGGTGTAGTTGGCAATAGCGTGGGATTGGTGGAGCACGAGCATGTGACGGGCATTTACGTTTCCTCGCGCACATTCAAGACGATCAATCCGCTGAGCGCCAACAAGCTGACGGGTACCTGGACGCCGCCGATCGGGCCGCAGAATATCATCATGCCGGGCGGAGTGAGTCGCAACCAGGGAGTGCCGAAGGTGGCCGTGTTCGCCTATGACAATAGCGGCAACTTCATGCCTCTGGTGTTCTCCGCGAACGTGGCGGCGAATACCTTCGGGCCGGTGGTGGCGATCACCGATTCACTCGATTTCGGCAGCGTGCCGCCGCCGATCGCCTACAACAGCAAAACCAACCAGGCGTTTCTGGGTGGCGGGGACGGATGCTTCGGCTGCTTTCCGGTGATCGGCGTGGCAAATCTCACGCCGGGCAGCTTCACCTCGTTTAGGGGCATCGGCTTCGGCTTCGTCAACGGCATTGCCGTGGACCCGGCGGACGACATCCTGTGCACAGACACGGAGGATGACGCGGGCGTGGAGTTCTACGATCTGGCGACGCATACCGCATCTAAAGTAACCCTGCCGGGATCGGGGGGCCAGCAGATTTTCAGCGGCGCGGACGTGGAGTTCGATAGCGTGAATAACCTGTTCCTGGTGGCGCAGCCGGTTTCCAGTTCTTCCGCAAGCGGTAGCACGATCTATGTGTACGACACGAAGGGCAACGTGCAGGAGACGCTTAACGGGTTCACTTTTTCGAATGCCTCCACGGTGGTGGCGATGCACATCGCGCTCCATCCCGCCAATCGTAGCGGGTACGTGGATGGTCCGGGAACGGGCGAGCTGCAGTCGTTCACTTACTAAGGCGGCGGATCGCCCGCACATATACCGGAATTGGCACCAGGATCGGTCGGGCGAACCGGGAGTCAGCCCGGATAACAGGCCTCTATAACCGCCGGGACGATGAAGTCTCGCCTAACGGTTGCAAAGTATTGCATGATTAAAGGCCGTCTGCAGCGACGCCGAATTCTTAGTCACCACCAAGTTACGGGGTAACAGTTAGATTTGCCGGAGGCTTCGAAGAACGGTATGTTGTTTCGCAGCCACTCCCATGAGGACTTGTCGTCAATATAGTTGACGGTGCGCTCCGCGTCGTTGCGATTGAAGGCCTGGATGTAGTGCCGGAAGGACTCCGGATTAAGCACGGCGGCGCCCTCGTGCCTTGGGTTACCTTAAGGAATGAACTGACATGAGACACTCCCCAAGATGGTTTGCCGGCGCGGCCGCGATGCTGTTTCTAGCGAGCGCGCCAGGATGGCAAAGGCAATCCCCGGGTGACGGCCGGACCAGTGCCGCGCACGACTATCCCATCCGGCCCGTGCCTTTCACCGCGGTCCATTTAACCGACGTGTTCTGGGCGCCCCGCATCGAGACCAACCGCAAGGTAACCATCCCGTTCGCGTTCTCGATGTGTGAGGAAACCGGGCGGGTGGCCAACTTCGTGCACGCCGCCGAAGCGTTGCGAGGCCAGATCGGCGCCAAGGACCGCATGATC
Source organism: Bryobacteraceae bacterium (assembly GCA_035541265.1). GTDB lineage: Bacteria > Acidobacteriota > Terriglobia > Bryobacterales > Bryobacteraceae > Bog-159. Next base: position 42,456 of record DATKNQ010000141.1, read on the forward strand.
CCGCCTTATCCTTTCGATGACACTGACATCTATAAGGTCATCGAAGGCGCCTCATATACGCTGAGCGTGAAGCCCGACCCCAAGCTGCAGTCGTATATCGATGGCTTGATCGAGAAGATCGGCGCGGCGCAGGAGAAGGACGGCTATCTGTACACGGCCCGCACCATCGATCCCGCGCACCCGCACCCGTGGGCCGGCGCGCATCGCTGGGACAACGTCGAGGTGCTCAGCCACGAGCTATACGATCTGGGCCACCTCTACGAGGCCGCGGTCGCGTATTACCAGGCCACCGGCAAGCGCAGCCTGCTGAACATCGCGCTGAAGAGCGCGAACCTTTTGTGCGGCACTTTCGGTCCAGGCAAGAGAACCATCTGGCCGGGTCATCAGATCGTCGAGATGGGGTTAGTAAAGCTCTACCGTGTAACCGGCGACGAACGCTATTTGAAATTAGCGAAGTTCATGCTCGACTCGCGCGGGCCGGGCGGTTCCTCATACAATCAGGCTAACCTGAGAGTGATCGACCAGACCGAAGCCGTGGGTCACGCTGTCCGCGCCACTTACATGTACTCCGGCATGGCCGACGTGGCCGCCATGACCGGCGACGCGGCCTACGTGCACGCCATCGACGCGATTTGGGAGAACGTGGCCGGCAAGAAACTTTACATAACCGGCGGCATCGGAGCTACCGGCAATGGAGAAGCATTCGGCGCTAATTACGAGTTGCCGAATCTGACTGCTTACAATGAGACTTGCGCGTCGGTCGGCAACGATTTCTGGAACGAGCGGCTCTTCCTGCTGCATGGCGACGCCAAGTACATCGACGTGATGGAGCGCACGCTGTACAACGGACTTGTCTCCGGCGTGTCGCTCGACGGTAAGTCATTCTTCTATCAGAACCCGCTCGAATCGAACGGCAGAAAGGGACGCAGCCCGTGGTTCGGCGTGGCTTGCTGCCCGGGTAACATCACGCGCTTCATGGCTTCCGTCCCCGGCTATGTTTATGCGCACGCAGGCGAGACAATTTACGTGAACCTGTTCACGGCGGGGAACGCGCAGATTCCTCTCGGCCCGCGCACCGTGAAATTTGTCCAGCAGACGCGCTACCCGTGGGACGGCAATGTGAAGATCGCTGTCGATCCCGGCAAGCCCGCTGTCTTTTCGATCAAGGTCCGCATTCCCGGTTGGGCGCGTGGCGAGGTGGTGCCGAGCGATCTGTATCACTTTGTAGACAATGCGCATGAGCCCGTCAGGCTGCGCGTGAATGGCCGGGATGTGCCCTTCCGCCTGGACGAAGGATACGTGACGTTGCATCGTGAGTGGAAGGCCGGAGATACAATCGATCTCGACCTGCCGATGCCCGTGCGCCGCATCGCCGCCAATAACCTGGTGGGCGCCGACCGCGGGCGCGTGGCTCTCGAACGCGGTCCGATTGTCTATGCCGTAGAAGGCATCGACAGCCCGACCCATAAGGTCCGCAACCTGCTGCTGCCTCCGGATGCGAAGGTCACCGCCGAGTTCCGGCCCGACCTGCTGAACGGCGTGGAGGTGCTGCAAGCGGGCGCCGTGTCGCTGGCTTACGACGCGCATGGGAAAGTGGTCCGAACCGCGGTTAGGTTCACCGCGATTCCGTATTATGCGTGGGCCAACCGCGGCCGTGACGAGATGCTGGTCTGGATCCCGGCGCGCGAATCCGCGGCGAAACCGGCGCCGTGGCCGACCCTCGCCATGACCAGCAAGGTCAGCGCATCGAACAGCGGCAAGGTCAGCGGGGAGGGCATGGCGAGACTCCCTCAGGCGGTGAACGACGGCGACGAGCCTTCCTCTTCGAGCGATCCGGCATCTTACTTCGACTGGTGGCCGGAGAAAGGCAAGACCGAGTGGATCGAATACGACTTCCCGAAAACCTCGACGGTATCGCGCGTGAAGGTCTATTGGTTCGACGATACCGGGCGCGGCGATGTGCGTGTGCCGGCATCCTGGCGCGTGTTATACAAAGACGCCGACGCATGGAAGCCCGTGGATAGCGCCGGCCGTTGGGGCGTCGAGAAAGATAAGTACAACGCAGTTACTTTCAAGGCCGTCACTACCGGCGCGCTGCGCCTGCAGGTGACTATGCAACCCGACGCTTCCGCCGGTGTGCAGAAGTGGAAGGTTGAATAGCGATCCTTATTTCGCGAGTTAACTTTGGCAGGGCGTAAACGGTCGTGCCAGCCAAGTAATTTGGCGCCGGTTCGGCTTCCCGCAATTTCAATTACAATCGCTAGCATGTTGCGTTCGCAGAGCCTGCGCGCCCGATTTGGGGCCATCGCGGGCGTCCTTATTTCCCTGCTGCCGGCCGCCGCCGGGGCTGCCTCCCTCGACGCCGAACGTCTCAAACTGATCCCGGCGCGGATGCAGGAATTCGTAGACAACGGTTCCATCTCGGGGGCCGTGTGGCTGATTGCCTATCGCGGGCAGGTGGTGGCTCTGGATGCGGCCGGATTCGCCGGCATCGAGCATCGCAAGCCGATGCGCGCCGACTCGATTGTGCAGATCATGTCACAAACAAAATCGTTCACCGGCGTTGCGGCCATGATGCTGGTGGAGGAGGGCAAGCTCGATCTGACGCGTCCCGTGCGCGACTATCTACCCGAGTTCCAGGGTCAGCTCGTCGAGGAGAAACACGCGGATGGCTCGCGTTCCACGCACCTGCCCGAACATCCCATGACGGTCTGGCAGTTGATGAGTCACACGTCGGGCTTCGATTTTCTCCCCCCGAGCGGCCCGCTGAGCCGCATCAACTTCACGCTGAACGCCACGCTGGCCGACGCCGTGCACGGCTATGCCCGCGAGCATCTGATTGCCGAGCCGGGCACCCAATACCATTACAGCAACATGGGGATCGCGACCCTGGGCCGGATCGTTGAAGTCTTGTCCGGCCAGGACTACGCGCAATTCGTCGAGCGGCGCATCCTGACGCCGCTGGGCATGACAGACAGCTTCTTCTATCCGCCGCCCGATAAACGCGGCCGCATCGCGATGGTCTACCAGCACGAGAACGGCAAACTGGTGCTGTCGCGGGAGCGCGCGCAGGCCGGCGATCCGGCCTTGTACCGCGCCGGCGCGAAATATCCGGGGCCCGAGCTGGGACTTTACTCGACCGCCACGGACTTATTCCACTTCTACCAGATGCTGGCGAACGGCGGCACTTACAACGGGCGGCGCTATCTCTCGCCGCAATCGGTAGCGGCGATGACGGAAGATCACACGCCGGAGCATTCCGGCTACGGGCTGACGTTGAGCGTCGCGGGCAAGCCGGGCGCGCTGCTCCACCTGCTTTCACCGGGTACGTTCGGCCACGGCGGCGCCTTCGGCACCGACGGGCTGGTGGATCCCGCGCACGGGCTGGTCATGATCTTCCTGCCGCAGATGAATGATGGAACGGCGGGTCCGGCGGGCCATGCGGTCGTACAGATTGCGGAGTCGGCGGTGGAATGAGATGACGGACAAAAAGGAACCGAAGGAGCCGAGGATTTCGTCGCTCTCATCCAGGCGCTCAGGAAGCAGGGCTGAAATCAGGCTACAGCCTGGAGACCGTTCTTCGCCACCAACGATAGCAGTTTCAGAGAAGCACCCTGTGGGCGCTTCTCTCCGCGTTCCCACTGGCTCACGAGGCCGGTGGTCACATTGAGATAGCGGGCGAACACGGCTTGACTGGCTGATCATGGTCGCATTTGGTAGCGCGACGCTCCGCCGGGCAGCTCCGATTGGGACCTATCGTTTATCGTTCCTAAATCATTTCGGTACCTGTTACAGTGAAGACGTTTTTGCGGAATCTAGTTGGTCATTGGGACAGGACGGGGACGGCGGAAGAAAACCGTTTGGGGAGCTGGATAGGGGCGCCGGCCAATGAGGCGCGGAATTCCAACCTTGCCGGCAAAACCTCCAGCACCGGGTGTATACTCGACCCCAGTTCCCAAAATGGAAGAAGACCGTCTATTCCGCAGGAGGTGTCATTTGCCGCGAACTTACCTTCCTTTGCTCTCGCTGAGCGCGCTTTTGCTGGCACCGTTGATGTGGAGCGATAGCCTTGCCGACATCCGGCCTGACAAGCCGCTGCTGCTGCGGCACCCGACGATCAGCCGCACGCAAGTCGTCTTCAGCTTCGCGGGCGACCTGTGGAGCGTCAGCCGCGACGGCGGATCGGCCATCCGCCTCACCACCGGAGCGGGCGTGGAAACGGATCCGATCTTCTCTCCGGATGGCTCGCAGATCGCCTTCACCGGCGAGTATGACGGCAACGTGGACGTGTTCGTCATGCCCGCGGCGGGGGGAACGCCCAAGCGGCTCACCTATCATCCCGCCGCGGATCGCGCCATCGGTTGGACGCCGGACGGCAAGAATGTCCTGTTCGCCTCTAACCGCAGCAGCTATTCGGGTTTCAGCCGCCTATTCACGGTTCCGGTGGAAGGCGGGTTTGAAACTCAACTTCCGCTCGATCGCGCCGTCGCGGGGGCGTATTCGCCGGACGCGGCCAAGCTCGCATATGTGCCGATCGACCAATGGCAGCGGGCCTGGAAGCGCTATCGCGGCGGCCAGACGACGCCAGTTTGGATCGCCACCCTGAGCGATTCGAGCATCGTCAAGATTCCGCGCGAGAATTCGAACGACTTCGACCCCATGTGGGTCGGCGACACGGTCTATTTCCTCTCGGACCGCAAGGGCCCAGTCTCGCTGTTCGCTTACGACACGAAGTCGAAGCAAGTCACCGAAGCCGTCAAGAACGACGGCCTGGATTTCAAGTCCGCTTCGGCCGGAGGCGGCGCCATCGCCATCGAGCAGTTCGGCGCGCTGGTGGTGTACGATCTCAAGACGCGCAAGACGCACGCGGTGAAAGTGCAATTGAGCGGCGATCTGGCCGAAATCCGGCCGCATTTCCGCAAGATTCAGGTCAACGAAATCCGCTCGGCGGGGATTTCGCCCACCGGCATGCGAGCCGTATTGGCAGCGCACGGCGAGATCTTCACGGTACCGGCGGAGAAGGGAGACATCCGCAATCTGACCAAAACCAGCGCCGTGGAGGAGCGCGATCCCGCATGGTCGCCGGACGGCAAATCGATCGCCTACTTCTCCGATGCCTCCGGCGAATACGAACTCGAAGTCCGCGACCAGAGCGGGCGCGGCGAACCCAAGCGCATCAGCCTGGGAAAGCCGATGTTCCCCTATTCGCCGCGCTGGTCGCCCGACAGCAAGAAAATTGCCTACACCGACCAGCAACTGAACGTCTGCTACATCGACCTCGACAAGCCCACGCCGGTCAAGATCGACACCGACCTTTACGCCGGGCCGGTGTCGCTCGAGCCGGCCTGGTCGCCGGACAGCAAATGGATCGCTTATACCCGCAAGCTCAAAAGCCAACTGCACGCGGTGTTTGTGTATTCGCTCGAGCAGGGCAAGAGCTTCCAGATTACCGACGGTATGAGCGACTCCGCCCACGCCGCGTTCGACAAAGACGGCAAGTATCTCTACTTCACCGCCAGCACCGACGCCGCGCTGAGCACGGGCTGGCTCGATATGTCGAGCCTTCAGCGCCCGGTAACCGCCAGCGTCTACCTGGTGGTGCTCTCGAAGGACGAAGCGTCGCCCCTGGCGCCAGAAAGCGACGAGGAAAAGCCGGCCGGCGAAGCCAAGAAAGACGACGCTGACAAAGGCGGCGGCGCAAAGGAGGATACGGCGAAGAAAGACGATTCCGGAAAGAAGGAGGAAGCGGGGAAAAAGCCGGAACCCAAGAAAGAGGTCACGGTGAAGATCGATTTCGACAAAATCGATCAGCGTATACTGGCCCTGCCTTTACCCGCGCGCAATTACGTTTCATTGGCCGCGGGAAAGACGGGCGTGATTTTCCTGCAGGAAGCGCCGGAGGTGGCATCCCTCACCGGTCCCGGCGAAGGCCGCACGCTGGTGATGTTCGATTTGAAGACACGCAAGACGGAGCGGATTCGGGAGGATATCCGCGGATTCGCTCTGTCTTTTGATGGTGAAAAGATGCTGTACCGGCAAGGGCAGCAATTCTTCATCGCCGGGGCAGGAAAAGGGCCCTCGGGACCCGCCGCAGGTTCGGGTTCGGGAGAATCGGGCAGCGGGTCCGGCGGGGCGCTGAAACTGGACACCATGGAAGGCTATGTGGATCCGCGCGCCGAATGGGAGCACATGTACCACCAGGCGTGGCGCGATGAGCGCGACTTCTTTTACGATCCCGGCCTGCACGGCGTGAACCGCGAACTCTTCGAGGCCAAGTACGCACCCTACCTTGCCAATCTCTCGAGCCGCGACGACCTGAACTATCTGTTCGAGGAGATGCTGGGCGAGATGACGGTCGGGCACATGTTCGTCGGAGGCGGCGACCGGCCCGAGGTGAAACGCGTTCCCGGCGGTCTGCTGGGCGCCGATTACACCGTCGAAAACGGCCGCTATCGTTTCGCGCGCGTCTACAGCGGTGAAAATTGGAATCCCAGTTTGAAAGCGCCCCTGACGCAACCCGGCGTCAACGTAGTAGCCGGCGAATATCTGCTGGCCGTGGAGGGCCGCGATGTTCGTCCGCCGGCCAACGTCTACAGTTTCTTTGAAGAGACGGCGGGCAAAGCGATCGTGATACGCGTAGGCCCGGACGCATCCGGCGCGAACGCGCGCGATGTGACGGTTGTTCCGGTGGCCAGCGAGAACGCGCTGCGCAATTTCGCCTGGATCGAGGACAACCGCCGCAAAGTGGATCACCTCAGCGGGGGGCGCGTCGCCTACGTCTATTTGCCCAACACCGCGGGCAGCGGTTACCTGAACTTCAACCGCTATTTCTTCAGCCAGGTGGGCAAGGAAGGGGTCATCATCGATGAGCGTTTCAATGGCGGCGGCGACATCGCCGACTATGTTATCGATTATTTGCGCCGTCCCATAATGGGCCGATTCACGATGCGCTACGGTGAAGACATCACCGTGCCCATGGAAGGAATCTTCGGCGCCAAGGTGATGATCATCAACGAAATGGCGGGTTCGGGCGGCGACGCCATGCCGTGGCTATTCCACAAATCCGGCATTGGTCCGCTGGTGGGCATGCGCACCTGGGGCGGGCTGGTGGGGCATTACACCAGCGCCGGCGACTTCATCGATGGCGGCAACGTGGGCATGCCGGATCTCGGCTTTTACAACCTGGAAGGACAATGGGACGTGGAAAACCATGGTGTCTCGCCCGACTATGAGGTAGAGATGGATCCCAAGCTGGTGCGCGAGGGCCACGATCCCCAACTCGAAAAAGCGGTCGCGGTTGCGCTCGGCCGGCTCAGCAATAACCCCGTGAATTACGGCAAGCGACCGGCATATCCGGACTATCACAGGGGCCAGAAGAGCACGCAGCAACCCTGACGCGCCAGTTCCCAAATAGAGAGCAGCGAGTCGTTTTGCGAGGGTCTGGAACACGGTGTTCCGCTTCGAGCACAGAGCCAGGCTGCACCGTTGTGATCGTAGACAGCAGCGGGCACTTAAATACGTACTGAGAATGAAAGTATTATGTGGGCAACTAACGCAGCGGACGATGCACATGCCCGCTCCAAGGATAGCGGAAACCGCGGTTTCGGCTCCCTCGAGTACGGTCGCATCTGGTAGCGCGACGAAAACCTGCTGATGATTTCGGAAGATTGCTGATGATTCCGGAAACGCCCGAGAACCGCCATCGCGAGGCTCGCACACCACGCACGCCAGATGGTTCTTAGATTAATGAAAACAATGGCGCGCCCGGAGGGACTCGAACCCCCGGCCTACTGGTTCGAAGCCAGCCGCTCTATCCAACTGAGCTACGGGCGCGCACCTGATCGATTTTACCGCGAACAGACCAGTAACAAATACCGGCCGTCCGGGCTGGGGATCTCTTCGAGGATTCGCAAGCCGCCGTGGTCCGCCAGCAGCGACCGGATCGCCTCCGCCGTGAAGCGGCAACTGAAATTCAAATTGATGCGCTCGCCGCGTTCCACCAGCACCTCCTGCACCGCCGTGACGATCCGCAAATCGCGCGCCGTGCGGAAGTGCGACGCGGTCACGTGCAGGCCGTCGGTGCTCTTGTCCTGCTTGTGTTCGAAGCGCACTTCGCCATCGTCCGGCGAGACGCCTAGCGCGGCCAGCGGCGCGAACGCGAACTCGCGCGGCTCTTCCGGTTCGCCGCAGTCATAGATCTCGGCATCCAGTATCAGGCGATCGTCGCCGTGCAGGCACTGCGCCACGTGCTTGATCTGATCGAGCGGATCGAATCCGCCCAGCGTGTTGCCGGACATCAACAGCAGCTTGGGCGACTCTGCCGCATCCGAGGCGAAGACCAGATGCATCGGGCTGGCTATATCGGCTTTGATGCCGCCCGTTTCGATGTCGAGGTCCTCGGCGCCGGCGCAGGCCATTTCGAGCAGTGCCTGGCTGGCATCCACGGGATAATACCTCACCTCGCGGCCGGCATTACCAATGGCGGCGAGCAGGGTGAAGTCGGTGACTCCATCGCCCGCGCCAAAGCTGATCACCTGAACGGGCGGACCGAACGGTTCGAGCAGCCAGCCGATTCTGCCGGCGAGCTGTTGCCACGCGGCGCGCAGGCTGCCGAACGCCGGCCCGGCTGCACGGGCGCGCCAGGCCAGCACGGAGAGCGGGCTCCAGTAGAAGAATTTCTCCGGCAGGTCGCGCGCCTCCACCGCCTCGGCCAGCTCCTGGACGATCTCCGCTTCCGTCAGGACGACTTCGATCTTCACGGCCGCGCCTTTCTATAAGCCCATGACCTGGATTCCCGCGTCGACGAAGATCGTGTTGGCGGTGACGCCGCGACCCAGGTCACTGGCCAGGAACACGGCCGTATCGGCGACCTCGGCGGGATCGGTGTTGCGGCGGAACGGCGCGCGCTGCGCGACGTAATCCAGAATCGTGGTGAAGTCTTTGATGCCGCGCGCGGAGGCCGTCTTCACCGGCCCGGCCGAGATCGCGTTGACGCGAATGCGCTGCGGCCCGAGGTCGCTCGCGAGGTAGCGCACGGAGGCTTCGAGCGACGCCTTCGCCGCGCCCATCACGTTGTAGTTCGGGACGACGCGCGTCGAGCCGAGATAGGTGAGAGTCATCAGCGCGCCGCCGCCGGTCATGAGCGGAACCGTGGCGCGGGCCACGGCCACCAGCGAATACGCGCTCACCTCCTGCGCCAGCAGGAAGCCGGCGCGCCCAGTCTCGACGAAAGGCCGCGAGAGATCGTCGCGGTTGGCGAAGGCCAGGCTGTGCACCACCGCGTCGAGCGGACGATTCAAGCCGCGCAGCGACCCGGTGAGCGCCGCCAGATCTTCCTCTTTCGTCACGTCGCAGGGCCACAAGCCGGCCACCGGCAAGCCTTGCGACAACTCTTCGATGGCCAGTTTTTGGCGGTCTCCCAAATAGGTGAGCGCCAATGTGGCGCCCTCCCTCCAGAAGGCCTGCGCGATGGCATAAGCCAAACTCCATTTGTTGGCAATTCCGAGGATGAGGGCCAGTTTGCCCTCCAGCAGATTTGACATGAGCGTAGTCTTCTATGGTAACCGCATCGGGCGTCCGCCTTCATCCTTGCTGCGTTGGGCGGCGTCCATAAAAGCGTAGATCTCGACCGTCTCCTGGTTGGGCACGGGTGGCTCTCCGGTCGCGAAGAACTTCATGATTTGAACGACCAGCGGGCGATAACTTCCGGACGGCTGCGACGGACTTTCGATAATCTGTTTCGGGCGGAAAACCACGGCGCCGTAGTCACTGTAAGGGCGTAGCGCGCGCACCGTGCCGATGCGGCCGTCTTTCCAGCGTCCCACGATCACGTCGGCATCCGGCGTGAACATGCGTGTGACCTCTTCGCAGCCCGGCCCCATCAGCGTGTAGAGCAGCTCGATGGGATGGATGGCGTACCAGGCGAGCTCGAGTTGGTGGTGCGGCTCGAGCGGTCCGGGGCCCCAGGTTGCGACGCCGGTGGCGTCTTTGAACTTCATCGTCTCCGCGATTTCGCCGTAGCGCAGGCTCGAAGAGCTGAACCACGGCACGCCGGCCGCGTGCGCCAGGCGGTCGATTTCGCGCACGTCGGCGAAGGTGGCGGCCAGCGGCTTGTCGATAAACACAAGCTTGTGCGCGGCGATCACGGGCCGGACCTGTTGCAGATGCACGCGGCCATCCACGCTTTCGAGCAGCACCGCGTCCACGTTGCGGCACAGTTCGGGTATGCTGTCGTAGAACCGCACATTCCACTTCGTGCGCAGCTCTTCGGCGTACTTGTCGACGCGCGTGGCGCTCGACTCGATGTCGGGGCTGCCGCCTTTGAACGCAGCTACGACCTTGCCGCCCGGAACATAATCGGGCGACGATTCGTCATTGAGCATCGCGGCGAAGGCGGTGGCGTGCGACGTGTCGGTACCGATGATGCCGATCCGCAGGTTAGCAGCCGCGGCCGGCATGGCGCATAGAAATACGATGGCGGTAAGCTTCACTTCGGGCATTGTACACTGTGGTGGGAATGGATTTCGCAACTCCGCTCACTTACGTGAAAGGCGTCGGGCCGGCACGCGCGGCCATGCTGGAAGCTAAGGGTCTGGCCACGGTGGAAGATCTGTTGGGGTACGTGCCGTTCCGCTACGAGGATCGCAGCAACGTGAAAGTGGTGAATGAGCTGGCGCCCGGCGAGATGGCCACCGTGATCGCGGAGGTGCGGTCGGCCAGCCTGTCGGGCTTCAAACGCCGCAACCTGGGATTGTTTGAGGCCTCATTCACCGATCGCTCGCGCGGCATCCTGATGGGCAAATGGTTTCATGGCGGATATCTCGCCAACGTGCTGGCGCCGGGGCAACGCGTCGCTTTGTTCGGCAAAGTGGAATTCGACAGCTACGCCGGGCAGCTCACCATGCTGCATCCGGAATTCGAGATTCTATCGGAGGACGACGAGGCGGCGGAAGCCGCGCTGCACCTGGGCCGCGTCGTGCCGGTCTATGAGGCCGTTGCGAAGATCACCACGCGCGTGCTGCGTACGCTGGTGCATCGTGTGCTGCAGGAGCTCGCACCGGTGGAGGACCGGCTGCCCGAAAAAATTCGGCAGCGCCTGAAACTGCCGGACCGCTGGACAGCCATCCGCGAGACGCACTTCCCGCCGCAGGAGACCGACATCCGGCTGCTGAACGCATTCCGCTCGCAAGCGCAATTCCGGCTGATCTTCGAAGAGTTCTTCTGGCTGGAATGCGGTGTGGCGCTGAAACGCAGCAAGGCGCGCACCATGCCGGGCATCTCGTTCGAGCTGACGGAACACGTGCGCGAGAAGGTAAAAGCCATGCTGCCGTTCAAGCCCACCGGCGCGCAGAAGCGCGTGCTCGGCGAGATCGCGCAGGACATGAAAGCGCCGCATCCCATGAACCGGCTGCTGCAAGGCGATGTGGGCAGCGGCAAGACCATCGTCGCGGCGGAGGCCGCCGTGATCGCGATCGAAAACGGATACCAGGTGGCGGTGCTCGCGCCCACCGAGATCCTGGCCGCGCAGCATTATTTCTATTTCAAGCAACTGCTGGCGCGGCTGGGTTACGTGGTGTTGCAGCTCACCGGATCGTTCACCAGCCGGGAGAAAGGACAACTGAAGAAGTTGATCGCCGCGGGGATGGCGCACGTGGCAATCGGCACGCACGCGCTGATCGAGAAAGATGTGGAGTTCTCGAAGCTGGGGCTCGCGATCGTCGATGAGCAGCATCGGTTCGGCGTGATGCAGCGGTTCGAACTGCTGCGCAAGGGCGTGCATCCGGACGTGCTGGTGATGACCGCGACGCCGATTCCGCGGACGCTGGCGCTGACGCTCTACGGCGATCTGGATGTTTCGGTGATCGACGAGCTGCCGCCGGGGCGCAAGCCGATCGTGACCAAGCACGTCACCGCCGATCACGCCGAGCGCGTCTACAGCTTTCTGAAGAAACAAATCGATGAAGGGCGGCAGGCGTACGTGGTTTATCCGGTGATTGAAGAATCGGAAACCAGCGCGATGAAAGCCGCCGAAAAGATGTACGAGCATTTGTCGCAGGAAGTGTTCCCGGGCATCTCTGTGGGCCTGCTGCACGGGCGGCTCCCAACGGACGAGAAAGAGTCGGCCATGGCGCGCTTCAAGGAAGGCGCGACCAAGATCCTGGTTTCGACCACGGTGATCGAAGTGGGAGTGGACGTGCCGAACGCCACGGTGATGGTGATCGAACAGGCCGAGCGGTTCGGCCTCGCGCAGTTGCATCAGCTTCGCGGACGGGTAGGACGGGGCGCGGCACAGAGTTACTGCGTCCTGATCACCGAGCGGATGAACGAGACGGCCAAAGAGCGCATCGCCGCGCTGGTGGGTTCGAATGACGGATTCGAGATCGCGGAAATGGACCTGAAGCTGCGCGGCCCGGGCGAGTTCTTCGGGACGAAGCAATCCGGCCTGCCGTCGCTGCGCGTGGCGAACATCCTGCGCGACAAAGAAATTCTGGAAGCCGCGCGGCGCGAGGCCGTGGACTTCGTGAGCCGGCCGCCTTCGGAGGAGGAACTGCGGCGCGCGATCGCCTACATTCGGGATCACTGGCAGCGGCGCTACGGGCTGGTGACGGTCGGCTGATGCGGGTGATCGGGGGCGAGTTCCGTTCGCGCCGGCTGAAAACACTGCCCGGTCTGGGAACGCGGCCGACGCCTGACCGGCTGCGCGAGACGCTATTCAATATCCTGGCGCCGCGGATCGCGGACGCGGTCTTCGTGGATGCTTATGCGGGCACCGGCGCGGTGGGCATCGAGGCGCTCAGTCGCGGCGCCGCCCGCTGTATCTTTCTCGAGCGCAGCAAGGCCGCGGTCGACGTGATCCGCGACAACTTGCACGCGCTCGGCATCACCGAGCATGCGAACGTCGTGGTGGGCAAGGTGCTCGTGTCGCTCGGGCGGCAGCGCGCTGACATCATTTTCCTCGATCCACCGTATAACATGGAAACGGAGTATGCGTCAGCGCTAGCCGAGGCGCATGCGCCGCTCGTCATCGCGCAGCATTCCGTGCGCTTCGATCCCGGCGAAACGCATGGCCCCCTGCGGCGCTCGCGCGTGGTGCGGCAGGGGGACAATGCGCTAAGCTTTTACTCCGGCTCTACTGATTTTTCGTGTAGTTGATGGTGCTGACCGGCAGGTTCTTGTCTTCACCGCTGGCCGTGAAGCTGGTAATGGTACTATAGCCGCCGGCAGGTGGATCGTGCGCGCAACGCTTCCAGCACCCTCCCGTCGTCAGCAGCAGTTCCAGGCGCGGCTCGGTCACAGGCTGCCGCCACGCCGATCCTGTTTCCACAAATTCGAATTGCATAGGCTGCTATAGCAGCCGGGTGACTCCCGGAACCAGCACCGGATAATTGCCATCCGGGCCTGGCGCCACCGGCGGTTCCGTTTCCGCGGCGACATTCTCAGGCAACGGTGGGTAGTAGAAATCTGATTTGTTGAACTGATCCCAGGTAACCTGTTGGCCCGTGTAGCAGGAAAACTGCCCGAGCAATCCGATCTGCGTGCTGCGCACCATGTAATCGCCGTTGTTTACCGGCGCGCCTTTGCGAATGCCGGTGAAGAGCGCCACATGTTCCAGGTCGTACGCATCGGCCTTGGACTTGGCGGCTTGCGATTCCCAGTTCGTTTCGCCCGTAATGCGGAGTTGCAACAGATCGCAGCGTCCCTTGGTGCCGAGGATCAGGCTGGAGTTTTCGTTATAGCAGTTGTCGATCGTGCGGCAGAAAGCATACACGCGCACACCCTGCGGAAAGTCGTAGACCACCGCATGGTGATCGAAGACATCGCCGTAGACTTCGCCCTTGAGCGTCGAACGGCCTCCCATGCCGTAGCAGCGTGTGGGCGCCGCGTTGTGTAGCGCCCAACTCGACCGGTCAAGATTGTGGATCAGAGTCTGCGGCACATCGTCGCCGGACAGCCAGTGGAAATGATATTGATTGCTGGCCTGATACTCTATTTCTTTCATGCCCGGGCGCCGCGGGTACAACACGTAGGGCGGCCGCAGCCACGTTTCCTGAATGGCCACGACCTCGCCGATCGCGCCATCATGCACCCGCTTCATCACATCGATGTAGCCTGGGTGGTAACGGCTTTGCAATCCGGAAACGATCGAGAGCCCTTTGACCTTGGCCAGTTCGCACGCGGCGCGCAGTTTATTGATACCCACGGGGTCGATGGCGTGCGGCTTCTCCACGAACACGTGCCGGCCCGCTTCGATGGCGGTCTTGGCATGCAGCGAGTGGAACTTCGCGGCGTTGGCAATGATTACCACGTCTGAAGCTTCGATCACTTGCCTGTAAGCGCCGAAGCCTGCAAAGCAGCGGTCATCCGGGACGTCCACTTGGCCGGGATATTTAAGCCGCAGCGCGCTGCGCTTTTCCTGCACGCGGTCCAGCAGGATGTCGCCCATAGCCACGATGCGCACGTCCTTGCCGGCATTCATAGCGTTCATGGCAGCCGCCTCGCCGCGGCCGCCGCATCCGATGACTCCTACCCGGATGACGTCACTTCCGGCCGCGTGCACGAGCGGCAGCGGCAAGCTGCCGAGCACCATTGCCGGCGCGGCAGCCTTTAGAAAATCGCGGCGCGACGCCGCCTCATAATTCTGCGGTTCCATGAGTCATTGCCTCCTCAATCCAGCCGGTGCGCCGTCCATAAGATCGCGTTGTGGACGAGCTTACGATAAGCCGGATCGCGCATGGTCGAATCGCTGTGGCCGAGTTGAATGTAGATCACGCGGGCCTTCAGTTGCGGTCCCACATAAACTACCGGCCGGTCGTTCAGGGAAAAATCGGTCTCCATCAAAACCTGGATTTGCGGCGAGTGCCACATGCCGCGATAGGCTTCGTCGTGGACCACCAGCGGGGGCACGTCGCGCGTCACCGGGTGGGATTGCCCCAGAGCAGTGTGCGTCACGATCATATCAACGCCTTCCTGGTAGGCGGACACCGGGTGTCCCGGCTGATCCTTGACGAAAAACTCGCCGCCGGTGACTTTCTCCCACCACCAGGGCCAGCGCGTGTAATCAACGATGGCATGATGCAGGGATACGATCCCTTTGCCGGCTTCCACGAACTCACGCAGATTCTTGCGCAGAGCGGGTTCCAGGTCTTCCCACATATCGTGCAGCACAATCACGTCGAACCGCCTCGCCAGGCCGGCGGTGAATGCTTCGTCTGGGGAGGTGGCGTGCTCCCACGTTATATCGGGCTGGTTCTCGAAGAGCGTGTAAAAGGAAACCGGGTACGGATGCCCGCCCGTGACTGCCAGCACCCGCACTGCATCCTGGCCGCTCTTGCCCGGCACGATCCGTGCAGGCAGCGTCACTTGTTTGGTGGCGGCCCATTCGGCCGCGCGGGCAAACGCGGTGGTGAAGCCCGGCTGCGACATCGCCGTCAGATCGTGGCCCAGCGTGAGATGGGCCCAGCGGCCGTTGCCGAACGCCCGGGTCCAGATGATCGGCTCATCCTTGCCCGTGCCTCCCGTTGCCGGATCGCTGAACGCCGTGGCGAGCACCTCGGTTCCCGGCAGCAGTTCCATCCGGTGGTACAACTCGTCGTTAGCCTGAAACTCCCGTTCGAGATCGCGGCTGATGGGGTGTTCGCGATTGGTCCACTTCACCGCGAAGACATGCCTTCTGCCATGGCCAATGTTCGCGGGCATCCACCGCGCGCCGATTAAAGCAGGATAGGCCGGCCAGCCCGCGTCCGGACCCGCGTTCCAGTGTCCAGCCTCAAACACCTGACCGTAAAAAGGGCCGTAAGTGACACCGTGAAACGAAACTACGCCTTTGCCGCCGGCGACGAAATCTTCCACCGCGCGCTCGCTCTCGATGCCCCAGCGCGGCCCCATGTAGTTGAGAACCAGCAGATCGAATGGCCTGAGAGTCTCCGCGGTGATGCCGCGCGGCTGTTCTTCCACCTTCACCACGAAACGGCCGGTGCTCTCCAGCAGACTGCGCAGGAACGGAGTGGAAACGCGCCAGTCGTGATATTGCGTGTCGCTTTCCCCGGTCAGTATCAGGGTCTTGATGCGCGGCGGCGGAGATTGCGCCCACGCCAGCGCGCCAAGCAGGATCGTGATCGCCGCGGGTCTCATCGAGCCGGAACCTGCGCTTCCACGGGCGCCACCACGCCGCGCAGCCATTCCAGGCTGCGCTCGATCATAGGTCCGCCCTGCCCCTCGCATTCGATACTCAGCACGCCATGGTAGCCCGCGCGAACCAGCATCTCGATACAGCGGACAATGTTCGCCGCGTTGATGCCATCGCCCAATGCGCAGTGGCTCACCGCGATGCCGGTCAACTCGCCCCGGGCAGCCGCAGCCAGGCTTTCGCTGACATCCTTGATGTGGACGTGGCTGACCTTCCGGATCAGCCGCTCCAGAAATGCCGGCGGATCCTGCCCTGCAATAAAGGTATTGCCGGTATCCATGTTCATGCGCAGGAATGGGGAATCGACGAACTCTAGCATCTCCGCCATGATCTCGGGACGAGTCGTGAAATACCCGTGCGGCTCGATGTTGATGGTGATCTCGTAACCTTCCGCCACCGGTACGATGGCCCGATAAAGTCCGCGCATCATATCGAGTGCCTCGCGTTCGGTCATGCCCTTCGGCGGGAAGCGATCATCCGTGGTATCCACACGCGGGCAACCCGCCAGCTTGGCCCAGCGGATGGTGTGCAGGATATACTCGACACCCAGAGTGGCGCCCTGCGGCACGGAAAGGGGGAACGCGGCGTCGATTTGGGAGAATGCGATTTCCAGTTTCTCCATTTTCCGGTGCAATTCCAACGGGTCCTGCCACAGGGCTACGTGTGGCTGGTAGCCCAGCCCATGAATCCAGCTCACGCCATCGATCGCGCCACACTCGATATAGTGCAGGCTCTGGCGGTGTGCCCACTCCAGGCACTGATCGAAGCTCCAATAGCTGGAATTGAACGCATCCGTGTGAAATCCAATGGAGAGCATACGCGTGACTCCAGGCTCATTATAGCGGCTTTGCAGATTTAGAGGCCTACTTCTCTCTAATCCCGCGGCCGCTCAGCAGGAACAATAGAACGGATTCTCGAGCGACTCATTGGCGCCTATTTGGAGGCAGCCTGCTGAGAGCCGGCGAAGCTTCTGGCGTGGGCGAGTTCGGGGCGGGCCGAGTCGTGGCCGTTGTTGGTGGATTTGAGCAGCGCCGCATAATAGAACTGCGCCTTCGCCGGCTCACCCGCGGCCTCTGCAGCCCGGCCCGCGTTATAGAGCCCGTTCAGCCGGTTGGGGCTAAGCTTCAGCGCAACTTCGTACTCGTCCAGGGCCTGCTTTGGACGGCCGAACTCCAGCAGCATATCGGCGAGCATCTCGCGCGCTGGAATGTCTACTTCGGCCTGGCCCACCTTGTCCTGCAAATCGGCCGCCGTCCGCATGTTCGCCAGCGCCTCTTTCTCGTTGCCTTCCGCGAACGCGGTCCACGCCAGCACCTCGCCACGCTCGATCTTCGGACCCGTCCCCTCGACCATGTATGCGTGTTTGCCTCTCTTGACCTCGGCCATCAACGCGTCGTACCGGGCGAGGTCGGCCCGCGCCTGCCCGGCGTTCCGCAGCCGTCCGTCGGCCACCACGCGCGCCCAGTACACCAGGGTCGCTATCTCCGGCGGCGACCCCGCCAACGGCTCCAACGCCGCGGCGGATTGCCAATCTCGCATCTCCAGCGCATAGAACGCCGGCAGTTTCGTCCGATAGTACGGAATCATCCCAGCCATGCGGTCTGACCCCATGTCCGGCATCGACGCGATGGCCTTCAGCGCCATTGCGTTTTGTTCCAGCACCGACTTCGCGCGCGCATCCTGGCCGCTTTGCAGATAGGCATACAGCAGAAAGTCGTAGGAGTGCGGTTCATCCATGATGCCGCTCAAGCCGCGCGCCTCGGCCGCTTGCGCCGCCGCCAGTGAGCCCAGTTGCGAGGCTATGTCCTGCCGCCACATCCCCAGCCGCGCATAAATATGTCCGGGCATGTGGAAGGCGTGCGCGCCGGACTGCGCGATCTCGCCATAGTGGCCGGCCGCGGCCAGACCCTCGGCGGCCATCACCGGGTTGTCACAGGAGTGGATGATGTAGTGCACCACACCCGGATTGTCCGGATACCTTGCGAACAGCGGCTTGAGCACCGCCATCGCCTGACGCTCCTGTGCCACACTCGAATCGTCCGGCGCCTTGGCGGCCAGCAGTGACAACGCGTAGAAGGCGCCCGCGTCCACGTCGTCCGGATATTCGGCGTACACTTTGGCCATCGCCGCCGAGTAGGCTGCTACGCGGGCCGGATATTTCTCCGCGCCCGGATGATAGAAACCGGCCAACGCCGCAATGTAAGCGCGCTCGCGGGCGGTGCCGGCGTGCAAGGATTGCGCTTTGCGCATCTCGGCCCATCCGAGCTTCATGCTCTCCGCGTCGGGGCGGCCCCAGATTTGGTGAAAGAAGCTCATGGCCACGCCCCAGTGCGCCATCGTGCAGCCCGGGTCGCTCTTCGCCAGGCGCTGGAACTGGGCGCGCGCCTCTTCGTACCAAAAGTCGTGTAGCAGAGCGACGCCGCGGTCGAATGGTTGCGATGGCGGCGCGCAGGAGACCGGAAACCGGACCGTGCCCAGCCGTTCCGCAGCCGGCTGTGCTGCCACCGGGATCGCCATCAGCATAGCCAGGAGGGGTACCAGTGTTTTCATCGTGGATCAGTATATCAGTTGCGCCATCCGCGGCAGGCTGAACGATCGATCCCACGCACGCTACGAGACGGCCGAACACCTGCTGCGGCAGTCGCGAGTGCCTACTTAGTTAGTCCATACTTCGTCCTCTGGGGAGACGTAGAACATCGGTTCCTCGACCTAAGCGGGCAGCGTCTTGCTGGTGTAGAGAAGTCCCGGACTGTTAAAGCGAGCTCGCTGAATCGTGTACAATCCACCAGCCAGTTACAGCCTGGTTAGTCTAGAACACGTTGTAATTAAGCATCACATAGGGGTAGGTGTAAGACCGCGCGTGATGCGTGCGCAGCAGGAAGTCACCCGACTGGATGTAGCCGACACCCGCGCCGAGTTCCAGATTCCGATTGAGCCGGTATGACGCCTGGACGTCAAACTCGTGGCCGATGTGCGTGCCCGACTTGCCCGTCGGATCGCGCGCCACAACCGTGCCGGAGGCGCTGTAGAAAGCATCGTTGGGGCTGGCCAGCCACCAGTCGTTGTACGCGCCGGCCAGCATCCAATTGCGCCGCAGCGAGATTCGTGCGCCCGTACGGTAAGACTTCAGGTTCTGCCAGGCGATCTGGTCAGCCAGGCCGTGATGGTCGTGGATATTGGGATAGAGCTGATCGAACGTTCCGTGTACGCCGTCTCTCGGGTTCCTGTCACCCGATGCGAAATCATATTTCACGAACACGCGCGGCTTGAAGCGGTTCGAGCGAAAGGTGTACCCGGCTATGCCACTCCAGGCCCAAGCCCGAATCTGGTCCGGGCCGATATCTCCGAATTGGCCTACGGTTTCCAAGTCGTAATCGAATGGGCGCGCCGTACCCGCCCAGCGGACGCCGGTGGTCTTCTCGTCGAGCTTGGCCAGGTGGCCTTCTTCGGTTTTGATGCCGGGTGTCAGCCGCCAGAGCACATACGGCTCAATGGTCGACGATGGAATCCAGTTCTTCAGCGCGGTGTAGATGCCGTCGAAGTTGTTTCCCGGCTGGTGGTGGCTGAGCCCGTTATCACCGTTGATGACCGGCGCGGCGGCAAATATGTTCACGCGGACCGAGTTGTGTTTCACAGCCAGCATGGCGGCGTCGTAGCCGCGCGAAGCGTTGCGCCAGTAGGCGGTGCCCACCAGGCGCATGTGGCCAAATGCCAGATCCTGACGGCCTACCCGCAAGCTGATGGGACCTTCGTCGAGATCTCCGAAGTCGACATAAGCGCGTCGCAGATCCCAAGTGCTTTGATAAGGCGGCCCCAACACCCCCTTCTTCCAAAACGCATCGGCATCCTGCAGTTCCACGAATGTTTTCATCCAATGGGTGGGCTTGATCAGCATTCCCAGACGGAACCGCGTCAGCAAGTACGTATCGGAGTTTCCGGGCTGGAAACCTCCAGCGCTGTAAGACTCCAGGCGGGTGCGATATCCGGCAGTGAAACACACCCAATCGGGTAGTTTCTCGTTCATCTCCGCGATTGGTGAGAATCGGGCGGCGGGAACATCCTCATCCACCGGCCGGTTGGCGCTGACCCGGCTGCCGCCCGGATTGTCCACGATGCATTGCGCCGCGGCGGGAACGGCCGCGGCAAGCATCGAGAGGAGCATCGCCCAATGTGAGACCCCTACGAAGCTTCTCGTCATATCATCAAGAACCCGATAACGTAAGTGAGGGCCAAGCCTGTCACCAGAACTCCGAGAACGCCCCGGATCCAGCGCTCGGGCAAGCGCTTCTGAAGCCGTGCGCCCAAATAGCCGCCGGCCAGGCCGCCCACGCCAAACAGAAGACCCAAGGCCCAATCGGGCCGTACGGCCGTGCTAGCGGCGAGGGCCGTCCGGCTGAACACCTCGAAGGAGGCGACACCCACCGCCGAAGTCGCCCATGTGCCAAGCAATGCCGCGCCCGCAATCGCGCGGGCGGGCAGCCGTAAGACCGTCATGGCAAATGGCGCGATCATGGCCCCACCGCCTACTCCGTAAATTCCGCCAACGATTCCGGCAATCAATGCCGCGGCCATCAGCGGGCGGCGATGGAACGCGGGGACTCCATCGGGATTCGCGGTCGGTGAGGGCGCCGTGTGGACCAGGAGGCGAACACCAAGGTAAAGCAGTACACATCCAACGAAGAGTTTTGCGTAGCGTGGGCCGGGCAGGAAGCGAATGCGGATGATGGCTCCCAGGAAAACGCCGGGCAGAGTTCCGGCCATGACGGCCCACGCCACGTCCCAGGCCATGCGGCGCTCACGAATATACTGCGCAATGGCGCCGGGCGTGGCAACCAGGTTATAGATCAGATTCGTGGGCGTGACCGCGGGGGTCACGAAACCGAGCACGCTGATCTGAAAGGGCAGGAGCAAAAAGGCCCCTGAGATCCCAGCCGGAGCTGTCAACAAGGCCACCAGAAACGCGGCGGCCGGCGGGAGCCAGAATGAGCACTCGACCCCCGAAACGGGAAAACGCATGCGGGCCTCGCGCTTAAGTGCGAAAGAACGCGCCGCTAGCCCACATCAACACCACAAGCAGGAAGACGCCGAGCAGGATGCTCCAGAGGACCAACTTCTTCTCGATCGGCAGCAGCGGCTCGTATGGCATCTTTTGAAGCTCTTCGGCGAGTTTCGGCTGCTCCGCAGCCTTGGGTGGCGCGGCCGGCGCGGTTTGTGGCGCCGGTTTCGGCACATCGGCCGTGCTCACCCTCTCGGCAACCGGGGTGTGTTTCATATATGTGATCCTTAAGCGACGGGCGGCTGGATACCGTGGAAGAAGATCCAGGAAATAGCCAGGCCGATCCAGACAATGAAACCGAACAGGCTGAGTACATAAACCAGGGCGAGCTTTCCGATACCTTCCTGCCACAGTCTGCGAAAATCGGAGACCACGCCGATGGTGAAAAAGGTCATTACGAAGAAGATGCCGCGGAATACGTTGGCTTGCGACATGGCGGCTTTGACCTTGGGAACGAGGTGCGGCATCGACAGACCGATCGCCGCGATGATGGCGAAGGTCGCCACATAGCCGAGCACGAATTTGGGAAAGCGCTGCCAGATCTCAACGGCTTTCACCTTTTCCCCGCGTTGAGGTTCGATCTTGGCGGACCAGATCCAGGCCAGCACGAACGCCCAGATCCCGATGAAGATATCGATGAAGACTTTGACGGTAGTGCTGACGCCCATGATCCATCCGGGCTTGTAATGAATACCGTAGTCGGCCAGCGCTTTGGCGCGAATCAAGGCATCGGTTACGGCGCCGCTGGTGACCGCCGCGCCATCGGTCTTCACCGCCAGGCCCATCCAGGCTCCGGCAACCATCGGTTGATGCGAGAGGAAGGTCTGCGCCACAAACGGCAGGAAAAGCAACTCGATCACGGCGAAGATGACGACCAGCGAGGAGACCATCACGGGAACGACCGGCCGCGCCCGGATCGCCGATCCGGTGGCGATGGCGGCCGACACACCGCAGATCGAGATGCCGGATGCCAGCGGCGCCGCCCACTCGCGGCTGAACTTGAAGAAGCGGCGCGCGACGTAGTACACCACGGCCCAATAAATCAGGTAAGCCACCACGATCGCGGACAGGCCGCTGAACATGATGGAGGTGGCCAGGCCGAGCTGCTCAGCCGCGGTCACGCCGAGGAAACCGCCCAGGATGACGATGGCGGTCTTGATGTATAACTCCGGCCGGATTGCCTCCTTCATGCGCGCGGCTGCGACAGGCAGAAAGTTGCCCACGAAGAGCCCGGCGATCAAGGCGACGATGTAACCGGCTTCATTGGTCAAGTTGAGCGACCAACCGATGTGGAAGGCCGCGCGTTTATCGGGAGTGGCGGCGATGTAGGCCCAACTTCCGATCATCCACGAGAGATAAGCGGCGCAGAAGACCGCGGTGAAACCTTTTGCGAATCGCCACAGGTCCAGGTGCAGCGTCCTGGCCCCGAGGGTCATGAGCGCCAGGAGAAACACGTAAGTCGCCAGCAGCGACAGTAGCCCCGGCAGCCCGGCATAGTGCTTCGAGGCAGGCCCCAGCGCTTTCGCGGGGCTGGTCCAGACATTGGTTGAGACAGCCCAACCGAGGGCGTCTAAACCGAAAAAGCTCGCGAGCGACAACGCGAAGATGAACAAGCCGAGCCAGACGGACAGCCAGTCTTCGTTGAACGCTTTTTTCACGTGAGCACTTCAGCTTTCGCGGAGGGCGTGGGGGAGAAGAGCACGCCCTCCCGGACAGAGAAAGCGATCTTATACAGCACCGTCAGAATCAGCGCGCCCACCGCCCAGATCCCCAGCGTGATGAGGATCTCCGGCAGGGAGGGCGAATATTCGGTCACCGCGCCAAAGGGCGAGGGGATAAATCCAGCTACGATCAGGCCGATGCCTTTGTCGATCCAGAGCGACACGAACACCATACCGCAGGCCGCGGCGAGCAGCGTATCGTGATGGCGGTATCGCGGCACCAGCAGCAGGACGAGAGAGACGGCGGCCAGAAGCATCGAAACCCACATCCAGGGCGCAAGGCGCGCGTGCCCGCCCAAGCCCGCGAACATGTAGCGCAGCGATTCGGTGTGCTCGGGGATGTGGCTGTAGAACGCGGTGAAGAATTCCATCAGCACGAAGAACACGCTGATCACCATGGCGTAGGTCACGATCGTGGCCAGCTTCTGAATCGGTTCCCGCGGGCTCGGCAAATGGTTCACCTTGGCGATGATCATCGCCAGCAGGATCAGCAAGGCGGGGCCGGAGGCAAACGCGGAGGCCAGAAAGCGCGGCGCCAGGATGGCGGTGAGCCACAGGCTCCTGCCGGGGAGACCGTTATAAAGGAACGCCGTAACGGTATGGATGCTGACGGCCCAGGGTACGGATAAGAAGATGACGGCTGTGATCCAGACCGGCGGCGCCACACTCTCGCGTTCGGCGCGCAGAGTGGTGAACGCGATCACCGCATTCAACACCAGATAGCCTGCCAGAGAGATCATATCCCAGAACATGAGGGAGTGGGGCGTGGGATAAAGCAGCACATTGAATACACGCGTGGGCTGGCCCATGTCGACAAAGATGAAGAGCATGCACATGGTCACGGCCGCAATGGCCAGAAATTCGCCCAGGATGGTGAGGCGGGCGAAGGCCTTCACGTGGTGTATGTAGTAGGGCAGCACGACCATGACGGCGGACGCCGCTACGCCCACCAGAAACGTGAACTGGGCGATGTACAGGCCCCAGGTGACGTCGCGGCTGAGGCCGGTGATTCCGAGGCCGTAGTCCAATTGGCGCCGGTAGGCCAGAAGACCGGCAAGCATCACCGCGAACAGGCAGGCGAGCCATATCCAGTACCTGCGGCTGCCGGTGAGCGCCTTTTCAAACATCAGCATGGCGGAACCTCATACGATGTAGAACACCTGGGGCTGGGTACCTAGTTCGGGCTTCCGCCGCATATGCCGGCGGGAGGCCAGCAGTTGGCGGATCTCCGAATGCGGGTCGGCCAGGTTGCCGAATACCAGCGCCTTCTCGGGACACACCGCGACGCAAGCTGGCGGCTGTCCAACGGCCAGCCGCTCGGAACAGAAATTGCATTTTTCTACCACGCCCTTGGTACGCGTCGGAAAATCCGGGTTGGGCTGGTGAATGTACGCGCGCGGGTCCTGCCAGTTGAAGCTGCGCGAACCGTAAGGGCAAGCGGCCATGCAATAGCGGCAGCCGATGCAGCGGTGATAATCCATTTCCACAATGCCGTCGTCACGCTTGAAAGTAGCCTGCGTGGGACAGACGCGCACACAGGGCGGATCGTCGCAGTGATTGCAGAGCACCATCACGGGCGCCGCGCGCAGCGGCGAATAGTCGTCGACCTGGTTCAGGAAGGCGCGGTCGAACGGCTCTTTCCAGATCCATTTGACGGTGTGCCGCGGATCCGGCAATTGCGGCACATTGTGCGCGTGATTGCACGCCTCGATGCACTTGGTGCAGTCCGGCTGCTTCAGACATTTGGCGGTATCGATGGCCATGCCCCAACGCGTGCGGCCGGCCGCGGCGGCCAATTTCCGGAACGTCAGCCCGACGCACCCGAGCCCGCTCAGCCGCAGGAAGTCCTTACGTGAGATCTTCATCTGGCGCTCCTCAACACGGGCTTGACATCGAGGTGGCAATTCCAACAGGGCAGCGAGACGGCCGTGTAATTGTGGCAGCGGTCGCAGAATTCGGCCTTGGAGCCGTGGCACTGGAGGCAGGTCTTGGTCAGGCTCATGTTGTAATGCCTTCCGTCGAAGGTGGTGTAGTCCCGCCCGCTCTGCCGCACCACGTCGGCCCGCCAATCGAACAAAAGATCCATATGCGAGGTCCGCATGTAAGCCAGCGGCGCGACGCATTGCTTCTCGTGCGCGGGCAGCACCGGCGCGGGGCCTTTGGTGGTGACGTGCGCCGCGAGATTGTGCCAGATGGGCAGCGTCAGGAATCCGGCGAACAGCAGCAGCCCGCAGTAGATCACAGGCCGGTCACGCATGGGCCACCTCCTGTTCCGTGGCTGCGGCCAGCGGCTCGCCGCGCAGATCGGTGGTGCGCTGCTTCTCGCCGCGCAGGATGAGCGCATTGCCGACCAGTTCGTGAATGCCGGCCACCTCCACCCCCGGAACCCAGTATTCGAGCAGCGGCGGCAAGGTGGCCTTGTCGATGGCGCAAATGCAGGTCAGCAGATTCACGCCGTACTTGTCGTGCACATAGCGCACCGCATTGGCGCGCGGAAGACCGCCGCGCATGCGCATCTCGAAGTTTTCGTCGGTACCTAATCCTGAGCCGGAGCCGCAACAGAAGGTCTGTTCGCGGATGGTATTCTCGGGCATTTCGTGGAACTGCCGGACCACGTTGCGCAGGATGTAACGCGGCTCTTCGATCAGCCCCATGGCGCGCGCCGGATTGCAGGAATCGTGGAACGTCACATTCCACCGGTCGTTGCGCGAGGGATCCAGGCGCAGCTTGCCCTCGTGGATCAGGTCGGCGGTGAACTCGCAGATGTGAATCATCTTGGTGGACCGGGCGTGCGTGAAGTGCGTCCCGGTGACCGGCGAGACGGGCTCCTCCAGAAAATCCGCCGGACCGTTCATGGTGTCCATGTATTGGTGCAGGACGCGCCACATGTGGCCGCATTCGCCGCCCAGGATCCACTTCACGCCCAGCCGTTTGGCTTCCGCATAGATCTTGGCGTTCAGCCGCTTGATCATCTCGTGCGAGTTGAACAGGCCGAAATTGCCGCCCTCGGAAGCATACGCGCTGAACGTGTAGTCCAGGCCGATCTCGTGCAGCAGCGCCAGGTAGCCCAGGAAGGTGTAGTAATGCGGGGTGCCGAAATAGTCCGCTGAGGGTACGACCAACAGCACCTCCGCGCCTTTGCGGTTGATGGAGGCATCCACGCGGACGCCGGTGAGTTCTTCCAGCTCATCCACCGCGAAATCCACGCTGTCCTTGAAGCCATGGGGCTGAATTCCCAGGTGATTGCCGGTGCGGAAGCAGTTGGCCGCCGGCTCCAGCACCCAGTTGATGTTGCACCCGATCAGGTTCAACAGTTCGCGGCCGATCATGGTGATCTCCGCGGTGTCGATGCCGTACGGACAGTAGACCGAGCAGCGGCGGCATTCGGTGCACTGGTAGAAGTAGTAGAACCACTCCTTGATGACGTCCTCGGTCAGATCGCGCGCGCCCGCCAGCGGACCCAGCAGGCGGCCGGCGGCGGTGAAATAGCGGCGATAGACGGAGCGGATCAACTCGGCGCGCAGCACTGGCATGTTCTTGGGATCGCCCGAGCCGATGTAGAAGTGGCACTTGTCGGCGCAGGCGCCGCAGCGCACGCAGATGTCCATGAACAGGCGGAACGAGCGGTATTTTCCAAGACGGTCCTTCATGCCGTCCAGGATGATCTGTTTCCAGTTCGGGGGTAGCTTCCAATCCACGTCGAATGGCTGCCATTCACGCGCGTTCGGCAGGCCGAGGTAGTTCAGATTCTTGGGTAGCGCGCTGTAGCAGAAAGTTCCCTTGCGAAACTCGACCGCGGCGTCCATCCAGTCCCGGGCCGCGGGCTGGTATTCGATCTGCACAAGATCCTGGGGACTCGGATTCGCCATAGCTCAGCGCCTCTCGACGGGCAGTCCGGCCGCCTCGATTTTTTCCCGGAACTCGTCTTCCCATTCTTCGTAGGTGTGGACTTTCACCGGATAATTCCAGGGATTGATATGCCGTTTCATACGATTGTTATTGGCCAGGTTGCGCGTGGGGCTGAGGAAGACGCCGCCCATGTGAACCAGCTTGCTGAAGGGCAGATACGCCGCCAGCGTACTGACCAGCGCCAGGTGGGCGTAGAACCAGGCGCCCACGTTCTGCGGGACCGCCGGCCGGAAGATCGCGAGGCCGATGGCGAACTGCTTGACCGCCACCACGTCGGTGCGCACAAGATATCGCATCACGATGCCGGTGAGCGCGATCGCGAGCAGCAGGAACAGCGCGAAATAATCGGTGGCGAGCGAGATGTAGCGCAACTGCGGCTCGCGAAACCGTCGCTGTAGCAGATACAGGAGCGCCACCACGATCACCACGTCGGTGACATAGACAATCGGCACGCCGATCTGGAAGAAGCCGTCCAGACGGTCGAGCACGACCGCGATGGCCGGCACAGGCTCGACGAACAGCCGCAGGTGGCGCAGCAGGATAATCAACAGGGACCAGTGAAATGCCATGGCCGCCAGCCACAGCCATTTGGCCTCGCGATAGATCAGCCGGGGGCCAGGCTCCAGGCGCGAGTGCACGTTGCGGAACAGGCTGCGAAACGTGAGGATCTCGAGCGCCATTCTGCCGATCACGCCCAGTGTGGTCGACGGGCTCTCGAGCTTGGAGGATTTGATCCAGTAGAGCGACTTCTGCTGGCCGCAGACGGTGGGGATGCGGAACGGCACCGGCGCAAGCGACCAGCGGACGACGCGCCAGCTCAAGCCCAGTAGCAGCGTGGCGAACGCGGCGTAGGGAATCGCTATGGTGACCATGGCCGCGACGCCGTGGATCGTGCCGGCAGCCGCCGCGGCCAGTCCCACGGCGATGACGCAGGCGAGCGGCAGAACTGCCCTGCTCATGACGTACCCTCCGGCTGGCAGGCCGCCGCCTCCAGCGGACCGAAGCGCCGTTCCAGCACGAAGATCCGGCGGCGGGCCTCGTTGGTTCTGGCGGCGTAGGTTCTCTCGCGGTATTGCATGTACAGATCGAACGCCATCAGGGCCATCTGGTCGATGCGGGTATAAAGATGGTCCAGATCCGGTCCCGCAGCCTGCCGGCGCAGAATCGGTTTGAGTTGGAATAAGAATTCCAGGGCCTGGGCGGGAGTCGCGTCCTGCACGGCCCGGATCTGGACCATCGAACCCAAAGCGGCACGCACGCGCCCGGTGTGCATGTCCGCCATCAGCTCATCGAGCAGCGTGCCGAGGGCCTCGTGGAACGTGTGGCCCACCGGGTTGCGGAAGGGGTCCTGTTCCGCCGCCAGGAACCCGGCGCTCTGGCCCGGATACGTGCGCAGCAAGCACGCGAGCCACTCTCTGGCAATGGCCTCTTTGGTCTGCACGAATCCCCCTAGGGCTGATTACACGCAGCCGGTGGGCTTGGGCAGCCCGGCAAGCTTGCAGGCACCCTTGGCCGGTCCGGATGGGAACATCGCGTAAATCTCGTTCAGCTTGAATCCGGTTTCCTTGCACAGCTTGCGAATCATGGGCGCGATGCCGAACTGCAGATAATAGTTCCGCAGGTAATTGATCACCTTCCAGTGATTCTCGGTCAGCTCGGCGACTCCCTCGGTGGTCGCGAAATCCTTGGCCACATCCTGGTTCCAGACTCCCGGCTCTTGCAGGAAGCCGTCTTCGTCGACGTCATATTTATGTTGATTCAATTCAAGAACAGGCACTTTTTCATACCTCCATGAATGGTTAATGCAGCTCGATGTAGCCGCACGGGCAAGCCTCCGCGCATTTCTTGCATCCGTTGCAAAGCTCCATCTTGATCTTGTAATGCTCTCCCTTGGGCAACTTGACGAAGCAGTTGTTGGTGCAATACATCCAACAGGTCTCGCAGTCCATGCACATGCCGCAGGACATGCAGCGCTTGGCTTCCTCGAGCGCTTCGGCTTCCGTTAACCCTTGCTGAATCTCGGTGTCGGCGGCGCGCTCTGCGACGGCCACGTGATGGCGCTCGTGGCGTTCGGCGGGCTTATACCAATCGAGCTTCACGCGCTCCGGCCCGATCTTGGGAACGGGCGCGAGCGGGTCCATCGGCTTGCCCTGGATCCAGGCATCGATCGCCTCGGCGGCGAAACGGCCCTGCGAGATGGCGATGGTCACCAGGCCTAATTCGACGTCGTCGCCGCCCGTGAAGACGCCTTCCATGCCTGGCACCTGCGCGCGCTCGGCGGTGATCCATGCTCCCTTTTGCCGCAGGATGGCGAGACCATCCACGCGCGGCTCCTGGCTGATGGCGGCGATAATGGTGTTCGCCTCCAGATTGAACTCCGATCCGGCGATCGGCACCGGCCGCGGCCGGCCGGAGGCGTCCGGCGCGCCCAGATCCATGCGCATGCAGCGCATGCCGGTGGTCACGCCGTTCTGATGCAGAATCTCGACCGGAGCCGTCAGGAATTGAATGGCCACGCCCTCTTCCAGGGCGCCGTCGATTTCCGGCTTGATGGCCGGCATCTCCGAACGGGTCCGCCGGTAGAGAATGGTCACATCGGCGCCCA
The DNA here is from genome assembly GCA_035541265.1 of Bryobacteraceae bacterium. Taxonomy (GTDB): domain Bacteria; phylum Acidobacteriota; class Terriglobia; order Bryobacterales; family Bryobacteraceae; genus Bog-159. The sequence continues at coordinate 71,933 of DATKNQ010000141.1, forward strand.
GGCGCTTGGCGACGCGCGCGGAATCGATGGCCGTGTCCCCGCCGCCCACTACCAGCACCTTGGCGCCCAGGTTGATGTTCTCGCCGCTGTTCGCGCGGTTGAGAAAATCGGTGCCCGTGTAAACGTTGCTGGCATCCTCGCCGGGAATCCGCAGCCGCACTCCGCTGTGCGCGCCGATGCCTACGAAGACCGCCTTATACTCGCGCCGCAGATCCTCGAGCGAGACATCCCGCCCCACCATGGCATTGCATTTCAGCTCGACGCCCAGATCGAGGATGCGTTGGATTTCGCCGTCCAGAACCTCACGCGGCAGCCGGTACTTGGGGATTCCGTAACGCAGCATGCCGCCTGGCTGGCTGAACCCTTCGAAGACGGTAACGGGATAGTTGCGGCGGGCCAGTTGGTAGGCGCAAGACAAGCCCGCGGGACCCGCGCCGATGATGGCGATGCTCTCGGTTTTGCGCTCGCCGGGGAGTTTGCTCAGTTGCATTCCCTCGGCCAGCCCGAAATCGCCCACGAATTGCTCCAGCGCGTTGACGGCCACCGCGCCGTCCTTGAGCCGCCGGTTGCAGCCATCCTCGCACAAGTGGGGGCAGACGCGCCCGCACACCGCGGGAAAAGGATTACGCTCGGTAATCCGTTCCCACGCGATGCGATAGGCTTCGGCGCTGGTCCGCCCATAGGCGTCGGCTTGGGCGATGGTAGTCAGCCAGCCGCGAATGTCCGTACCGCATGGACATCCGCCCGTGCAGGGCGGAACCTTGGCTACGTAAGACGGCCGCTGCGGGCTGATCTCCGCACCTGTGGGAGCGGCCGCCTTGATAATCGGTTTCTTGACATCCTTAAACAGCGGCATGACGGCTCCTAAGCGTAGGGGTAAATGCCGCGTTTGAAGTCTTCGAGCTGGCCGAGCAGCCGGTCGTGTTTCTTTTCGTCTTCGATCAGGTAGGTCAGCAGGTGGCGCTGCACGAAGAGACGGCAGTTATTGCGGGCCTTCTCCGCCAGCTCGATGGTCTGCTTTTCCACTTCGGCGTGCTTCTCGATCATGTCCCAAAGACCGGCCAACTCTTCGGGAGTGAGCGTGAAGGCTTGCTTCTCGATACTGTCGAGCAGCACCTGCTGCACCCGGTGATGCATCACCGAATCCTGGCGGATGATTTCCATCAGCAGTTGGATGAGCGGATTGCTGGTCTTGCTGATGACTTCGGTGGTGTGCGTAATGGCGGCGTTCTCGAGCGTCTGCCAGTTTTTCAGGATGGCGCTCAGCTCTTGTGGATTCTCAGCAGTTTTCGGTGTCATAAGATCCGTAACTCCTTTTTACGCGCTGCTAAAATCGCAGATGCGCGCTCCTGGCAAATGTCTGGCCCGCGTTCTTGAAATCGTCGATGTGATAGCGCGTGAATTCGATGCCGGTCAATTGGAAGAAGCGCGGCCAGCCGATGCGCTCCACCCACTCGCCCAGGCGCTCATACTTGTGCGCGTGGGCGGCATAGATATCCACGATCTTCGTCACGGCCTCCACCACCTCCGGCCAGCGCGGCGGATTGTTGGGCAGGAACGGAATGGCCAGCTTGGTGAACTTCGGCGTACTGCGGGCATTGCTTACCTTGCCGCCCACC
>DATKNQ010000142.1:0-16780 GCA_035541265.1 Bryobacteraceae bacterium
CTGCGCCCAAGGCAGGTGCGCTACCAGGCTGCGCTACGCCCCGACATGTAAAGCTTCTTTGATTTTAAACCACTTCCAGAATTTGCGATACCACACGGCAGTCAATCGGCTCAAAAACCCTCCGACCGTGACAAAACGCCATCAGTTGACCTTCTCCGTGCCAAAACCTAACTGGCCGCCGGTCCACACGACGTGGCCACTCAGGGGTGGACGACCTATTCCCTAAAGGCTGCGCGAAACGCACGATCCTCCCCGTGCCCGGGGGAACTTCCGCGTCTCGTTCATCCTGGGTGAAAGATCCTGGCGGCGCGCCACATTAAAGGGCCAAGGGACATTCCTGCCGTCACGAAACTGGCCGTGGTCAAGCTGGAGAACTGACCCTGGTCGTCCGGTCGTCCCTTGCATTCCACCGCTGACACCCGCAGCGCCCCAAGCGGCCGGGAGACAGCCCTCCCGCTGTTACCTGATGCCCCGACAATCACTCCATTTAGGACGGCTGACTTACGGGACTGGCACCATCAGGGCCTTGCTGATCACGGTCGTGAAGCCATCTAACACATCGACGAAGCTAGCGGCAAGTGACGGAATCGTACGGAGTTGCCAGAGGTGTTCAGCGTTTTGCCAGGCTGACTCCCGGGCAGCGCTCACGTTCCAGGCGGCGAATGTATCCGCCAGATGGGAGACCGGCGGAAGTGTTCCGCCGGGGAGGCGGACGTGCAGTGTCTGTTTTGCGGATTCAATGAGGCTTTCGAGCGTGGAATTGAGTGCAGTGTAGTCGCGATAGTTTGTACCACCGTGATCCGGGGTTCGACCGGTGATCTGACACGTGGTGACGATGGCTTCAGGCAGGTCGTGATTGATGTGGGCGTTTATGCCTGCCAGCGCGAATTGGATTCGCGCGATTGCGCCCTGGCTGCGGGCGCTGTACAAGTTTTGCCAACAGTTGGAGGTTGGCTGGCTGGAGAGAGAGGATTTGAGGGCAGAGAAGTAGAGACACGCGAACTGCACGTCGAGTTGGGCAAGCCACTCGGGATCAGCGAATCCACCACCTGCGACCCGTGCTTCGACTGCCTGCGTCACCTGCAAATACAGCCAGTTGAACCATTTCAGGCCATCCCCGTCGATACAAGTGGCGTCGATGGTCCGGAGGATTTGGAGGACCTCCGCGATAGATCGGGGAACGGCCTGGACAGCGGAGAGGAGGGTCGCGTCGTAGGCGAACATGGCCAATTGTATCCCAGCGGTGCGGCGGTTTGGCGGACCGCCGGCAAGATTGAGCTGCGCCTGCGGCGCTCCAGTTCATACGATCTCTTCGCGGTCCCTATCCCATTTGACCGCGCGCCCCATGCGATAAGACTCGAGGGCCATCCGGCAGGCGATCGCGGAACGATACCCCAGCTCGAAGGGGCAGTTGGGCGGTTTGCGGCTGCGCACACAGTCGAAGAAGTTGTTCATGTGCATCTGGGTGAGATGCTCATCGGAAATCCCCGCGCTCCGCTTCGGGGCGGCATGATCTTCGCCTCTACCTTGCTGCTCGTATGTGACGCTTTCGTCCTCGAAGCGGGTGACCGTACCCTTGTTGCCAAGCAGTTCGTCGGTGTTCTCTCCGTAGTATCGGTTGCCGAACATCGAATTCCAACTGAAGAGCAGGGTACCGTGATCCATGGCTACATCGTAAGTGTCCGGGACCTCCATCTCCGGGCAGAGATAGTTGCCTGCGCCCATCGTCACAGTGCGGGGGATATCCAGATCCATCATCTTGTACCAGAAGATGACCTGGTGCACCATATTCTCGAATACGTTTCCGCCGGAATAGTCCCAGAAAAAGCGCCAGTTCATATAACGGTTCGGATCGAATTCGTAATGCGGCCGGTCTCCTTGCCAGGCGATCCAATCGACATGCTCCTGGTCGCAGTCGGACGGGATCGGGCGTTTCCACCCGCCGTCGTGCGAGTTTCGGTAATGATGGGTGTGGATGGCGGTGATCGTACCCATGCGGGCGGGTGTCTGAAACTCGCGCACCTGGGCAACGGCGGGGCCACTGGTGGCCTGCGAACCTACCTGCACGACACGGTTGGACCCCGTATAAGCGTGTTTCATCCGCCGGGCGTGCTCCGGGTTGAACGCCATGGTTTTCTCGACGTACACATCTTTGCCAGCCTCGATAGCCGCCACGAAGATTGGGGCGTGCTGATGATGCGGGGCCGCAATCAGAACCGCGTCGATCGATTTGTCATCCAGCAGGCGGCGGTACTCCTTATAGGTCGCCGCGTTCGGTGCCAGACTCTTGGCGTGCTCCAGCCGGCGCGTGTACACATCGGCGACGGCCACGACCTCGGCATTCGGGCAATTCAACGCCGCCCGGAAAATCTGCGTGCCGCGGTCGCCAGCTCCGACCAGCCCGAACCGGACGCGATCACTGACTCTCCGCGCGCCGGACGCTGCAGCGGCGAGGCTGGCAGCCGAAACGGCCCCTTCAGCCAACCGGGTAACAAATTCGCGGCGTGTGCTCACATTTGCCTCCATTCCTTTCATTCACCATAGCGCATTGGCAAAGAACCTCGCGCGCATCAACCCAAATCGACGGCGCCCGATCGCTCTCCGTGCGCACTCCGGAGAGATCTGCCGCGTGTCTCCAACCTCAAGTCCGCACCCGCAATCCCGGCAGGCGTGGCCGCTGCTCTCATCGCTCACGAACGCCTATGTGCTAACGACGCAGGCAGAATCTGTCGTCCGATCCGCGGCAGGCGCGGGCATCAACCAGACCATCGACACGCCGCATGAATGGGCCAGGGTGGCAAAGGATACGGTCTCGCCGGCTCCACCGCGCTCGCTGCGGACAATCGTTATTTCCGGTTGGGCGAGACGTCCTTCCGGCCGCGATTCAGGAGCCCTGCGGCCCGCGCGAGGATCCGGCCATCATGACTTGCCCGTGGAGCGGTCGCGATTCAGACAATCGGCGAAATACAGGCTCCCGTGACTGGATCGACCGCGCCATTCGCGTGCAAAACACGCGGCCCGCTTGTGCGGAAAGACAGGCGCCACGCGGCGGGGGTCAGATCTGCAGGCTGAAGGACTCGCCCAGATAGACGCGCTTCACTTCCGGATCGCGCGCCAGCGCCTCCGGGCTGCCGGCGCGGAAGATGCGCCCGTTGTCGATGATGTAGGCCCGGTCGGTCACCATCAGCGTTTCGCGCACGTTGTGGTCGGTGACCAGGATCCCGATGCCCGAGCGCTTCAACTCGAAGATGATGCGCTGCAGTTCCAGCACCTGGATCGGGTCGATGCCTGAAAACGGCTCGTCCAGCAGCAGGAAGCTCGGGCTGATCACCAGCGAACGGGCAATCTCGACGCGCCGCCGCTCGCCGCCGGAAAGCATGTACCCCTGGCTGCGGCGCACTCTATCGAGGCCCAGCTGCTCGATCAGCCGGTCGAGCGTCTGGTGGCGTTGCTGGTTCCGCAGCGGTAGCGTTTCGAGAATCGCCATCAGGTTCTCTTCCACCGTCAGCTTGCGAAACACACTGGCTTCCTGCGGCAGATAACTGATGCCGCGCCGCGCGCGCTGGTACATGGCCAGCGGGGTGATGTCCGCGTCGTCCACCAGGATGCAACCGGAATCCGGGCTGATCAGCCCCACGATCATGTAGAAGGACGTCGTCTTGCCCGCGCCGTTGGGACCCAGCAGCCCGACCACTTCGCCCTGGTCCACGCTCAGCGTTACGCCGTCCACCACCTTGCGCCCGCGATACGCCTTCGAAATTTCCCGGGTTTCCAGTTTGCTCATTGATGTTTGCGGACGATATGGCTGAGCGCCGGACTGGCCACCGAGCCATTCACCAGCAACCGGTCATCGTCGGAGTAGTAGATCAACTCCGTGCCGCGGGTGTTTCCGCGCACGTTGTCGCGCATCTGCGGATTGCCGCCGCGCAGCACAATCTTGTCTTCATCCGTGTAGTACTCGGCGTGCTCGCTCGAGCCGGTCTTCGTGCGCAGCGGCCCTTTCTGAATAATCTCCACGCCGCCGTCGGCGAAAGCTTTTTCCAGGCGGCTGTCGGCACTTTGTTCGGCCAGCCAGGCGCGCAGATTAACAGCTTTCATTTGCAATCCCTCGCGGCTCAGCACGACACCGCCCGAGTAGTGCGCCAGGCGGTCCTGATCGGTATAAACCATATGCGGCGCTTTGACCACTGTGAATACGGCGGGAGCCGTGCCGGCGGATTTGGCCGGAGCCGGCGCAGCGCTATCTTTCTTGTCTTCCTCGCGCGACTGCGTGATGACGTGCCCGTCGGCCACGATCGAGCGCTTGTCGCGGTCGATCTCCACGTGGTCCGCCTGAATGCGGTTGGCGCCTTGCCACAGCACCGCATCGCCGTCGTACTTCACCAGGCGGTTGTGATTGGCGGAGGTCATGGCGCGCGCCACGGCTTGCAGCGGTTCGTCGTTTGAGAGCATCGCCGAGTCGCTCTTCTTCTTTTCCTGATCCGGCATCCGGCTGGAATTGACGTGTCCCACGGCGTTGAAGTTGCCGTTCTTTTCATCCAGCACGATATGATCGGCCGTCGTATTCTCGGTGCGGTCCCACATGCGCGCGTGCTGATCCAGCGTGATGCGATTATCTGCCTGTTCCAGAATGGCGCGCTCCGCCCGCGCTTTCCGGTCGCCGGCCTCGTAGGAAAAATCGCCCCACTGCTCCATGCGCGTCAACTGGCTGGTCTTCGGATCGAATGCCGCGCTCACGTTCTTGCTGGCCGTCACGGCCGCCGGGCGCTTCTTGGCGGCTTCCTCGGGAGTCGGATCGCTCTCCGTTTTGCAATTCACCGCGGTGAACGATTGCACGCGATTCTGCGCCCCATAAGCGATCCACATGCGATCGCCGAAGAACTTGCGATGCCGCTGCCCGGCGTGATTGGGAAAGAACTCCAACTGGCTGGGCGCCTGAGTTTCCAGGTTCGCGAGCTCCCGCCCGCCGGGCCGCATCTTCATCTGGATAATCTCGCTACGCAGCACGCGCGTCTCTGCCGGATCGTGGCCGGACGGCAGGACGGCTCCGGGCGCGGGCTTCGATTCCAGGTACCCATGCCCGCTCACCAGCGCGTCCGTGAGCGTGCTCTGGTCGTTGTAGTCGGCGAAATGCAGTTCCACGCGATTGCCGGTCGCCGTCACTTGCGAACCCTCCGACGTGGAAACCAGCTGCGCGTTCCCTTCACCGATGATCTTTTCAACCTCGCCGTCGTCGCCGTAATCCACCGTCAGATGATCGGCGCCATACTGCAGCTTGCGATTGGGGTAAGCATCCGTGCCGTGCGCGTGCTGCGCGTCCACATGATGGATCTTGCCGTCCTCCAGCGCAATCGAAGTATCGGCCGCTTCCACCTCGGTATGGTCGCGCGTCATCTTGGCCCACGGGCTCAGCCAGATTCCCGCCGCGTTTTCGCGGTAGATCACCTGCCCGGCCTCGATGTGGATCGGCTTGGCGTGCGGCCCCGGCGGATTCCACTGTAGTTCGGCCTGGCGGTTCATGAACAGCTCGCGCGTTCCCGGATCGTACGATGTGCCCATCGCCCGGCCGTCGCCATTCTCAAACTCGAACGTGGTCAGACGATCCGTCGACGCTTTGCCTGTGCCGCTATCGAAAGTGACTCCCGACGAGCGAATCGAAACCAGCTTATGCTTGGGCTCCCCGTCGTTGGGCACCGCCAGCGTGATCAGCACCTCGCCGTCGGAGTAGAGGCGTTTGTCACCCTGGTTATATTGCGCGCGCGCGCAGTGCACCACATCGTGTGTGTCGCCATGCATGGAAGGAAGTTGTAACTCGACGTGTTCCAGCTCAACCTGGTTCTTATCCTTCACCTGCCGGGCGTCCTTGGCGGTAATGCGGCAAACCGTGCGGCCTTCGGCGGACGTCTGGATCCAACTCCAATCCTGCGCCGCTGAACTTAGTTCCGCGGCCAGAGCCTCCGGCTTGGCCGGAGCTTTCTCCCGTAACTCTTTGTTTTGAATGCGATACGTCGCGGTCACGCCGGCAACGATTACGATGATGGCGACCGGGATGATCCAGATAAACCAACGTGCGCCGCGCATCTGATGCTCTTATTGTAGCAACGCCGTGGGTAGGCTCCCAGCCTGCGGCAGGCCCTCGGCCCGCCTGAAGCATCTCAGTAGTCCGACCCGTTGCCTGCCGCGCCGCCGATCGATCCGGAGCCGGATGGCGTACTCCCCAAATCCACCTGCAGCATGGTGATGCTGCGCTCGTTGTCCGTGATGATGAACTCGGCCAGCCGGACAATTCCGAAGCCCGGCACGCGAATCACGTGGCCCACCGGCCGCAATTCCTTGGGCAGGCCGGCAACTTCGCGGACCAGCGAGCAGGCGATCACGCCGCGCGATTCCTCGATGCGCGGAGCCTGCGGCCCTAGGCACGGAAAGTACTTGCGCAAACCGGCGGGCACATCGTTCCGCCCGGTGAGCGTGAGCCTGTCGAACTCATCGCGGAAGCCTTCCTGGTTGTCGCGATAGGCCGCGCGCAGTTTCGTGGCATTGTCCAGGCGGTCGAACGTGCAGGTGGCCAGATCCAGATCCACGCGGAAGCCCGCGATGCGCAGGTTCTCGAAATAGGAGCCCAGCGGCGTGATCGAGTGGCCCAGCGCGGGATCTTCGGGATGCGACGAAGCGATGCGCGCCACCACCCGGTCGGCCGTCACCATATTGAGAATGTTCAGGCCATTGATGGTCACCGTCGCCACGGCGTCGAACGATCGATCCTTCGGGCTGAAGTTTCCCGCCACCGCCGCCTGCGCGGACTCGAACGAAAAGATGCCGTGAAAATCAAAACGCTCGGCGCGCGCCGTGCCGAAACCTCCCGACTCCGGCAAGGCAATCGAGGCCTGGATCGGAAGGATCTCATCGAAAGGGTGCGTGATGTGGCCCGAAACGCCCGTCGTGAAAGCGTGGTAGCGAAAACGCTCGATCATATGCCTCCTGATTATTTGACGACTTCAAAGTGATAGCGCGCGAGGTCGGCTCCCGCCTGGGAGCCTTCCAGGCCGCGCACGATCAGCGTGTACTCTCCTGGACCCATCACGCCGGCCGGAACAAGGACGCTCAACGGTTCGCCCTGCGGAGGCGCGGCATGGTCCACCGAGAAGCGCACCCGCCCCGCGCTGTCTTCAAAATCGCAGCGGTAGCGCGGAGACGAGTCTTCGAGCAGATCCACACTCAGCGCGAAATGCGTCGCGCCCGCCGGGACACGCACCTGGTTGAACGGCCCGCGGGCGGACTTCAAATCGTAGACCAGCAGCGACTCCGGGCGGTTGGCACGCGCCAGCTCGCGCGCCTGGTAGCCCGTCACGAACGCCAGAACTACCGCGGCAAAGGCAGGTGCGGCAAATAGCGGCTGCTTCCACCATGGCGCGAACCGGCGCGTACGCTCGGGCTTCGCCGCCCTGTCCTTCTCCGGAGCGGCCGGCTGGCGCGCGTCTGCGCGCACGGGCAGCGCGCGCAGATTCTCTACCAGCAGCGCGCCGGAGGACAGGTCCTCAGAACACGCTGTGCATTCGAAAAAATGCTGCTCAAAAGCCTCCGCCTCCGGTTCACTCATCTCGCCCAGCAGATACCGCTCGACGGCGTGGCCGCTGACCGCCTCAGAATGGTCCATTGTCTATTCCCATCTGGTCAGTGACTGATAACCGGTGAACGTATCATCCCGCGCCCCGGGCCTTGAGCGGCGTTCCGCCGCCCCGCTTGCGAATCTCGGTCAAAAAGCGTTGGCGCGCCCGGAACAGCAGCACCCGCAGATACTCCTGGCTCACGCCGTAGCGCGCACACAACTCCTCTTTATCCTTCTCCTCGATCGCCGCTAACTGTAACAATTCCCGATCCTTATCCGGAAGTTGAGCGAGCACTTCGTGCACCAGCCGCTGGCGCTCCTCGGTGACGATCTGCAGATGCAGGTCGATGCGCGGGTCTTCCGGATCCGGGCTGTTCTCCGGAGCCTGGCGGTAACGGTCATTCGCGCGGATCATCTCCAATGTCACATTGTGGCAAATCGATTGGACGAAAGCCGGCAAACGTTCGGGAAACTCCAGGCCCTTGCCCGATTGGAAATAGCGGAAGGCCCGCAGCAGCGTCTCCTGGACAGCATCCTCCGCCCGGTCCGTGGCGCGCAACTGCCGGCGGGCCTTCAGCCAGAGCGGCATTTTGAAATAGGCAACGAAATGCGATTCGATCTCCGGATCCCGGTCGCGAAGACCCCCGATATATCGCTCGTTGAATGGATACGTCTCCACCGAAGTCCCCGTTGCCGATCTAGACTAGCATAACCCGGCGGGATTCCTCCGCAAGTCAGGGCCAGGCTAGAACCGAAAGCGGACCCGAAAACTCACTGCTTGTTGTCGAGAATGAAAGTTGGCACGAGACCGCCCACCGAAGAGAAGCCCGTATTGCCGGTCGAGAGCCAGCTCGAACAGCTCAGCACCTTGCCCAGATATGCGTGCGGGTGCACATCGACCTGCATTTCCTTAAATTCCAGTTGGCCGTAGGTGACCATCGGGAACACGGCGCGCACCGGATCGACTTTCTCCTGCACCACGTAAGGCGCGCGCATGGCTTGCTTCAGCGCGCGGTCCCAGGCCGCTTCGTCCATCTCCCATCCGAAGAAGCTGTGCAGGTCGCTGTAATCGTCGTTGGGCTTCAGCACGAGCCTCTCGCGATTCTGCGTGATGAACTCGACCAGGTCGATGGTGTCTTCGTGATACGTCGTCTTGCCGGCGGCCACCAGCCGCGTCCACGGCACATGATCGTGGATCGCCTTGCGCTCCGTGGCTGGGAACTTGGCCGTCAGTGCGTCGTCGGTCAGTAGCGCGAACATGGCCTTCTTGTGCGCCAGTTCCGAGCGAAAGCTGTTGACCACGCAAACCGTATGCTCGCGGTAGGCGCGCACCAGCGGATGCGTCAGGTCGAATCGCATCAGGAATTCCTGGATGCTGACCCGCCGGTAGACCAGGTCGATCTCGAAATTCCCCTTGCGTAGAACCTTGTTGCGGTATTCCAACTGGTCCGGCGAAACGATCTCGACCGCATAGCCTTCCTCGCGGAAGAAATCGCGGAAGAACTGAAATTCGCTCTGCTCGGAGTGATACGCCGGACGGAACTCCAGGATGGCGATATTCGGCTTCTTGTGCCCGCCAAACTGCTTGTACGCCTTGAGCAGCGCGCCTAGCAGGTGCTTCTTGCCGCCCACCCGGCTCAGGTGATACCGTTTGCGAAACTCTCTTACAGGAGGCGAATCGTAGAACAGATCGGCCAGCATTTCAGTGTACGCGGCGCCGCTCGGCGAGTCGGCATTATACTGCACCACGTGCAAAGTGCCGTTGCACACATGCGAATCCAGACGTGCGGCCACTTCCGGCACCTGGTACCCGGGATCGATGGCGGCCAGCATCTTCTCGGCCGGCAGCAGTTCCATACGCGCGAGCAGCGCCGGGCTGGCCAGCACCATGCGCTGCATCCGGTCGATGGCGCTGATGAGCGCTTCCCCGGTTTTCACCAGGGTCTCGTACTGGCGGCGGGTAATGAAATTGGGGCGCAGAAACGGGCAGATCAGCCGCCCGCCGGCGGAGAGGTGTTCCTCTTCCATCCGCTTCTGGAGATCGTCTACCCACGCGAGGTCGCGATACGGGCCGTTTTCCAGCAGCTTGTTGTACCGGGATATGGCGTCGTCTAACTGGGACATTCGCAGTCTTGAAATGGTCTATAATCAGTATCGCACAGCGTGCGCCCATTAGCATAGTTGTAACCTCCGCAAAATCCATATAACTCTTTGTATTTCAAACGTTTATAGATATTTTGAGTGAGGCAGGGTCATGCCCTGCGCGGGGTCCGTAGCCCCGCACGCACCTACAACGGATGGTTGCTGAGCAAAACTTTGCCGCCGCTGGCAGCCACCGGATAGAGATCCGCCTTGCCCACCAACTTCTCGAATCGTGCAACAGCCGGATCGCTAGCCACCACATAACACCGCGCCGCGCCGAGCCACAAATCCCTCCATTGCGCGTCGTTGATGAACACATTCGGAGCGCTGGGCGCGTAGGATCCATAGACCAGATTGTTGAAGCGCCCGTTCAAAAGCAGCGCGCTGCGATTGGTGTAAAAGAAAACTGAAGAAAACGTGTAGTAGTGATGATCCACAATCAACTTGCCGTCGGGAGACCGCAGCAGCGCCTCCGCCAGAGGCCGCGACGAAAGATACGGATCGAAGGTCACCATCGCCAGCCGCGCGGCATGGAAGAACAGCACCATCATCACGGCCGCCGCCAGAAACGCGCGCTGGCCCGTAGCGCGCAGCGTGCCTGCCACGCCCACCAGAAATGCGATCGCCGCCAGTGCCAGCGGCAACCGCAGATAGGCGAACGACGCCAGAGTCAGATCCTCCATATGGCTGAGCGAAAGCGTATAAGTGCCAGGACGCTGCGAGAGCGCCATTGAAATGTCGCCCGGCGCGGGCTTGCCCCACACCAGCACCAGAATCGCGGCCAGCACCACCGCCGCCAGCGCCGCCACGCCCGCGATCACGCGCGTTCCCCGGCGCACCCACGCACCATCGAGCGACATCGCCGATCCCAGCAGCAGCGCCAGCGCCGGATAGCACGGCATAGTGTAGTATTCCTGCGTGGTCGAGAAGGTGAAGAAGACCAGCATGAAGCCGGTCCAGCACAGCGCCAGCAGCCGCGTGCGCCCCGCGCGGTCCACCGGCCGGAACTTGAGTTGGAACACGGCCGGGAAATACACGCTCCAGGGAAACAGCCACAGCAGATGGAACAGCCAGAAATACAGGCGCGGCACCGTGTTGTAATCCCGCGGATAGCGCAGGTTCAAGAACCGCAGCACCTGCTCGTTCATGAAATAGAACCACAGGAAGCCGTGATACTCGCCGGGCACGCTGTGGAAGCTGAACGCAAAATACGGCGGATTGCGCAGCGTTGCCAGCACATGCCACGGCGCGGCGATGATCAGAATAATCGCGATCCCGCTGAACGGCCGCAGCCGCTTCCACACCGCCCACGAGAAGAGTTGCCGCGTCACCGCCAGGTAGATCACGCCCGCCGCCACCGGAAACAGCACCGCAATGGTGCTCTTCAGCAGCAGTCCCACGCCCAGGCTGGCCGCCAACGCGAACGCCCACAGGCGCGGATGCCGCTCTGCGTCGTCGAGCACGCGCAGGAAGGCCCACATCGCGAGCGCGACCGCGAACGTCAGCATCACGTCCGGAATCAGCACGCGTGTGAACAAAAACAGGCCGATGCAAGTGGCCATGATCAGGCCGGCATATAGCCCGGCCCGCCTCCCGAACGCCCATATGCCGAACGCCGCGGTAAGCCAGCAAAGGCCGATAGCCGAGAGCGCTACCGGAATGCGCGCCGCCCAATCGTGCACGCCGAAGATTTCGTAACTGACCGCGATCGTCCAGTAGATCAGCGGCGATTTTTCCAGGTACGGCACGCCATCCAGGCGCGCTGTCACCCAGTCGCCCGACGTGAGCATGTTGCGCGCGATCTGCGCTTGCACGGCGTCTACATCATCCATCAGCGATGGCGGGGAAATCATGCAGCCGAGATAAACGGCCGCGGCAAAGAGGAGAACCGCTAGATAGATGTAGAGATGCCGGCTGCCTGGTAGTCGGGCAGGCGCGCCGGCGTGGTTTGAATATGCCATCTCCTCATCCACAGGAACAGAATCATCAAGCCCCACAAATGGTATCCGAGATTCTCGCGGCGCTCCAGGTGACGGCGCATCGCGGCTTCAATGGCCGCCGGCCGGAACACCTCAGAATGTTCCCCCGCGCCGGACATGAGCGTTTCCCGCATCAACTCGCGCAGCGGACCGCGCAGCCAGTGATGCGCCGGAATGTCGAACCCGGTTTTTTTCCGCCGCAGGATCGCGCGTGGCAATTTGCCGCGCATCAAATCTTTCAGAATCACCTTCTGCCGCGTGCCGCGAATCTTGAATTGCGCCGGCAAAGTGGCGGCGAACTCCACGAGGCGGTGGTCGAGAAATGGCGGGCGCACCTCGATCGAATGCGCCATGCTCATGCGATCCACTTTCATCAAGATATCGTCCGGCAGATAAAAGCGCTGATCGAACCACAAGTAAGAGGCCAGATCGTCGCCCGCCGCTGTCAGTTCGCGCAGAATCTTGGCGAGCGCGCCAGTGGACGGCACGTTGAGCAGCGCCTGCTTTTCGGCATCCGCGAACGTTCCGTTCCAGTAAACATGCGCGCGCGCCGGAGGCATGCGACAGCCATCCAGAAAGCGCTTCAGCATGTACTCGAAGCTGATCTTATCGTCGGACACGGGCCACATGCCCGCCGCCTGCCGCATCATCCACAGCGCAGCCGCGGGTAAGTGCCGCATGCGCTGCGCATACCGGTCCGCACGATACGTCACATAGCCGCCAAACAATTCATCGGCGCCCTCGCCGCTCAGCGCGACCGTCACCTTCTGCCGCGTCATCTTCGACAGGTACCAGACCGGTAAAGCCCCCGCATCGGCATTCGGCTCATCGAAGTAAGTCGCAAACTCCTCGATCGCGTCCGCCAGCCCCGCCTCCGGGTTCACATCGAACTCCTGGTGATCGGTGCCGTACCGCGTCGCCGCCGCGCGGATGTATTCCGTCTCGTCGAAGCTGCGCCCGCGAAATGAAATCGAAAACGTCTTCAGCGGCTTGCTCGAAGCGCTCGCGGCGTAATGCAGAATGGTCGAAGAATCGATGCCGCCGCTCAGCCAGATCCCCAGCGGAACATCGGAAAGCAGATGCTCGTTCACCGATTGCCCCAGCAACACGTCAAGCTCTTCGCGCGCGGCCTCGGGCGTGCGATCGTGCTCGCTCGGCAGCGGCAAGCGCCAGTAAGCATCCGGCCGGATCGCACCCGCGCGCCACTCGAGCCAATATCCGGGATTCAGCTTTTCAATGCCTTCTACCAACGTCCACGGGCACGGCACGTAATTGAGTGACAGGTAGCAATCGAGACCCGCCATGCTGAGCCGCCGCTCGAACTCCGGATGCACGAAGATGTTCTTCAGTTCGGAGCCGAAAAACAGATCCGCGCCGTGCCGCGCGATGTACAGCGGCTTGATGCCCATGCGATCGCGCGCCAGCACCAGCCGCCCCGCCGGTTCGCTCCACAACGCGATGGCGAACATGCCGCGCAGCCGCGCGAAACACGCCGTGTCCCACTCGCGGAAGGCTTCCAGAACGGTTTCGGTGTCGGTGCGCGTGCGGAAGCGATGCCCGCGCCGCTCCAGCTCTGCGCGCAGCTCCAGGTGATTGTAGATCTCGCCGTTGAAAGCGATAACGGTGTTTCCGTCCTCCGACAAGATGGGCTGATCGCCCGAATCGAGGCCGATGATCTTCAGACGCGCGGCGCCCAACGCCACGCCATCCGATTCGAAAACACCTTGTTGGTCGGGACCCCGGTGATGGATGCAGGCCACCGCGTTTCGAATCCGCTCCGGGCCGGGGCGGAAGTTGAACTTAGTAAAGCCTGCGACGCCGCACAAGTGATTAATGTAGCATAGGACTGTGACCGCTCTGTTCCTGGCGATAGCCGCGATTCCGTTTGTTTACTATCTGATCGCGCTTTATAGCGCACGCGCGTACTTCCGTCACGCGCGGCGCAACGCCTTACACGGCAGCGCGTTCACTCCGCCAGTCAGTAACCTGAAACCCATCCGCGGCCTCGATCCCGGCGCCTACGAAAACTTCGCCAGCTTCTGCCGCCAGGATTACCCGGACTACGAAATCGTCTTCTGCGTCGATGGCGAGGACGATCCCGTGCTGCCCGTAATCGAAAAGCTGATGCGCGATTTTCCCGAGTGCCAGATCCGCGTGCTGTTCGGCTCGGGGCGCGTCGCCACCAACGATAAAGTCGCCAAGCTCGCGCGCATGGCGAGCGAAGCAGCGCACGAAGTCGTGGTAGTGAGTGATAGCGACGTCTTTGTCCAACCCGATTACCTGCGCCGCGTGGTCGCGCCGCTCGCGAATCCCAAGGTCGGCGCCGTGACTTGTTTCTATCTGCCCGACGACGAAGGTACCTTCGCCGACACCCTGCAAGCCATGGGCATGTTCTCGGATTTCTACGCGGGCATCCTGGTCGCCTGGCAGCTCGATGGGGTGAAATTCGCGCTCGGCCCGACCATCGCCACTACGCGCACGCGCCTCGCCGCGTTCGGAGGCTATGAGTCGCTCGAAAACCGGCCCGCCGACGATCTGCTCGTCGGCCGCCTGATCGCTGAACAAGGCTACGAAGTCGAGCTACTCCCGTACAGCGTGCGGGCCGTCGCGGATTATCAATCCATCAGCGACCTGATCCACAAGCGCATGCGCTGGATCGTGGTCATGCGCCACATGCGCCCCTGGGGACATCTCGGGCTGCTGCTCACGCAGGGTCTGCCGTGGTCGCTCGCGGCGATCGCGGTCCATCCAACCATCCCAGTCGCGGCCGCTTTTCTGGGCACTTACCTTGCGCTGCGCTTCGCCATGACCTGGACCATCGGCTCCTGGGGACTCGAAGAAAAAGGACTCTGGAGGAAGATGCCGGTGATCCCGCTGTGGGACGCGCTGGCCTTCTGCATCTGGCTCGTGAGTTTCGGGCGCCGCAGCATTCGCTGGCGCGGCAGCGATTACCTGCTGCAAGATGGCCGCCTGGTGCCCGTTTCAGCGCGCGATTAGGATCACCCCGCCCAGCACCAGCAGCGCCCCGGCCGCGCGCCGCATCCCCACGTGTTCCTTCAAGATGAACTTCGCGGCGACCGTTTCCAGAATGAAGCTCGAAGCCGATGCTGGAACGGCGAAGCTGAGCGGCTCGGCCTGTACCAGAGCCATGAAGGCGAAGAACGATACCGCCAGACACACGATCGAGAGAATCAGGTTGATGCGTGTAGCCAGAAACTTCACCAGCCGCGCCAGGCCGCGCGCGCCCACCGCCGTATCGACGGCTCGTTTCATTTCGTGGCTCTGCAACAGATCGGCAAGCGCAGTCGCCGTCACCGTGATGCTCAACAGGACCCACTTCATACGGTTGTGTTCTGCGAGGTCGTGCCGACCACGCCCGTCCCCATGAAAATCAACACCGCGCCCAGCCACTGCCGGCCGGTCACAGCTTCATGCAGGAAGACCTGTCCGAACAGGGTGGCCAGCACGTATCCGACAGCCGTCACCGGCAGCACGTAACTCAAATCCGCCAGGCCCAAAAGCGCCAACCGCGTCAACAGCGACAGGATCAGCATGACGATGCCCAGCGCCACAAACGGATTCGTCATCGCCCACAAGTAGACCGCCGGATTCGCCGACAGCACTTGCGGAAAATGTTTCGTGCCCCAGGCCAGCGATAAATTGCCTAGCGGCCGCAGCAAAACGAACAGCAGCAATAACGAATAAGTGCGCAGGCGGAGCGCCGGACTGATATTCATTGGTATTCTTCCAGCTTAAGCTGGATGCCCGAACCGAGTCTACCTGGCGCCCTATGGGATAATAAGGCAAACAGAGGGTTGGATGTCCTTCCGGCTCATTCTCACTATCGTATTCGCTGTGTTCCTGGCAAGCCAGCTTTTCTGGTTAGTGCGCGCACGGGCGATGGTACTCCGTATCGCGAAAACGCGCCGCACGCGCGTCGTCGTGGCCGCGGCCCTGCTGGCGGTCTACCTGTTATTGTTCGCCTTCAACTTCGGCCTCTTCGGCGGCCGCCACAGCCCGACCCGCCTCACCTGGTACGACGCACTCGTCTCCGCGCCGTTTGAATGGTGGGTGGCCTGTTCGCTGGTCGGGTTCCTGATCGCTGTGCTGCTCTGGCCCGTGAAAGGCGTGGCCGCCCTCGCCGGCGCGCTCGATTCGCCCGCCCGCCGCCAGTTCCTCGCACGCGGCGCCAACGCCGTAATCGCCGCGCCGTTCGTGGCCGGCGCCTACGGCCTGTTCTACGGCCGCCTCAATCTCGAAACCACCCAGCGGCGCATCCACATTGCCAGACTCCCCAAAGCCTTCGACGGATTCCGTATCGCGCAACTCTCCGACATTCACATCGGCCCCTTCATGCCAGCGGACGAAATCCGCAAATACGTCCGCATCACCAATGAGCTGAAGCCCGACCTGATCGCCCTCACCGGCGACTTCGTCACCTGGGATCCATCCACGCAGCACGCCGTCGTAAATGCGCTCACCGGCTTGCACGCGCCCTTCGGTATCTTCGGCTGCCTCGGCAATCACGAAGCCTGGTCGCACACCGAAGACTCCATCACGGCCATGTTTCACGAAATCGGCATCCCCATCCTGCGCCGTTCGCGCGTTGCGGTAACCACGAATGGCGCATCCATCAACCTGATGGGCGTCGATTTCGAAACCACCCGCCACATGGGCCCCGGCAGCTCCACTTTCGTCGGGACCTATCTTGAAGGCGTCGATAAGCTGATGGTTCCGGACACGGCCAACATCCTGATGAGCCATAACCCCGACACCTTCGATCGCGCCGCGGAGTTGGGCATCGATCTCAGCCTCGCCGGCCACACGCATGGCGGACAAGTGGCCCTCGAATTCGTCAGCCCCGAGATCGCGCCCAGCCGCTTGGTAACGCCGTATGTCGCCGGCTGGTTTGAAAAGCCCGGCGGGCAGCTCTACGTGAATCGCGGCATCGGCACCATCGGCGTACCGATTCGTATCGGCGCGCCGCCGGAAATTACGGTGTACGAACTCCGCCGCGAGGCGTGAGCGCCCTACGGCATCGCCTCGATACGCA
>DATKNQ010000143.1:0-13318 GCA_035541265.1 Bryobacteraceae bacterium
GCCGGCGATCAACCGAATTGTCGCTTGATCCAGATTCTCCACGATCTTGGCCGAGAGCAGCAACCCGATGATCGCCAGCCCACCGAGGAAAACATGCTGCACCGGCGAAAGGTGCGAGAGCCACTTCTCCGCCCCGCTGAAACCGCGTTGCCACAGGATCAGCCCGGCGCCGCCCAACCAGAAGATCAGCGCGGGGGCGAGCACATCCGCAATCCACGCGGGACTCAGTTTCTCCGCGGCCTTCTCAACCAGCGCGAAGCTCATTACTTCCGCGGCCCCACGCTTTGAAGGGCGGTCTTATGATTCGGGCAGACCGGAATGTCGTCGCCCACGGTGACCGCATACCAGTTGTAGTCGCCAAACGGGCACGCATACTTATCGATGTTCACGTGAACCGGCTCGCTGACGGTGCCCACAAATCCGCGTGTCAGGGAGGGCGGTATGCCATTTTGGAGGAAGTCAGCCATCCAGGTGCGCGTGGCATCGCAACTGCACAGCGCCTCAAGCAGGAGCAGATCGTCGTCCAATCCCGGTGGATTGTTCAGCAAGTCGGCGATCCGCGCGTCGAGCGATTCCGCGTCGTCCGGAACAAGTTGCCGCAGATAAGGCCGGATGGATCGCGCCGCCTCCCGTGTTTTTTCCGCATCGTCCATAGTGTGCTGCCGTAATTATTATCCCTGATACGTGAACGCGGCCCAGTGGTGCGGGTGCGCGAAGCTACGCTCGGCGGGCGGTTGCAGGACCAGCAGGCGATAGAGCGCCTTCACAGCTTCCTGGCTGAAAATCGCAGCGCCGCCGAAGGCCGGCAACAGACTCCGGCAGAAGGCGGCTTTTTCCAAGTTGGCCGTGTCGCGCGTCCACTGCTGGGCCGACCGCAGCGCTTCGAGTGGCTCGATTCCCTGCCTTCGCCATTCGTGATAGAAGCGCAGCATCAGGATCGCGGTGCTCGCGTCATTGATGTCCCACGCCGACGCCAGCACGGCTTGCGCGCCCGCTCCCAACAACCCGACGGCCAGAGTAACGAGTTGATCGGGCAACTTACGGCTGGTCTTGCCGGTCTCACATGCCGAGAGCACCACCAGGCGCGCGCGGCGCCAATCGACTTTGGCGAGTTCCGCAAGCGGCAGATGTTCGTCGTTGGCAAGCAGGATGGCGCTATGCAGCGGCCGAAAGAAGTGCGATAGCGCGTGACAGCAAAAATGAATCGCAGTGGCGCTCTCGATATTCGGCACGAGAGCGGCGGGCGTGGCCCCGGCTCCGCGCAAGACCGTTCGATTGGGAAATCCTGATTCCGCGATGCCCATCTCGACCGCGGCGAACGGAATGGCGGAAGCTTTCACCGGCTGCGGTTCTTCGACGCCCAGAAAGCGCTCTTCCGCCGCCCTTTCCGCGGGACGCAGCAGAGTACGCGCACGCGGCACGAAACGCACGGCGAACCGATCGCCGAGATATCGCCGCCCCGTGGGGCGGCTCGCGTCGGGAAGCGACATGGCTTGCAGAGGAAACAGCCCGGCAATCCCGGTTGCCACCAGCGCGAGCACCGGCGATCCGGCCGCGGCCCTTTCGATCTCTTCCAGCATCGCCGCGCCAAGCCAGGCGGACACATTTTCCAACGTCCTTTCCCAGGCCTCGAACGATCCCGGCGGCCCTTGTTGATGCCAGAAGTGGTACACGCCCAGGAACCCGCCTTCCTGCCAATCCTTCGCGCCGGCCTGCGCGAGATACGAGTACGCGCCTTCGATGAACTCGCGCGCCAGATGCTCGCCGTGCCACATCCGCGATAGCTTGCTGGTGGATAGCTCGGGGATCCAGGCGCACGATACCAGGGGGTCGCGCTGCCGGTTGACGGAAAGAAGCGCGCCACCGCAATCCGCAGTCACGATATAGACCAGAGGCGACACAGCGGATGCGGCGGCAATGTCGTCGATGCGCGCGTAGGCGCGCCAGTCGGCCATGCCGCGATCGAGGAGCAGCATGCGGCTGTTTTCGATGGTCCGGACGGCTTCGGCGAAATGGCCCAAGCGCGCCCATGCGAACGCCAGTCGCGCCGCATAGCCTTGCGATCTGCGGAACCAGCGAGGCTGGAACTGCTCTTTCTGGCTGATGTCCCCGGCCAGGTAGTCTTCTTCGCCGAGCAGGTCCCAGCCGAACTGGCCCGCTTGCTCGAGCGGCGCCAATAAAACGCCGAGGGCGGACTCCAGATAATTCGACCCGCGCACTACTTCGAGCCACTCGGCGGCAGCCTCGGCAGGCGTTTCCGCGCCGGGGCCCGTGGCAGCTTCGATAGCGCATGCCCGGTCGTATGCACCGGTCGACCATTCCAATGCCGCCAAGAATCCAGCCGCGGGCTGTGTGCGCGCACCCCGTTCGGCCGCTCGCTCAAATAGCATTCGCGACTCGGCTCGGAACGCCTTTGACTCGGACTCGGAAATCGACGGGAGCTTGCTCGCCCATCTCAATACCGATGCGGCTATGTACTGGATTTGGACCGCGCTTGGTGACCGCGGAGGCACTGTCGCGACGGCCTCGCGGCCGATCTCCACTGCTTCCATGCGCTCCTCCACGGAGCGCGTCACGCGCGAACGAAAGAGCAGCGCATCGGCCAACCGGGCAAGCGCCAGCGGCCGCCCAGGCGCGTGAGGATGAAACGCCTTGACGGCTCGGCGAAGATATTCGATGGCTTGAGCCGGGAGCGTTTCATACCCGCCTTCGATGACGGAGACGCCGTCCGCCTGCTCTTCCGGCTCTTCCGCCGTGCGCGCGGCGATCAGCGTGCCGCATCCCAATGCGCACAGGGCTTGTGCCGCGCCGTACGTGTCATCGGCGATGTCGTGGACCAAGGCCGCCACTCGAATCGCCAGCGAGAGTTGGCGAACCTGCCCGAACACCGCATGGCGATCGAGCAAGGCTTCCGCATAGCCGGTGCCAAACGACAGCACAGGCCTTTCATCCTGGCGATTGATCAGCTCGAAGCCCTGCATGGCTTCGTTCAATTTGTTGATGCTGCCGGTCGAGCGGTAGCTCTCATGCAGGGCCGAGGCGTGCTGAAACACTGCCATGGCAGACCTGCCGCCACGCACATGCCGAATGGGCAGACTGAACGCCGCTGCTTTTTCCAGATCGTCCAGATTGCCGTCGCGGCGGTAGCGCTCGAGGTGGCACTGCGCCAGCGCGGTGAACGGGCCGCTGCTATCGATCGCAGGGAGACTTCGCGTCCAGTTCTCGAAAAGGCGGAAGGCGTAATCGACGCTGCTGGGGTCGCCCAGGCATTCGTAATGGAAAAGCAGCGCACGGCCGTACGCCAGCGCGACTTCCGCGGAAGGCGGCTCCAGCTCGTTAAACGCGCGGCGCGCACTCTGCAGATAGGCGTTCGCACCGGCTTCAGAGACGTGGCGCAGCGCCTGCTGGCGGTGGGCTTCGCAGAGTTGGCTCAGGATGGTCTGACGTTGCTGGGAATCGCGCGTGTTTTCGAGCGAGCCGTGCAATTCGCGAATGGCCCGCTCGATTTGCGCTTCTTCGCTATCCCACGGAGTATTTCCCAGCGGACTGGCGGGGTTCAATGTCCAACATCATATCACCGGTAGAGCCGGCGATAGGATCCGTGCAAGCCGTCGCTCATGTTGCGGCTGACGGAGTTCAGCACCACACCGATCACCTTGGCGCGCACACGTTCGAGCGCGGTCAATGCCGTGGCAACGGTCCGGAAGCTGGTCTTACCGGCCCTGGCGATGAGCACAACGCCATCCACCGCCGCGGCCATCTGCAGCGGCTCGGGAATGCCCAGCATGGGTGGCGAGTCGACCACGATCAGGTCGTAGACGTATTTCGCTTCTTCGAGGATTGCCGGCAGCCGCTGCCCGATGAGACCCGCGGAGGCGCGGCTGGATGGGCCGGCCGGCAGGATATCGAGATCGTCCACGCCCTGGATCTTCACCAGCTTCTCGCGCCACTTGAGGCCGTTCTGAAGCACCGCCGTCAAACCTGCCTCCCGAGCGATTCCCAGCATCGCGTGCACGCCCGGCTGGCGTAGATCGCAATCGATCAACAGCGTTTTGTGTTTCTGGCGCGCGTGCATAATGGCGAGATGCACGGCCGTCGTGGTCTTGCCCTCGGCGGGCGTGGCGCTGGTGATCATCAGCGATCGCGGCCGGCGCTCGGAGGAGGCCAGCAGGATGGAGTTGCGTAGCGTGCCCACGGCTTCCGCGAAGGCGCCGTCCGCAGTGGCGGGGGAGGCGATACCCGCAGGCTTCACCATCGGTAGAGTGCCTATGACGTCCGTCTGCAGAAGCGCGCGGGCCTGGCCGGGATCGCGCACGGAAGTATCCAGGAAGTCCGCGGCAATGGCGAAGGCCGCCGCCAGTAGCGTGGAAAACATGAACGCCAGGATCACGTTGAGCTTGATGTTCGGCGATACGGGCAGCATGGCGGCCCGCGCCGGATCGGCGATGCGAATCGCGCTGTTCTCGAATCCCGCGTTGATGCCGGCCTCTTTGATGCGGCGCACGAGTTCTTCGTAGAGCGATTTGTCGGCGTCGGCGTCGCGCTTCAGGGCCTGGTATTGGAAGCTGCGTGCGTTCAGCCGGTCAAACTCGGCCTTGGTTTCGGCCACGGCTTTTGCGAGCATGTCCTCGCGGCTCACGGCTTCGCGATATTCCACCTCGACGCGCCCGGCCGCGTTCTGGCGGCTCTGCTGTAGCTGCCGCTCGATCTCCGCCACCTGCGCGGCCGCCTTGCGGTACTCGGGATGATTCGCACCGTAGTGCGTGCGGACTTCGGCGAACTTGGCGCGCGTTTCCTCGAGCCGGGCATCGATGGCCTTCAGATTCTCGCCCTGCGTCGAGACCTGCGCGGCTTCGAGCGATCCGCTCTCGACCGCTCTCCAGGCCGTCTCCTTGCGCACGCGATCGGTCTGCGCGTTGGTGTATTCGGTGTTGAGCTGCAGCAGGCGCGCGGAGAGGATGCTGGTGCGCTCCTCGGGATTGATGACGTTCAGCTCGCGCTCGAAACGCGCCAGCGCGGCCGATGACCGTTCCATCTTGGCCTTCAGCTCTTCCAGTTGCTTCTCCATGAAACTGGCCAGCGCGGCGGAAGAGCGGAAGCGGATCTTGTAGGTGTGCTCGACGTAGGAGTTGGCCACCGCGTTGGCGACGTCGGCTGCCAGGTGCGCATCGGATGAACGATAGCTGATGAGCAGCAGGTAAGTGTTCGGCGGGCGAGTTACTTTGAGCTGCTTGAGCGTGACCGGCGCATCGGCAGCAGTCGAGGGCCGATCCAGCAAATGAAACTGCTGCACAACCGGCCGCATCACCGAATCCGACTGGATGAGTTTCACCTGGGTTGCCAGAAACTGATCGGCATCGTTGAACGGCGCACGGGCGGCATCCTGACCTACGATGCCCGCGGGCATCCGCGGATCGATATCTACCGTCACGCTGGATTCGTAGAGCGGCTTCAGACGGGCGGAGACGATCCACACCGAGATGGCGCATGCCGCGGCGAAGCCAAGGATCTGCCACCAGTGCCGGCGCAGAATCCATAGATAATGCGCCAATGGAACCGGAGGCTCGGGTGGTTCGATATCGTAGCCGTACCAGGCCGGTTGAATGGTCTGGCTGGGAGCGGGGATGGCTTTCGGTTCCGTCATACATCGAGCGCCGTGCTAGCGCACTCCGGCGTAAATCAGCGCCGAGGCCGCACCCGCGCCGAAGACCAGCAGCTTGTCGAGCGCGCCGAAGGTCAGGCGGCGGCCCTTGTTGTCCGGCACGTAGAGAATATCGTTGGCCAGCAGCGGCTCGTCGGGCGCCTTGCGCGCCATGATCCGGGTTAACGGAATGCGGATCTCGTTCTTGCTGCCGTTGGCTTCGCGGCGAAAGATATAAGCGTCTTTGGCGGCGTACGGCGCGACTCCTTCGGAGAGCGCCAGCATCTTCAGCACCGTCGATTGCGGGCCATCCTGCACGGGGAACGCGCCCGGTTTTTTGACGTTGCCGATCACATAGACCTTGCCGGCCTCGGGCACCCGAATTTCCTCGCCGCCGGTGAGCGGCAGGTTGAGCTGCGGATCGGCCGCGTCGATCAGACCTTTCACCGGAATGCGCTGTGTGACTTGCTGGCGGCTGACCAGAATTTCGGGGCCGGCGTCCGCCGCGAGGCCGCCAGCTTTGGTCAGCGCTTGGAGAAGCGTGAGCGGGCCGGCCGCCTGGAATGTGACCGGCTGCCTGACCGCGCCTGCCACCGAAATCGGCCGGCTGTTGTATTCGGCAATCGTGACGGTGACGGAGGGATCGACGATCAGTTGTTCGGCAACCAGGGCAGATGCGATGGCGGATTCCAGTTGAGAGGGCATGCGTCCGGCGGCCTGGATGGGCTGGTCAAGCATCGGTAGCCGCATGGAGCCATCCGCACCGATGCGCACCGTGCGCGTGAGCTCCGGCGAATCGTAGACCGAGACAGCAATCAAATCGTTAGGGCCGATGCGCTGCGCGGGCAGATTCGCGGCAGCGTTGGGTTGAATTTGCGCCAGGATCAGACAGGCTGGAAGCAGTTGCAGCGCGGCGGCCACGCACAGACTACGGCTGGCCCATTCCCGCATGCGACTGTCCTTCGAGCAAGTGATTCAGTTGAAACTGCATCACCTCGACTTGCTGTTCGAGCGTGGCGACGCGATGATTCACACCGCCGGCCGGCGCGCGGGACCGCAGATAACCGAGAACTTCGTTACGGGTGAAGTCGGAGACGCTACGCGCTCCGGCCCTTTCGCAGGCTTCTTTGAGCTGTTGATATTCGTCGTGGCTAAGCCTGAAGACCACGATCCGATTTCTAGGATTAGTAGTCATTGCTGGGCAAGCACTGAACTCGGGTAGCATACAAATGGTAGACAGCGGGGACGATTCCTCTCCGCCAATCTGTTACTTGCCGATGCAGAACGTGGAGAAGATGCGGTTCAGGATGTCGTCGGCGGTGGTTGCGCCGGTGATGGCGTCGATGGGCCGCAGCGCGCCGTAAAGATCGAGCAGCAGCATTTCGTGCGGGATGTTCATGGCCACCGCGCCGCGCGCCTTGTTCAGGTATTCCAGCGACTCGCGGAGCAGGCGCTCGTGGCGCAGGCTGGTGATGAAGCCTGTTTCCATTTCGACTCCTCCGCCCGGAGCCACCGCTTGAAACACCGCTTCACGCAACGCGTCGATCCCTTCGCCGGTCAGGGCTGAGACAGGCACCAGCGCGGCGATCGTTTCCGCCTGCCGCGCCAGATCGCACTTGTTACCCACCACGATGCCGTGTCCCGTTTCCGTGATGCGGCCGATCAGCTCGCGATCCTGCTCCGCAAGCGGCGCCGATAGATCGACAACCACCAGCGTCAGATCGGCATCCGCCATGGCCTGGAAGCTGCGCTCGATCCCCAGTGTTTCGACCAGCCCTTCGCCCGTTCGAATACCGGCGGTATCAAACAGCTTCACCGGAATGCCGTGAATCGCGGCGGTTTCGGAAACCACATCCCGCGTGGTGCCGGGAATGTCCGTCACGATGGCGCGGTCTCGCTCGAGCAGCCGGTTGAACAGGCTGCTCTTGCCTACGTTGGGCCGGCCGGCGATGGCGAGCGTCAGCCCCTCGCGCACCAAGCCGCCGAAAGCGAAGCTCTCGGCCAGCTTCGCGACACCGGCAATCAGCGGTTCGAGACGCCGCAGGATTTCGGCGGCGGGTGCCACGCTCACGTCGTCTTCGGCGAAGTCGATGCCTGCTTCGAGCAGCGCGATCAGTTCGAGAAGCTGCTCCTTCAGCGGCGCGATGCGGCGCGAAACCGATCCACCCGCCTGCTGTGCCGCGACACGCGCCTGGTAGAGCGTGGTGGAGTCGATCAGGTCGCGTACGGCTTCGGCTTGCGGCAGATCGATGCGTCCGTTGAGATACGCGCGCAGCGTAAACTCGCCCGGCTCGGCCAGCCGCGCGCCCGCATCCATGGCCATGCCGACGGCGTGGCGCAATACGACCGGCGCGCCGTGACAGGAAATCTCCACTACGTCTTCAGCCGTGTAAGAGCGCGGCCGCGCGAAGAAGCTCACCACCACCTGGTCGACGATTTGCTGGTCGCGGTCGAGCAGGCCGGCAATCTGGCAGGACCACGCGCGCCACTCGGGTGGACTTGCGAAACGCACGATGCGCTCCGCGATACCGCGCGCTTCGGCGCCCGAAAGACGCACCACTCCGAGTCCGCCGCGGCCGGGCGGTGTGGAAATGGCCACGATCGTATCGCTGAGATTCAACTATGGACGAGCACCGCGGCGTTGGGGGCGGCCGCGGCGATCACCGCCTCGGCGGTCGTGACCAGAGTCGCGCCGTCCGCCTCCAGAAGGTCCGTCGCGGCGCGGACCCATCGCCCGGCCCATGGGCGGCGGCGGCAGCTCGGGCAGACTGGCCATGCCCGCGGGATATACCACCACCTGGCGAAATCCGCCGGAACCGCTCGATTCGCTGCGCACCGCGGTCTCATTGCGCAGGGAAAGATGGATCACGCGGCGCTCGCGGCTGTTCATGGGGTTGAAGCGGAAGGGTTGTCCGGTGCGCTTCACTTTCTCGGCGGCGGCAGCGGCGCTCATGCGCAGCTCTTCGATGCGCAGCAGGCGATAATCGTTGGCATCGAAGGAAATGCGCGAGTGGTCTTCGGACGGCACGCGCAGAGCTTCCATGGTGACGTGCTCGAGCGCCAGCAGCAGCTCCGCGCGATTGCCGATTAGATAGTCCACGTCGGCGCCGCTGAACTTCACTACGATGTCCGGCGTTTCGAAATCGTCGTCCGCGGGTTGGCCGTCGACGATCTCGTAGTCCAGGCGGAAGCCGCAGTGTTCCAGAACGAGACCCAGGAACTCTTCCATGCGGGGACCTACTGACGAAACCGAATACTTGCGATCGCTCACCGTCTACTTCCTGCCATCCTTCTTTTTCTTCGGCGGCTGCACAGACTGCGCAGCCACGGCCGCCAGCGAGGTATGGTTGAAGAACATCTGCTGCGCGATACCCACCAGGTTGCTGGTCAAATAGTATAATACCAGCCCGCTTGAGAGGTTATAGAACATGAAGCCGAAAATCAGCGGCATGAACTGCATCATGCGCTGCTGGTTGGGATCGCCGCCCGTGGTGGTGGGGGTCATCTTCTGCATCACGAACTGAGTCGCCACCATGATGATGGGCAGCAGGTGAATGGCCAGCGTCTCCGGCTGCGAAAGATCCGTCACCCACAACCAGTGCGCGCCGCGCATCTCCACCGACACCGAGAACACTTTATAAAACGCGATGAAGAACGGGATCTGCAGGACCATGGGCACACATCCGCCCATGGGATTCACGCCGTGCTTCTTATACAGCCCCATCACTTCCTGGTTCTGGTCCGCCTTGCGGGGATCGCGGATGCTGATGTTTTTGTACTTCTCGTTGATGGCCGCGATCTGGGGCTGCAAGGCCTGCATCTTCTTCATCGACTTCATGCTGGTGATCTTGAGCGGGAACAGCACGAAGTTGAGGACGACCGTGACCACGATGATCGACCAGCCGTAATTGTGGATCATGCGATCGGTCACCCAATTCACGATCAGGAACAGCGGCTTGGCCAGGAAGCTGAACCAGCCGAAATCCACCGCCTGTTCGAGCTTCGGATTCACCGCGCGGAGAACGTCGATATCCTTGGGGCCGACGTAGAACGAAAAGTCGTTGCTGCCGGCGTTCGCCACGGCCACGCCCGCGAAGGCCAGTTCCTTCGATTCGAGAGGCGTGGCCGCGTTATCGCTGAACGTGGTCATCTCGACGGTGCCGTGTTCGGGCAGCAGCACGGCGAGGAAGTATTGATCCTCGATGCCCGCGAAGGAAAAGTTGCCGGTCACGGTCGCAGGACCGTTCTTGGCCACTTTGGCCCCCGTCTTGATGAGCTTGGAATCGGCGGCATCGTAACGGAGGGTTTGCTGGGCGCCGGCGGGATTGGCCACGGCGAGATCGCCGAATCCGCCGCGCCATTCGAGCTCGTGCGGCACTGGCTTGCCGGCATCCGTGACGGCGGTCGAAACGTCTAGCAGGTAGCTCGCTTTGCGGAACTGGAACGTCTTGCGCGCCGCGATCGTGCCGTTCGAGTAATCGAAATGGATCGTGAGGCCGTCCGGGTCGGTCTCGACTTGGTAGAGCGCCTGATTGAGATCGACGGCCGGCTTCTGGCCCGGGAAATAAAGCGATGCCGGAAGATCGGTGTGCGCGGCCGTGTTCACCAATTCGAGCGGCGCGCCGCTATGCGCGCGATATTTCTTGAGCAGCCAGCTCTTCACCACAGCGCCTTTGTTGGTGAAGGTGATGCGGAAGAAATCCGTATCGATGACGCGCGTTTCCTCCTGCTGCGCCGCCACCGGCGGCAGAGTGCTCTCGGCGGGAACCGCCGCGGCTGTTTCCGCGGGAGCCGGGGAGTTAACAGGGGGCGGAACGGGCGCGGAAGTGCTCGCCGCGGGAGTGGCTTTTTTCGCGGGCGGCGGCGCGACCCGCTTATAGAAATACGGCGTGACGAATAGAACCACGCCCATCAGGATGAAGGCGAGCAGAAGGCGCAGCTCCATGGACAACTCTTTCGGTTGTTCGGGGCCGCGAGGTGTTCCGCCGCTACTGTTTTCTGCCATGCAGTTTTAGGTCTACCGGACGGGATCGAAACCGCCCGCGTGAAAGGGATGACACTTGGCCAGCCGCTTCAGGCCCATCCAAACGCCCCGCGCCGCGCCATACTTGGCGACCGCCTGAAGCATGTATTCCGAGCAGGTCGGATAGAACCGGCAGGCGGAGGGCAACAGCGGCGAAACGCAAGTCTGGTAGGCGCGTAGAACGGAGATCACGGCCCACTGCAGCGGGCGAAGAGACGTTCCACTTCCCGCTCCAGCTCCGGAAACGGGGCATCCATCGCTTTGCGCCGGGGATTGAAGACGATTGACCACTCTGGACTCAGTTGGGCGAGATGCATGCGCACGGCTTCGCGCACACGACGCCTGATCCGGTTGCGCACCACGGCTTTACCGAGGGCGCGCGGCGTTGTGAAACCGATCCGCGGTCCGCATGGCTCGGCCTCCCGCACGCAGAAAGCCGCGAAGAAGGGGCTGGTAAAGCGGGAACCCTTATCATAGACTCTGCGGAAATCCGTGGATCGCAACAGACGAACACGTTTCGGGAAACCAGGGATGCTTACCTCTCGGAGCTGACCGTGAGTTTGTGCCGGCCCCGCGCGCGGCGGCGAGCCAGCACGGCCCTCCCGTTTTTCGTTTCCATACGGGTAAGGAATCCATGCGTTTTAGCGCGCCGGCGGTTGTTTGGCTGAAAGGTACGTTTAGGCATCTTATTCCAAACTACCCAGTATAGCGCGCCCGCCGCCCGGTTTTCAGCTTGCCCGCTTCAAATCTAATTTGGCGGACATTTTCTCGCCGCCGTCGCCGGTACCGCTAGCAGTTCCCTTGATGGTATCGCCGTCAAATACCAGATCGAAGATCAGCAACGCGCCGTCGCCACCTTCGGGGACAACCTCGAAGGTGAGCTTGCCGTTCTCCAGTTTGCCCTTCCGGATGGCCCATTGCTGATCCTCGTTCGGGCCAGCGGTTCCGGTAACCGTGGTGCCGTCCAGCTTCAGCGTCATCACGGCCGAGTCGGGTTTGGTCTCCCCCTGGGAGTTGGTGATGTCGAATTTGCCGCTCCACTTGCCGGTCAGTTCGCCGGCGGTTAAGGTCATGGCTGTCAACAGCAACGCAGAGATGAGTAATTTCATAAACAGGCTGACGAGAATTCGGCGCTGTTTGTTCCGGCCAACAAAGCCAATCGAAGCCAATCTAACCGGCGATGTGGAAGGCCGCACGGAGCGGTCCGGCGAAGATCTGGTAATCGCCCGGGAGCAGATCCCAGCCGTCTTTATCCACGTTGAAGATGGACAGGTAGAGCGGGTCCAATTGCAAGGTGACCGTTTTCGACTCGCCGGGATCTAAGGCGACCCGCTTCCAGGCGACCAAACGCTTGAACGGCTCGCCGGCCGCGGACGGCAGAGTGACGTAGACTTGGGCAACCTCGGTGCCGGCGCGCTTGCCGGAATTTTTTACGCGGAATGTGACTGTGTGGCCGTCAGCGTGCAGATCCGAATAGCTATACGTGGTGTAAGAGAGGCCGTATCCGAACGGAAACAGCGGCTGCTTGTGTTCGGCCTCGAACCATTTGTAGCCGACCTTGAGGCCTTCGGTATAGTTCACATCGAAGGGCGGCAGTTCGTGATGGCTGCCCGGCTTCAGATTGATGCCCTGAATTTCGGGGTGGGGCAGGTCGGCGTCGGATTTGGCGAAGGTGACCGGCAGTCGGGCGGAGGGATTCACATCGCCGAAGAGGATGGCGGCCAGTGCCTGGGCACCGCCGATGCCGGGGTACCAGACTTCGAGCACGCCCTTCACCTGATCGACCCAGGGCATGGCGACGGGTCCGCCGCTTTCGATCACGACGATGGTGCGGGGATTGGCGGCCGCCACGGCGCTCACCAGCGCATCCTGGTTATCGGGCAGGGCGAGCGTGCGCGCATCGCGGCCTTCGCTCATGTATTGGTTGACGAAGACGATGGCTACTTGGGACGCCTTGGCCAACTTCGCGGCGGCGGCCGGATCGCTGCCGTCATCATATTCCACGGTGGTGAGCGGCGCGCGCGCGCGGATCGACCGCAGCGGCGACGACGGGAACCACACGGGATGGTCCCACGGGGAAACACCCAAGTGGTGCGTGACCGCATCGCCTCCCGGAGGGTCTACCTGCGCCGAACCGCCGCCGGAGAGCACTCCGGCATCGGCATGCGAACCGATCAACGCAATCGACGCGATGCGCCCCGCTTCGAGCGGCAGCAGGTTATCCGAATTCTTCAGCAGCACGATGGATTCTTCGGCGATGTGCTGCGCGTCGTCGCGGCCGCGGAACGGATCCACCACGCTATGCACCGGGGGATCGTCGACGACGCCGCAGGCAAACATGCTGCGCAGAATGCGGTGCACCATGTTGTTCAGGCGTGCTTGGGAAATCTCGCCGCTTTCGACCGCCTTCTGCAGCGGCGCGCCGAGGAAGCGGTCGCCGGGCATTTCCTGATCGAGCCCGGCCATGACGGCTTTGTAGGTGCTGTGCGTGCCCCCCCAATCGGAAAGCACCCAGCCCTGAAAACCGAAATCCTTCTTCAGCACCTGGTTCAGCAGATAGTCGTTCTCGCAGGCATAATCGCCATTGACCTTGTTGTAGGAGCACATCACGCCGGCGGGCTGGGCGATGCGCAGGGCGATCTGGAACGCCAGCA
>DATKNQ010000144.1:0-11052 GCA_035541265.1 Bryobacteraceae bacterium
CGGGTCGAGTTCGTCGAACAGGCGCGCGGCGGCGAAGCCCAGTGACGCGCTCGCCTCGCCCGTAGCCCAGATGTCGATCAGCCGGTGCAGCGTGTCCTCTTTAAGCTGCAGCCCGAATTCGTAACGCGGAGATCCGGGCGCAGTGCTTTCTCCGCCGCGGAAGCGGTTGCGATGATAGCGGATAATCGGCTCGATGGCGGAGAGCAGCTTGGCCGCCGTCATGATGCCGACCGTCACGCGGGTCCGGCGGAAGACCGCCTCGATGATTTCGCCATGGTTATAGCGCGGCACGATCACACCGTTCTTAACCCTGTAGCCGCCCACGATCCGGCTGGCGGGCACTTTCAGGCTGAAGATCGGATCGCTGGTTGAGGACAACTGGTGAACCAGTTTGCGCGTGGGCACGCCGCGGTCGAAGATGCCCGGGTCGGTCTCGTGCAGGATGACCATGCAGCTCTTGCTGATGCGCGCATCGTCGGTATCCACCGCCGCCGTGACGAAGTTGGCGAAGCCCATGTTAGTGATGAAGCGGCCGCGCTTGTCCACCTGCAGGAGCGGTTCGCCATCTTCCGGCCACTCCGCCACGCGCACTTTGCCCGCCAGGATGCCGGTTTCGACGCCCACATACGGGATCGGCTCGGTGAGGCAAAACGCGCCGCGCCAGGGCTTGCGGTCCTCGCCGGGCTGCGCGGGAGCGCACAGCCGCAGGTACTCGTCACGCTGCTCCGCGGTACCGCGCTCGTGGATCGGCGAGAGCGCCAGGCATCCGGCCAGGCTTCCCGTGGCGGCGCCGGCATCCACCCAGGCGAGTTCGAACGCCACCAGCGCCAGAGCCAGATTCTTCGGACCGGCGATCAGGCCGCCTTGATCCGGATCGAGGAAAACGCCCGTGATGCCGGACTCGTCGAAATGCCGGAGCAGGGTTTCCTTGGCGGGGGTCCAGGCATGTGTGTTGCGAGCTCCTTCGGCCACCAGCCGGGCCACAGGCCCGCGGGCCACTGCGCGCGTGGACTGCACCAGCATATGGAGATCGTAGCGGTCGGCGAAGCGCCATTGGATTTGCCGGATATCGTCGCCGGGCAAGGCGCGGAGGGCGGCAGGTTTGTGCTCTACGGCTGTGGGCATGCGGAACGTCCTTTCGGGTTCAGGTTCCGCGGTGCAATCGCCGTGCCAGCGTGCTAAGCCGCAATTTCGGCCCCAATACTCCTAAAATAGGACGATTTGGCGGACCGGTTGGGTGTAATGCCCCGCAGCAGGGGGGCATTCGGCACATCAAAAAAGGCGGGCCCGAAGGCCCGCCTCTTGGTGAATCGGATGTAGCCCGCGAATCAGAAGTGGACGCGCAGGCCGAGCTGGATGATGCGAGTATAGTTGGGTGAAGCTCCCGAGCCGCCCAGCGTCAAAGCGCCATACTGGCCGCTCAGCACGCCGAAATCGGCCGGATCCTGAAGATTCATGCTCGGATCGCCCCACTGCATGTGATTCAGCACGTTGAATGCCTGCAAGAAGAATTGTGCGCCAACGCGCTCGGTGAACTGGGTGTCTTTAGTCAGGCCCAGGTCCAGGTTCCAGCGATGCTGCCCATACACGGTGCCGGCGCCGCCAGTGCGGCCATCGACGCCCAGGATAAAGGGCCGGAACTCGCTATAGACCTGAGACGGGTCGGCAAACATGTTCACCCCGCTTCCGCCATTGGACGAGTTGCCGTTTGCGCCGACACCCCCGGTGTTGTTCACACCGTAGTGCTGAGAGTTGCCAAGCGAGCTGGCGGCAACGTTGCCAATGGGAATCGGCGAAGCACTCAAGTCGCCGTCCCAAGCCTGTCCCTGTTCCTGATAGGAGCCCGTTGCAAAATTAAACGGCAATCCGGTCCCCCACGAGAAGATCGGAGAAAGCGTCCAACCGCCGACCAGCCGGCTCAGGAAACGTCCTTGGCCCAGCCGATGGCCTTTGCCGAAGGGCAATTCGTAGGTCCCCAAGAAATTGAATACGAATCTCCGGTCGAAGTACTGCGGACCATAGTCCGAATAGAGATGGAACGGATTGCCGGCATTGTCCAGCGTATAGGATTGGCCGGTGCTGATAATGCCCAGCGCATGGCTCCAGGTGAAGTTAGCGTTAAGTGTCAAACCTTGCGAGTATCGCTTCTGCGCCGTAATCACCATGGCCTGATAGTTGGAATAACCATCGGAAGTGTACGCGTAGCAATAGAAGCACTGCGTGGTGGAGGTGAGCGCCGGGCTGAAAGCGGTCCAGTACGTATCCAGGTCGCTCCACAGGCTGGTCACGGCCTGACTCGCCAGGTTGCCCCCTTCGTTGCTGAATACCGCCGAGGTGCAGTTCGCGAATCCCGTGCAATAGCTGCTGCCCTTCAGAGCCGTTTCGAAAAACGGCTGGGCCGCAGGCGTCTTCCCGCCCAGCATGGCAAGCTCCATATTGGCATAGGCTTGCGCGAAAGTCTGCCCGCCGACCTTCATCATGTAGGGAACGCTGCCGAAGTCGATGCCCTGATACAAATTTCTCGCCCACACACCGACATACCCAGCTTCCAAGATCACGTTGCCCTTGAATTCCCGCTGAATGCTGAAGTCGATCGAGTCCGAGGATGTCGGCTTCCATGCCTGGTCCAAAGACTCTACCAGCGTGGAGTAAGGCGCGTTATAACCGGGCGTGACCGGAATCGGAAGCGTCGGGGTTATTGCCCCTACCGGAGCGTTCGTGCCATCCACACCGATGCGGAAGGCATTCGTAGGATTCACAATACCTGTGCCCGTGCACGCGCCGCTCGAATTTGGATTCTGGCAACCCACTGGCTGCAAGAAGCCATCGCCCAGCACGGAGGTCGAAACCAGGCCGGCCGCCAGGCTCCGGGAATAAAACCGGCCATAGCCGGCTCGAATTACGGTGGCTTTATTGCCCAGAAGCTTTTGCAGCCACCCGCCCGAGGCCTGCGGGTTCCAGGCTACCGCCACGCGGGGGGCTAAGCCGCCGTAGTACGGGGTGTAGGGGTATTTGTTAGCGTCCGAACCGAGGTCGCCCACAGGCGTGAAGCCCAACACCGGATTATAAGTCTGACCCTGGTTGGCCATTCTGATCGTGTTGGCGAGATAGTTGTTGGCGGTGATTACTTGGCCCGTGTCGGTCGTGAGCACGTCCTGTGCGCCGTTTTGGTCCACCGGCGGCATCTGGAGCGTCCAATTCAAACCGTAGCTCAGTGTGAGGTTCGGCGTGATCTTCCAGGAGTCGTTGAAGAAAAGGCTATAGGTCGGGTCGGTCAGGACGGAGCGCACCGGATCGCCAAGCGGATTGGCGTTCAAGTTCGCGCCCGTTCGGGAGACCACGATATTGGTCGCGCTAACCAGCCCCGCCACCTCCCCGTAGAGACTTTTCCAAGTCGATACGTATGAGGGGTCGAGACAGCCCGTAGTCACGTTACTGGTGCACTGCATCGGCACATAATCATTACTGATATCGACGCCGGAGTTGCTGACTTCCTCGACCAACTGCGTCAGTCCGCCGACTACGTTGTCGTACCGGTCGAAATGCCACCAATCGTGCATGTATTCGCCGCCGAACTGGAACAGGTGCGTACCCTTCAACCAGCTCAAGCTGTCGCGGAGGCCGTAATCGTGACCGTCCCACAGCCGGTTGCGCGCATTCTGCGTGTCCACATTGATCGGCATCAGAGGGTTGCTGGTCTCGCCGCCGATGGCCAATGCGCCGTCCAGCCCCGGAAGCTGCGGCGTTGCGCCGGCGCGCAGGTACTGCCACTGGTTGCGCGTGTAGCTCAGAGTCAGCTCGTTAGTCAGGTTGGGAGTGATGGTTCCGGTAAGTCCCGCGGTGAAGTAACGCGGCTGAACCGGGAACGATGACGCCGTAGCTGGCTGACCCAGCTTGTCACCCGGAAGCAGGCCGCCTATGTCCACCTGATTGGTGGTTGGGTTGATCTCGCGGTAGTAGCGGTAGGTGCTGAACAAGCGCCATTTCGCCCCAAAATCGTGATCGATGCGGACCACCCCGAAGTTGGTGGATAGCGGATAAGACAGTTGACCGATGAAGCCGCAGGTGTTCAGGCCGTGATCGCCGTAATTCATATCGTTGCAATGCGGCTCATACTTGGACCACAACGCGTTTACGTCCGGATTCAGGCCGATGCCCCGAGGATCGCACTGCTGGCCGCCAGCGGCTCCACAAGCGGTCGAAGTAGCCAGGTTGTACTGAATGGGGTTGCCTGCGGAATCGCGCAAGGTGATAATGCCCTCGCGCAAGGTATCGGAAGGCACCAACCTCTCAAATGGGCCACTGCGCGGGTAGCGCTCGCCCTCATAGTTCATGTAGATGTACGTCTTCCCACCCAGGAACTCCGGCGTCAAAGGACCGCCAAACGCGCCGCCGAACCGGTTGTAGTGGGATTTCGGTTTATCGATGCCTTCAAAGTTGTTGTACCAGTCGTTGGCTGCGAGCCAATCCGCCTGGAAGTAGTCATACCCCGAGCCGTGGAACTGGTTGGTGCCGCGCTTGGTGGTCAGCAACATCTGGCCGCCGCCGGAGAAGCCGAAGTCGGAGGTCATGTTGTTGGTGTTGACGCGGAATTCCTCCACGCTCTCCATGGGTGTGGGCACGACCGCCGAACGGCTGCCGACGTACGTTCCATTGTCGCCGTCGAAGTCGCTGGTGGCATTGCCGCCGTCCAGGATGTATGTGTTCTGGTCGGACATGTTCCCAGCGACTTGGCCGCTGGTGACGTTGCCTTCGGCGTTAAAGGTCGGCGCCGTCATGGGCTGCAGGAACAACAGCGAATTGACGTCGCGGTTAATGGTCGGCAGATCCAGCAGGTGCTGGCTGCTGATGCTGGAACCCATCGTGGCATTCAGCGTTTGCAACTCGGCGCCTGCTTCTGCAGTAACTTCCACCACCTCGGTCGAACCGCCTACTTCGAGCGACACATCCACGGTCATGGCCGTGGCAGTCAGTACGTCCTGATGCCGCACCACGGCCTTACGAAAGCCCTTGCTGATGACGCTGATGTCGTAAGTGCCGGGGTTCACGTTGTTGAAAAGGTAGAGCCCCGAAGGGTTGGTTGTAGTGGTCGAGGACGTGTTGGTGGACGTTTGCGTAATCGTCACCGTCGCGCCTGGAATCACCGCGCCGGTAGCGTCCGTGACTCGGCCCGTCACGCTGGATGCTCCAGTCGACGTTTGCCCAAAGAGCATAGCTGTTGTCAGCAGCAGGCTGAACAACAGAATCGTTAACTTGCGATGCATTACCGTATCCCCCAAAAAGATGAAGATGGCCAAAAACCCGTGCTCCCTGACCCAATATGCCGGTCAGGGCCGTTACACCAAACAATCCAGCGGGGGAAACTCGCAACCCAGAGGGCGCTCAAAACACACCTGAAGTTTCTCGTGCCCCAAAGCGAATCCCACCTCGCTTCTCCGTTCCGGATATCCACCTGGATTGACTCCGGAATAACTCCGCCTCACCTCTTAAATAGCTGCCAGTCTACTACCATGTACATGAGATTGCAACTGAAAAATCCCGGAGGTCTGAATTTTTAACCAATGATCAAGACCGGAGCGCGGGAATGGCAACGCAGGCCGCCCGTCGAATAGCCTAGTACTTCTAAGCCCTTTACCCCCAAAAGATCGGGCCGGCCCACTTCACGCGCGAACACCGAAATCCCACCAGCGCACAATTCTCTGCTCGCCCGACACGCAGAATCCGCACTTTAGCGCGGAACGTCGCATGCTAGTGGTCGCCCGGGAGGTGGTGCCCGATGACCAAGCTGCAGAGGGTACGCGAGGTTCCTTCCGGTCCGCTCACACCGGAATACGTCAACCAGAAGACCAGGGAAGGGTGGAAGCTCTCGGCCGTGGAATGGGAGCGCGAAATCGAGGAGCCGGCCGGCGACTTGTCGGAAGATGTGCCCTACGGCTTGCGCATCGCCGAGGATCGCAGCCGCCTGGAAGAGAATGCCGGCGAGAAACAGGCGCTGATCCTGATGATGGACCTGATTGTCCAGGATGCCCCTCTCTCGCTGGTAGCCGAAGAACTCAACCGTAAGGGCCTCCGGACACGCAGCGGCGCTAACTGGACGCCGGGTTCGGTCTTCGACATGCTGCCCCGGCTGATCGAGGCCGGGCCGCGCATCTTCTCGAGCACGGAGTGGACCGCGCGCACACGCCACCTTTTCCGCATGGCCTGAGCTCCCCCGCCGCGCCTCCGGTGCCAAGCTAGAATGGAGGCGTTCGGATGTTCCCGCTCTTCCGGTCATTTCTGCCGCTGCACAACCCGATCGGTTTCGGCGCCGCCGACTTTATTGAGCTGGAAGTCGCCGCGCTATTGGTTTTCCTGATCGCGGCTCATACACGCCTGACCGGGTGCGCGCAGAGGCTGGCGCGCCGCACCGGATGGTGCATGCTGCTGCTCGCCGTTGCGCCCGTCGCACTGCGCCTGGCGATGCTGGCTGCAAGCCCCGTGCCTACCCCCGCCGGGTCCGACGATTTCGCCCATTTGCTGGTGGCGGACACGCTGCGCTACTTCCGCCTGGCGAATCCTCCGCATCACCTGCACCGGTTTTTCGAAACCATCTTCGTGCTGCAGGAGCCGGCCTACAGTTCGATCTTTCCTATCGGGCAGGGAATTGCGCTGGCGATCGGCCGTGCGATCTTCGGCCAGCCCTGGGCCGGAGTCCTGCTCTCAGTGGCGGCGCTCTGCTCGCTTTGTTACTGGATGCTGCGCGGCTGGACCTCGCCCGGGTGGGCGCTTTTCGGCGGCCTGCTGGCGGTCATCCAGTTCGGACCGCTGCGTTACTGGACGAACACCTATTGGGGAGGCGCGGTTTCGGGCGTGGCCGGATGCCTGGTCTTCGGGTCGCTGCCGCGTCTGCGCGCCGGCGGCCGGACGCGCGACGCCATCCTGCTCGGCGCCGGCCTCGGTATTCAGTTGCTCACGCGGCCGTTCGAAGGCGTCCTGCTGCTGATCGCCGCCGCCCTGTTCTTCCTGCCCGCTCTGCGCGGCGCCAAAGCCTGGGGCGCGGC
Source organism: Bryobacteraceae bacterium (assembly GCA_035541265.1). Classification (GTDB taxonomy): domain Bacteria; phylum Acidobacteriota; class Terriglobia; order Bryobacterales; family Bryobacteraceae; genus Bog-159. The sequence continues at coordinate 7,041 of DATKNQ010000144.1, forward strand.
GGCCCTGTTGGCGATGCTGCCCGCTGCCGCCTTGATCCTGATCCAGAACAAACAGGTCACCGGCGGTTGGACCACGCTGCCTTATGTGCTGAGCCGCTATCAGTACGGCGTGCCGGCTACGTTTACCATCGAGCCGAATCCCGTGCCGCATAGGGAACTCACCCTCAGCCAGCAGGACGATTATGACGCCCAAGTCGCGGCGCACGGACCGGGCACGGACACGCTCGGGAATTATCTGCGGCGCCTGGCGAGCCGCGTCCGTTTCTACCGCTTCTTCTTTCTGCCGCCGCTCTACCTGGCGCTGCCATTTTTCCTCCCGGCGCTGCGGCAATGGCGATTCGCCTGGGTCGCGCTGACGCTTGCGATTTTCAGCCTGGGGACGAATTTCTATCCTTACTTCTATCCGCATTACATTGCCGCCGCGGCCTGCCTGTTCGTGCTTGTGAGCGTCGTTGGACTGGATACGCTGAGCCGCATCACGATTCGCGGTGCGCCGGCAGGCCGGGAGGCCGCGCGGTTGCTGGCGATGGTTTGCGCCGCACAGTTTCTGTTCTGGTACGGCTTCCATCTGTTCGCCAACACGAATGCCGCGGCCGCCATGCTGGACTACGACACCTGGGATTTCGTGAATCATGGCGATCCCGAAGGCCGCATCGCGGTGCGCGACCGTCTGGCCCAGTCGCCCGGCAAGCAACTTGTGTTTGTGCGCTACTGGCCGCAGCATCGTTTCGGCGAGTGGGTCCAGAATGCGGCCGATATCGACCGTGCGCGCGTGGTTTGGGCGCTCGATCGCGGCGCGGCGGAGGACGAGCTGCTGCTGCATGATTATCCCGATCGCACTGCCTGGCTCCTGGAACCCGACGCCCGTCCGCCGCGGCTCGCGCGCTACCAGCAGGAACCCGCGCCCCAACCGGAATCGAAAGAGCCACGCGAGAAGCCCAGCCCTGTCCAGAACGGCATTCAACCGCTGCCGATACAATAGGAGCCATGCACTCGCCCCGAGACGAGTCCACCGTGCGGATTTCCACGGCGGATGGAGAGATTCCGGCTTACCAGGCGCGACTCGCCGGCGGAGACGCCTTACCGGTTGTGTTGGTCGTGCATGAGATCTTCGGGGTTCATGAGCACATCCGCGACGTCTGCCGCCGGTTGGCGAACCAGGGTTACTTCGCGGTGGCTCCGGAACTGTTCGCGCGGCAGGACGATGTATCCGGTATCGCCGATATCCAGGAGCTGATCAAGATCGCCGCGCAGGTTGGCGATGCACAGGTCATGTCCGACCTGGACGCCTCGGTTGCCTGGGCCGTCCGGACTGGCTGCGCGGACGTGGACCGCCTGGCGATCACCGGTTTTTGCTGGGGCGGGAGAATCGTCTGGTTGTACGCCGCGCATAACGCGAAGCTGAAAGCCGGCGCGGCCTGGTATGGGAGATTGGCCGGCCAGCCGGACGCCTTGCATCCACGGCATCCAGTGGACGCCGCCGGATCGCTTCACGCACCCGTCTTGGGTCTCTATGGCGGCCGCGATCAGAGCATTCCGCTCGGCACCGTGGAGCGGATGCGCGCGGAACTGGCTACGGTGGGCGGCCAGTCGGAGATCGTGGTTTATCCCGAGGCGGGGCACGCTTTCAACGCCGACTACCGTCCGAGCTTCCACCGGGCTTCCGCGGAGGATGCCTGGAAACGGATGCTCGCCTGGTTCGACCGGTATGGCGTCAAACCGCGCTTTTGATCACTTTGAAGCAGCGAAGCGAAGTATCCAGCAGGACCGGCCGGTCGCCCACGGCGAAATACTGCGCCACGGTTCATCCGCTGGAGGGACCGCCTTTGTGATCCTGCTGCAGCGCAAAGGCAAACAGCGACGATGTTTCGGCCGAGCTGGGGAGCCTGGCGTCGCTTGTGCAAAGACTGCTTACGGCACGCGGGTATTGTGTACAGTGACCCCAGTCAACATACCCGTGACTGCCAGGTTCGTGCAAGTGAAAAATCTGATCCTTCCCGGATTCTTGCGCACCATAAAGTGCTGCGCGGTCAGGCTAACCGCCAGCGCCCCGAACTTCAGCGCAAGCGCACCATAGCCGAACCGGGGACTGGTCTGGAGCAGGGGATTGGCCTCCAGTTTTCCCCAGGAACTCGCCGCATCCGCGACCTGTGATCCCGCGAGCAGCACCTGGCTCACATGCCACGCCACACGCCATCGGGACGGCTTTTCCCCCGCCGAAGCGGCCGGCAGGAACGCCGCCATAATCAAAATCAAAACCACAACTATGCGTCGCAAAAGGCCTCCGAAGAAGAGTTCGGCGGTTTTGGCAAAGAGCGTTAGGATAGCTTTTATGCGCGGTATGGCGCCCCGTCTGTGACTCACACCCTCGAGTTTGTCCTGCGGCACGGTTACTCCCTGCTCTTCTTCTGGGTTCTGGCGGAACAAGCCGCCTTGCCGATACCGTCCGGGCCACTGTTGCTGGCCTGCGGCGCGCTGGCGCGCTCGGGCCGCATGTCCCCGCATCTGATCGCACTGAACGGACTGTCGGCCTGCCTGATCGCGGACAGCTTCTGGTTTATGGTCGGCCGCCGCCGCGGCACCAGGGTCCTGCGGCTGATCTGCCGCCTCTCCCTCGAGCCGGATTCCTGCGTGCGCCAGACCGAGACCAGCTTCCACCGCTACGGCGTCCGCTCGCTGCTGATAGCGAAGTTCGTGCCTGGGCTGAGCGCCGTCTCCGCCCCGCTATCCGCCATCTCGGGCGTCAGTTTGGGCAAGTTCGTGTTGTACGACCTGATCGGGTCGCTGATCTGGCTGGTGGCCTACGCGGGCTTGGGGTACCTCTTCAGCAACCAGCTCGATCGCATCGCAGACTACGCCGCACGCATGGGATCCTGGGTCGCCGTGCTGGTCGTGGGGTTGCTCGCCGCCTGGATCGGATGGAAATACTACCAGCGGCAGCGCTTCCTCAAGAAACTGACCGTCGACCGCATTACCGCCACGGAGCTGCGCGCAAAGCTGCGGTCCGGTGAACAGGTCGTCGTGGTGGACGTGCGCAGCGTCTTCGAGAGCGAGGATTCCATCCCCGGCGCCTTGCACATTCCGCTCGAAGATCTGGATGCGAGGCATGCCGACATACCCCGCGATCGCGACATCGTGCTGTTTTGCAGTTGCCCGAATGAAGCGTCCAGCGCCCGCGCCGCCTTGCTGCTGCGCAAACGGGGTATCGTGCGCGTGCATCCGCTCTATGGCGGCGTGGACGCCTGGCGCGCGCTCGAACAGGCCAGTTCGCCCGCGTCCGGCGGATAGATGTTAGAATGCCCCTCACGTGCAAAAACACCCGTTGCTGGCTGAGGTGACCGCCGAGTTCCTGGGCACATTGATTCTGATCCTGTTCGGTAACGGAGTGGTCGCCATGGTGCTGCTGTTCGGCACCGGTGCCTCCGGCGAGATCGTGCACGGCGGCTACACCAACATCACGCTTGGCTGGGGACTCGCCGTCACGATGGGCTGCTACACTGCGGGGCGTATTTCAGGCGCGCACCTGAATCCCGCCGTCACGCTGGCCTTCGCCGTGTTCCGCGATTTCCCCTGGCGCAAAGTGGTGCCATACACGCTGGCCCAGACAGCCGGGGCGTTCCTGGCCTCCGCGCTGGTGTTCTGGGATTATCTGCCGGCCTTCCACGCCGCCGATCCGCATCTGGACCATACCGCCGGCGTTTTCACGACGTTTCCGGCGTTCCCCGAGATCCCCAGCGCGGGCCTGCTCGACCAGACCATCGGCACCGCACTGCTGCTGTTCCTGGTGATGGCGCTGATCGACGAGCGCAACCAGCCGGTCGGCGCGAATTTGACACCGGTGATGATCGGCGCGATCGTGGTGGCCATCGGGATGTCGTTCGGCGGCATGCACGGTTACGCCATCAACCCGGCGCGCGATTTCGGCCCACGCTTGTTTACGGTGGTCGCCGGCTTCAAGAACAATGGCCTGACGGACGGCAGGCTGGTTTTCTGGGTACCGATCGTCGGGCCG
>DATKNQ010000145.1:0-23540 GCA_035541265.1 Bryobacteraceae bacterium
GTGGGCACCGAAGTCTATGCCACGGCAATTCCGCAGGCCCAGCGCAACGGCGATTTCAGCGCGCTGGGCTCGCCCATCACGGTGCCGAACACGAATGATCCAACGATGAACGCCAAATATGCGGCGTTGGGTCTTACCCCGGGCCAGCCGTTTCCGGGCAATAAGATTCCGTCTTCGCTGATCGATCCGAACGCCGCGCTGTTCTTGTCCTCCGGCGCGATGCCGTTGCCGAACGCTCCGGGTAATTTCTACTCCGGTGCACCCGGCGCGCCCACCAACGTGCCGGAAACGGTCTTGCGATTTGACCACTATTTCACCGATAAGTTGTCGATTTTCGGCCATTACATCCATGACAACACCGACCAGGGCTATGCGACATCCCTTTGGAGCAGCGATACTTACCCCACCATCGGAACCAATTTCAAGAATCCGTCATGGGGCGGCGTAGCACATCTGACTTACGCCATCAGCCCAACCTTGCTCAACGAGGTGGCGTTCAACTTCAACGGCAACTGGATCGATCTAACTCCGACGGGTATTTATAAACAACCGGCGGGCTGGAGCGTTGCCCCGTTGTTCAGTAACAATTCCGACAACCGCATGCCTACGGTCAGCATCGGAGGTAGTTACGGCGTGAATTACGATCCCGCTTCCTGGCCATGGCGAAATGCGGCCTTCGACAAACAGGTGCGCGACGATGTTTCGTGGACCAAGGGCAAGCACAACCTGAAGCTGGGCGGCCAGTTCATGCGCTATTCGAAGAACCAGGATATCTTCGGCGACACGCAGGGCAATTACTCGTTCAGCGGCATCTACACTGGAAACGCGGTCGCCGACCTGCTGCTCGGTTATGCGGCGAACTACAGCATCCTCGATCTGGAGGACCGCACCCACACGCGCACCTCGACGTTCTCGTTTTATGGCAATGACAACTGGCGCGCCACCAGCCGGCTGACGCTGATTCTGGGCGCGCGCTGGGAGATTGTTCCGCACGCCTATGACGTGCAGAACCGGCTCGCGAATTTCTACCCGAACCTTTACAACTCGGCCAATGCGGCGCAATTCAATTCGGATGGCAGCCTCAACACGTCCGGGCCGGGCTTCAGTACGGTTCCGGGTGTGCCGCTCGGCAGCATTCCGTTTTACCTGAATGGTGTGGTCATCGCCGGCCAGAATGGCACTCCGCGCGGGATGGTGCAGAATCAGTACGGAACCATTGGCCCCCGCGTTGGCTTTGCCTATGATGTGACGGGCAAAGGCAAGACCATCATTCGCGGCGGCTATGGCATGTTCTACGAGCGCATCCAGGGCAACGATGTTTACAACATGGGCCCGAATCCGCCGTTCGGTTTCAACCCTGGCCTGAACAATGTGTTCTTCTCCACGCCGAGCATCAGTTCGCTGAATGGGCAGGCGGCCACTGTTCCCATCTTCCCGGCCAACATCACGGCGCTCGCCTACACGGATTACAAACTGCCGGTATCGGCGCAGTGGAACTTCGGAGTCCAACACCAGATTTCCGAGGGATCCGTGCTCAGTGTGCAGTACGTCGGCAACGCCGACTATCACCAGCGCGACGAGCGCGAAATCAACGACGTGCCGCTGACAGACCCGAACCGCCTGGGGATCGCCGGACTGGTGGGCAACTACAACGCCAATATTGACCGGCCGTATCTCGGTTACGGCAATATTGTTTTGGGCGAGAACGCCGGCAACACGCACTACGAGTCGCTGCAGGTGAATTACCGCTTGCAGAACCAGCATGGGCTAACGTTCCAGGCTGCTTACACCTGGTCGCATAGCCTGGGCATCGCACCCGGCGGCGGCGGCGACTTCAACACGCTTTCCGACCCGTATAACCGCGCTTACGATTTCGGCCCGACGGGCCTCGACCGCCGCCAGATCCTGGTGCTGAATTACATCTACGATCTGCCGATCTTCCGCCACAGCACCGGCTTTGCCGGCGCCGTGCTGGGAGGCTGGGAATTCGCCGGCATCACCCTCATTGAAAGCGGGCTGCCGCTCAATCCCACGCTGAGTTACGACAATCTGGGCTTAGGCGGCAACACGACCGACCGGCCGGACATCGCGAGCGCGCTCGGCTATCCCAAGACGCGCTTACAGTGGTTCGATACGGGCGATTTCAGCGCGCCGGCGCAACTGGCTTTCGGCGACGCGCAGGAAGGCGCCATTCGCGGTCCCGGCCGCATCAACTTCAACCTGAATATGTACAAAGATTTCCGGCTGTGGAATGAAGGTTCGAAGCTGCGTTTTGGCGCGGACTTCTACAACGCCTTCAACCACACGGAATTTCACGACGTGAACACCTCGTTCGGCGCTTCGTCTTTCGGTCAGGTCACCGACACCTACGATCCCCGTACCATCGAGTTGTCCTTGAAGCTGAGCTTCTGATCGCTCGCGAAACGGGGTGACCCGCCTCGCGTGGGGCAGTTCCAGGACTGCCCCACCCCTCAGCTTTAGCGTTATAGCGGCGCTTATTGTTAGGATTGAAGAGTAATGCACCGCGTGTCGTGCTTTCCACCCCGTGGCGGGGCGCTCTTCGGATGAGCGGTTTCCTAGCAAGGTGGCGAGCCAAATGAACCTCGAAGAAGTCGCGAAGCGCGCGGGTGTTTCCACCGCGACCGTCTCGCGCGTGTTGAACCAGGCCGATGTCGTTCGGAGCTCTACCCGGCTGCGCGTTATGCGCGCCGTTTCGGAGCTGAATTATCACCCCAATCTGCATGCCCGGTCGTTGGCCAAAGGCGCCAGCCGTACGATTGGCATGATCGCGTCGAATCTGCAGAATCCTTTCTTTTTTGACATCTTCCGCGCGCTCGAGGCCGATGCCCACGTGCACGGATTTGAGGTGGTCGCGGCGAACACCGATTACGAACTGGGCAACCTGGTTCGCTCCGTGCGGTTGATGATCGGCCGGCGGGTGGCTGGTTTGGCCGTTATCGTGTCGGAAATGAATAAGGAGTTGATCGACGAACTGGCGGGCAGTAAGCTGCGCGTGGTCTTCTACGACGTGGGAACCTCGGGCCGCACGATGTCGAACATCCGGGTCAACTACCGGCGCGGCATCGAACGGGTGGTCGAGTATCTGCATAACCTGAATCACCGGCGCCTCGCGTTCGTGGGTCATCACGCCGCACTCGGCCCGCTGAGCGAACGCGAGAAGGCGTTCGTCGAGACCGTATCCCGCTATTCGCCGGATACGGAATGGCGGACGCTGACCACGCACGATGCGCTCGAAGGCGGGCAGCAAGCTGCCCGCGAGATTCTGTCCTCGGGATTCCATCCCACGGCCATTATTTGCGTTAACGACATCATGGCCGTAGGCGTGCTGCGCGAGGTCCGCGAGCGGGGCTTGCGCATTCCGCAGGATATTTCGGTCACCGGCTTCGACAACATCAAGCTCTCCGAGTTCGCCTATCCGTCGCTCACCACTCTGCACATCCCGCGCGACCGGATCGGCCACCTGGCGTTCGGCATGCTCGTGCCGGAGTCGGCGCGCGGCAAGGCGCCGGGACGCGAGATCGTGATCGACCCCGAACTCGTTTTGCGCGATTCGACAGGTCCGGCATCCGTAGCCAGGGCGACCGCATGATCCGGCGCCGCGCGCTTGGCATTCTGCTGGCCATTTGTGCCGCGGGATACGCGCACGGCGCCTCGGGCTGCCAAGCGATGCCGGCCCACAATCGCGCGGATATTCCCGCGCTCGCCAACGCCGGCCTGGAGTTTTCACGGCAGCAGCATTATGAGGAAGCGGCTGAATGCTACCGCAAAGCGCTCTCGATTGAACCGGGCATTCGCGACATCCAGTTGGACCTGGGACTGGCCGAATTCAAGATGGGACATTTTCCGGCAGCGATCGGCCCGCTCCACACCGCCGTTTCGCTGGATCCGCAAAATCAGCAGGCGCGCACGCTGCTGGGCATGAGCTACTACGGCGCCGGCCAGTACGCCAAGGCTGTGCCAGAGCTGGACCGCGCTCTGGCGGACGATCCCCAGAATTCGCAGTTGCACTACGTGGTGGCGCAGAGCTGTCTGTGGACGGGCCAGCACGAGCGGGCGCTCAAAGAATTCACGTGGCTGCTGCGCGAGCACCCCGACTCGGCGCCAACCCACATGCTGATGGGCGAGGCGCTCGACGGCTTGGGTCGCGAACCTGACGCGATCGCTGAATTCCAGGCGGCCGACGCGGCATCGCCCGCCGAACCGGACGTGCATTTCGGGCTGGGATACCTGTTCTGGAAGGAGCATCGCTACGACGAGGCGGAACGCGAGTTCCGCCGCGAACTGGCGAACGATCCCGCGCACGCGCAAGCCAATGCCTACCTGGGCGACGTGCTGTTGCATCGCGACGACATGGAAGGGGCCCATCCGCTGCTTGAGAAGGCGCGGCGTCTGAATCCCAAGATCCGCATTGCGCACCTGGATTTGGGCATCATCTACGCGGACCAGAAGCAGTACGCCGCGGCGGCTGCCGAGCTGCAGGCAGCCATTCAACTGGATGCTTCGAAGCCCGATGCCCATTACCGCCTGGCGCAGGTCGACCGAAGCCTGGGCCGCACCGCGGAAGCCGAAGCCGAACTGGCCGTAGTGAAGCGCCTGCATGCGCAACGCAACGAAGACTTGTTGCGGGAAATCTCCGGTAAGGCTCCGGCCCTGAATTGAGCCGGCGACGTTTTCGCGGAACACATTCGCCGCGCGTCGCGTATTCTCTGGGGTAGAGGCTATTGTGAACCGAGCGAAGCTTGAAACGATCGCCGTGCTGGCCGCGGCTCTGCTGGCTCCGGCTTGTTACGTCACCACGGACGACTCGCGCAGTGTGACCGAGCACGCGGCACAAACCGTCGATCTCCGGGGCGCCAAGTCGGTCAACGTGCAGGTCGAGATGGGCGCGGGCGAACTGATCATGCACGGCGGCGCGGCTCCCCTGCTGGACGCCGATTTCCAATACCGCTCCCGCGACGGTAAGCCCGCAGTCCACTACGACGTAGCCGGCTCACGCGGCACGCTGGAAGTGCGCCAGCCCGAACATCACGCCATCGGTAACAACGATAAGAACCGTTGGGATCTGCGGCTGAACGACGAAGTTCCCCTGGATATCCGCGTTCACATGGGCGCGGGAGAAGGCCGCCTGACGCTGGGCAATACAAACCTGCACAGCCTGGATGTGGAAGTGGGCGCGGGCGAGTTCAATATCGACTTGACGGGGCATCCGCGCGGCGAAATTGACGTGCGCGTACGGGGCGGAGTGGGCGAGGCGACTTTGCATCTGCCCCGGCGCGCGCGGCTGGATGTGGAAGCGCACGGCGGCATCGGCGAAATCAGCACCCGCGGGCTGACCAAACGCGGCGACCGCTGGGTGAACGAGCCCGAGGGCGAGACGGATGCCACCATGCACGTGAGTGTCAACGGGGGGATCGGGAATATCAATCTGATTTGCGAGTAGCTGTTAGGGCGTGTTGTTGATCAGCATCACTACGTCGCCTGAACGGTCGGGCGACACAATGTCCGGCAACCCGGACGATGCTGCCTGTCCGTGCACGTTGGATAAGATCACTTGCCCGTACCGAGCCGTTCCTGCATACCCTCCTATGAAGTCTACGTGTCCCGGCCGCGGCTTTCATTGCTAGGCCACCCCGTCCATGCAATAATTACCGATAAGCAATCTTGAAGCCGCCCGCCGCTCGAGCCCTTATATCGATTCGGCATAACCTGCGCGAAGCACGTTTATCGCCCCACGCCCAGCGCCCCTGACGAGGAGTGCGGACTCGCCGATAATACTTCGAAGGGCGCGCTGCTCGATAGCGTGCCGCCAGGTGTCACTACAGTAACCGTTCCGCCCGTTGCACCGGCGGGTACGGTGGCGACGATCTCGACAGGCGAGGCCGGGGTGAAAGCAGCCGGAGTGCCGTTAAAGTTGACGCCGCTCGCCCCGGTCAGATCGGTCCCCAGAATGTAGATGACGGCTCCACTCTTGCCCGAACTGGGCAGAGTTTTCACGAACGGGACCAGACCTAGAGACAGGGTGAAGAGTGTACCATCGCTGCTGGCCCCGCCACCACTTGTTGTACCGTAGAAATTCCCGCTGGTGTCCTGGACCAATCCGGCGATCGGCGATTCGCCGTCCGTACACCCGACTTCGGCGCAGAAGCTGTATAGGTGCGTCAGCCCGCCGCTCGGCCGGATCTGGAAGATGGTGCCATCGCCCCCATAGCTGATACCGTTATCCCCTCCTGCGGCAGTCGTCCCGTAGAGGTCCCCATCGCTGGCCCGGACGAGTCCCGCGTAGGGGTTGGCGCCGTCGGTGCACGCGCTTTCGGCGCAGAAGCTGTACAGCGTCCTAAAAGCGCCGCTTCTGGGGATCGCGAAGACCGTTCCGCAGCCGTCGGGCGCACAGTGGGCGCCACCGAAATAGGTTGTCCCGTATAGAGTCCCATCAGCCGCCTGGGCGAGCCCCGCGTAGGGATGTGAGCCGTCCGTACACCCGCTATGGGAGCAGAAGTTGTACACCGTCGTCAGTGCGCCGCTGGGCGTAATCTTGAAGACGGTCCCATAGTTGTTGGCTCCGCCAGAGTATGTGGTCCCATATAGGTTCCCATCGACGGCCTGAACCATAGTCCCGTAAGGCAATTCGCCATCCACGCAAGTACTCGACACTATTTGGGAGCAGAAACTGTATAGCGTTGTCAGCATGCCGCTTGGGTCGATCTTGAACACCGTCCCCCCATAGCCGTTGGCCCCGCCGCCCCACGTTGTTCCGTACAATAGCCCATCGCTGGCCTGGGCGAGCCCCGCCGCAGGGTATGCTCCATCCGCGCAACCGCTATGGGAACAGAAGGCGTAAAGCGTCGTCAGATCGCCGCCGAGGGTGATTTTGAAGATTGTCCCATAGCATCTGCCGTTTTCGAAGCAAGAGGTGGTCCCATAGAGGTCCCCATTGGCGGCCTGGACCAAGCCCGATTGGGGATTTTCACCGTCCGGGCAGTTGTTTTGATTTTGAGTTTGGGTGCAGAAGCTGTACAGCGTGGTCAGAGCGCCGCCGGTCGTAGTCTTGAAGACTGTTCCGGTATATAACTGGCTTGCCCCGCCATAATAAGTCGTCCCATAGAGTTCCCCACTCGTGGCCTGGACGAGCGCACCGTAGGGGCTGGCTCCGCCCTTCCTGCTGAAGTTGTGGAGCCTGGTGAAGGTCTGCGCCGACAGGGCGATCGCCGTCATTACAGACAGCAGCACCACGCCGCCCGCTCGCTTCCCGGGTTTCAACTGGCGCACAAAGGTGTTAGCGATTCGTCTCATCGATGTGCTCACTATGCCCCTCATAGCGGCAAGTATAGCCGATCACCCCGCATCTGTCGCAATCAATCGCAATCATTCTATCCTCACTCGTCACTTTCGCACCACGCGCCGGCGGCAGACTCCATGCCGAGCGTGTGCGGGGTTTCGTGGAGGCAGTGCAGGCCGACCAAGGTTTCGCGCCGCGCGCTGCGATCCTTGCTGCGGGAACAGGGCTGGGACGCTATTCACGCCGGCGAAGCCGGTCTGCACTGCGCCTCGGACGTGGAGATTGTCGAATTCGCCCGGCACGGTGCTAGAGCGTGCGTAACGCTTGAATCGCGATTTTCATGCGCACCTTGCTCGGGCGCAAGCGAGCGCTCCGTCCGTAATTCTATTGCGCGTGCAGGGGCTGAACGCGCGACGCCAGGCCGGGTCCGGCGGCGGTCACTTCGTTCGAGCTTATTTACAGTTCCGACACCATCGCCACAGCGCGCACCGGGGAACCGTCACGCCCGGCCAGCTTGAGCGGCAGGACGATCAGTTCGAAAGCGTCCGCGCCTATGGCGTCCAGGTTGGTCAGATTCTCCACGATCGGCACGCCCGCGCCCAGCAGAATGCGATGGGCGGCGTACGGCGCGAGGTCGATCGAGGGCATGTCCACGCACACAAGTTGGACACTGCAATCGAGCAGGAATTGCGCGGCTTCGCCGGTCAGGCAGGGATGGTCCGTGAAATAATCCGGCGCTCCCCAGTGTTGGGACCATCCCGTATCGAGGACCGCGATGCGCGCCTGGCGTAACACATCGGCGTGCGGAAGTAAGTGCGCAGGGCCAATCGTGCCGCTCGCGGCAACACGCCGCAAATCGATGCGCCGCGCCGGCCCCATGCACCGGGCCAGCGGCACGCGATCGATGGTCTCCCCGCCGGTGAAGAAATGAAACGGCGCATCCATATGCGTGCCGGTATGCAGGCTCAGATCGATGCGGCTGAGGTTGATTTCGCCAGCGCTCAGAATCGTGACGCCCGCCGGCCCATCGCCCGGAAACACCGGCGTGCCGGCGCCCACCGGCCGGCTCAAATCGACGACGCGCATCAACTCGCCAGACGCCGCATGGCCGCGTGGGCGTGCAGATTCGCCACGCCCGCGGTGTAGCGCGTGTCGGCGACAGCGAACGCGATGGCATCCTCCAGCCAGTCGTGCCAGACGCCATCAGGGTCATGCGACGCCACGGTGAGCGTGTACTCACCGGCGCACAGTTCGCAGCGGAAGCCGAAGTCCAGCTCGAAGGCCTCGCCGCCCGTGCACGGACCCAGCTTGATGCCTTCGAGTTCGGTATTGGTGCCGTACACGTTCATGCCCGCGCGGCTGCGGATCATCAGCCCCACCACCGGGTCGGCCACCGCGCAGCGCATGCGCAACGTGACGCGCACGGTCGCCAGTTCGCCGCTGCGAAGCACGCCGGCCGGTTTGCCCGATTCGCCCAGCAGTTCCAGGTTCTCGATCTGCGCGCGTCCGTCGCCTCGCTGCCAACGCGGAGACACGGGCGCTGCAGTAGCGCCGCATTCGCGCACGCGCGCCGCGATGTGGCTGTTGTAGGCGCGCAGCATCACCTCCGGATCGCCGCGGCCGGCTAACGCCCCGCGATCGAGCCACCAGATTTCGTCGGCCAGTTGCAGCAGCAATTCCTGTTCGTGCGAAACGAGCAGGACCGTCGCGCGGGCGCGCCGCAGAAGTTCGAATGCCACTGCTGTGCGCTGCCTCTCCAGGGCGTCGTGCCGTGACAGCGTGTGTTCGATCGCCAGGATAGCCGCCGGGGAAAGGTCGAGCGCATCGTCCGGGCCTAACAGCCGCCGCGGCTCACCGGCCTCCACCGCGCCAGATGAGGGTTTTGCAAGGCCTGTGGCCAACCGTAACAGGGTGCTCTTGCCCGAGCCGTTCTCGCCGATGATCCCGATGACCGCGCCATCGGGCGCCGCGGCGTCCAGTCCCACGAGCGGCGGGCAGGCCGCATGCCGAAAAACAATCGCCATTATGGATAGAATACCGGGTAGGCATGGCCGACTCCAACGTACTCGATCGCATGCGGCAGGACTGGAATGCACGCGCCCGCGAGGATGCCCATTATTACGTCGCGTTCGGCCGCCGGGATCAGGACGATACCGAGTTCTTCGCGACGGCTGCCGATGTCGTGCGCGGACTGCGGGCCGAGGCGAAGCATCTGCGCGGCGCCGGCCAGCCGTTTCCGCGGAACTGGAAGGCTCTCGAAATCGGCTGCGGACCGGGGCGCATCCTGCGGCCGCTGAGCGCGGATTTCGCGGAGATTCACGGCATCGATGTGTCGGACGAAATGGTCCGGCTGGCGCGCGAGAAGTTGCGCGGCGTTCCGAACGCGCACGTGCACCACACGCGCACGTCCGATCTTTCGCTGTTCGCGGACGAGTCGTTCGACTTCATCTATTCGTATGCCGTCTTCCAGCACATTCCCAGCCGCGAGGTGGTGCTGGGCTACCTGGCGGATGTGCGGCGCGTGCTGAAGCCCGGCGGGATTCTGCGCTGCCAGATTAACGGCTTGCCGGAAACCTCGCAGCGTTATACGACCTGGGACGGCGTGCGCATCTCCGCCGCGGAGGTGGCGGAATTCGCCGTGCGCCACGATTTCCAGCTCTACGCGCTCGAAAACGTGGACACGCAATACCTGTGGACCACCTGGCGCAAGCGGCCCGCGGGCTGGCGCGATGCGCTGCGGCCGGCGCCGTCGCCCGCGACGCGCATCCGGATCATCAGCAACGCGCTGACGGCCGATCCGCTGGTGCCGGCTTCCGGACCGCGTGCCTTCGCCGCGCTGCGTATCGAGAGCCTGCCGGCGGATTGCGATCTGGTCAACCTGGAAGTGCGCATCGACGGACGGCCCGGCGCGCTGTCCTACCTCGGGCCGCCGGAGTGGGATGGCGTGGTGCAGTTGAATGCCGCTATTCCCACGGGAACCCGCACGGGCCTGGTGCCGGTGGAGGTGTTCTGGTTGGGCGTGCCTCTCACGTCGGCGTGGATGCGTATCGTGCCGTCGGGGCCGGTGGTGCCCCGCCTTTGCGCGGTGCGGGATGGCGATAACCTGCTCTCTGGTACGCGCATCATCAGCGGTTCCGTGAAGCTGGTATTCGAGGAGACGCTGCGGCCCGACCTGTTTCACGCCACTGTGGACGGTGTCGCGGTTGATAGCGTACTCACCGTGTGTACCGATCCGGTGGAACAGCGCCACGAGATCAACTTTGCGCTGCCGGAATCGATCGGGCGCGGCGCGCACGACCTGCGCATCTTCATTGGTTCCCGCGCATTTCCGCCGGTTTCGATCGAGGTTGTCTGAAGTGAGGCGGAGCTCCGCTGCCTCCATCCTGCTGCTGCTGCTGTCGGGCTGCGCGCGCCTTCCGGACTTTTCGCGCCACACGGGAACGATCGCGTTTCCCGCCGGGACGATCGTCCTGCATCATGAGCTGGCCGTCGCGGCCGGCGCGCACGACCTGGAAATTCGCGGCGATCCGTCCGGCACCACGCTGCGCGCAGCCGCCGATTTCAAGGGGCGCGCGCTGATTTACGCGAAGGACGCCACCGGCCTGCGGCTGGTCAACTTCCGCATTGATGGCAATCGCGCGGCCCTCGCCAGACCGGTTGGACTGCCGGCGGGCGATACACCGTTCGCGCGCTATTACCGCAACAACGGGATCGTGATCGAGAATGCGGCGCGCGTTTCCGTGCGGGATGTTTCCCTCAGCGGAGTGGCCAATTATCCGTTGATCGTGAGCGCCTCATCCGGGGTGCGCATCGAGGGCGTCCGCATCAGCGATTGCGGATCGCTGCTTCCCGATGGCCGCAACAATGCGTCCGGCGGCATCCTGCTCGAGGAAGGCACGCACGATTTCGACGTGCGGCTGTGCACCATCAGCCGGGTGCGCGGCAACGCCATCTGGACGCATTCGTTCTACCACTCGCCGCGAAATTCGAACGGTGTGATCGACGGTAATGACGTGGAGGAAGTGGCGCGCGACGCCATCCAGGTGGGGCACGCAACGCACATCACGGTGCACGGAAACACGGGCCGCCGCATCGGCTATCCGGCTGCGATCGTGGATATCGCCAGTTGGGCGGTGCCCGTGGCGCTCGACACGGCGGGCAACGTGGATCAGTCTACTTACGCGGGCAATCGATTTTACGACATCAACGGTAAGTGCATGGATCTCGACGGCTTTCATGACGGTCAGATCCGCGATAACTCCTGTATCAGCCGTGGGCCGTACGAGAGCTACCCGTATGC
The DNA here is from genome assembly GCA_035541265.1 of Bryobacteraceae bacterium. Lineage (GTDB taxonomy): Bacteria > Acidobacteriota > Terriglobia > Bryobacterales > Bryobacteraceae > Bog-159. The sequence goes on from DATKNQ010000145.1 coordinate 11,598, forward strand.
GCAATTCGGCATCGTGTTCAATAACTCGAATCCGGACGATGACTCGACCAACGTGTTGATCACGGGCAACGTGATCGACGGAGCGGGTTACGGCGGCCTGTATCTGCTGGGTTCCCACCAGGTGATTACGCACAACCGTTTTCTGGGGCTAAATCGTAACCGTTGTACGGACGATCGCACCCGGCCGCGCTGCGACTACAGCCTGGGCGATCCGGCGCTGCTGCATAGCGGTATCTACCTGGTTCCCGGCGCGGCGCGGCCTACTAAGACGGCGCATAACGAAATTAGCAACAATGAAGTCTCCGGCTTCGGCATGAGTAAGTGGTGCGTGGAAGCCGCGCCGGGTGTCACTCTGGCGGACAATCAGGTTGCGAACAACCGCTGTTCGGAAGGCGCCGTGCGCTGACGCCGCGCTGCCAGCCATTGCCATCCACAGACCGTGGCGTAGAGCATGGATGCATCCAGCAGCAGGTTGAACAGATACTGGTGCTTGATGAAATCGAAGGCGTCCCCGTAGACGGAGCTGAAGAGGGCGCCGAAGCAGGCGAGCGGCAGCAGCACGAGTAACTCCATGCGGCGGCGGCTGATCGTGTCCGGCGCGCGGTACCATCGCCACGCGCACCCGAGGGGCCATGCCATCAGGGCAAAGACGATCCACTTACTGACCCGTGGCAAGACCAGTGCATGAAAGCCGGTCCACAACGTGAGGGTTCTGCTATGCGCACCCGATGGCAAACCCGCCGTGGGCTCGAAGTTGCCATAGGGCGGGCGCAAGAGCGTGATCTTGGGCAACAGGTTGTGCAGACGCCGCCACATCCGCGCGGGGCGCAGCAAATAGAAGCGCAGCACCGCGAAGGTATTCACGCGGGCCAGTTCGCCGGAATGCACCATGGCAGGATAGTCGGTGCGCGGCGACCATGCCCCGGTTCCCGCGTACGCGGCTAGTTTCGGATCGAGGCCGAGCGCGCGTAGATCCGCCGCCGGATCTTTCGATTCCGCCAGGATGCCCGAGAAGATCACGCCGTAAGTATTCGCCATGCGGCCGTAGAGGGGCATGGCCGCCACATTGTAGATGCCGCATCCAAACAGCGCAACGGCGCCGGCTATCGCCACCGCGCGCGGGAGCCAAGCACGCGTCCACGTGGCGAGCCGTAAGGTGAACAGTCCCAGCAGCAGCCCGATCGGGGCATTCTGCGGCTTCGCGAATATCCAAAGGAACGCCCATAGCGACCAGCGCACCAGGCGCGCCGGCGTGACCTCGCCGTCCTGCCCGATCTCGATAGCCTCGGCGAGGAGCAGCAGGAAGAAGAATCCGGAGGCCGGCTCGGCATACCAGGAATTGAAGTAGACGGCGTAGCCCGCGTCGGTCAGCACGATCAGCGCGGCGATCCACAGCAGTACATGACCGCCGCCGCGGCGGGTGACCCACAGCAGTCGCGCGAAGACCGCCAGAAAAGCCAGTAAGTGTACTAAGCCGGCGACGGTGATATCGAGGCTGCCGTCTTTCGATAGCAGCTTGTTCAGCAGCAGCGCGGCGCCCACAAACAGGTATTCGCTGTTGGCCTGTTCCCAATACGGCGAGCGGGAATGCGGATCGGGAACGTACTTCGGCTCGACGTAGAAGTATTCCAGGCTGTTTCGATGCTGCGGCGCGTATCCGAACCGGCAGATCGTCCGCACGAAATCGCCCTGATCGGCCAAGCCGGTGACCGGCGGGATGAAGAGTTGATAAACGAGAGTGGCGGCCGCGGCGGCCAGCACCGCGACATATAACGTGCCGCCGCGGAACATGCGCTATAGCCGCCGTGCGGCGATCAAAGTAATATCGTCGGCTTGCGGCGCACCGGCCGCGAAATCCGCCAATGCCTGGCTGACCGCAGTCACGATCTCGGCCGCGTTCTTCTGCCGGTTGGCCGCGAGCACCGCCGCGAATCGTTCGTCGCCGAATTCGTCTTCCTTGCCGTTGGTGGCCTCGGTGACCCCGTCGCTGTAGATGGCCAACAGATCGCCGGGCTCCAGTTTCGCCCGGTAGTCGGAATAATTGGCAATCGAGAGGATGCCGAGAACCGGTCCGCCACCCTCGAGATACTCGACCGATCCGTTCGCGCGCACGATCACCGGGGGATTATGCCCCGCGTTGCAATACACGAGCTCGCCCGTTACCGGATCGAGCACACAAAAGAAAAACGTAATGAAGCGATTGCTCGGGCAATTCTTGCACGTAATTTTGTTCAGCCGGTTGATGACCGCCGCCAGGTCTTGAGGCTCATCGGCCAGTACCTGCACTCTTGCCTGCAGCCCCATCATCATCAGCGACGCGGGCATGCCCTTACCGGAAACGTCGCCCAGCACCATGGCCACGCGCCCATTGGGATAAGTGAAGAAATCGTAGTAATCGCCGCCGACCGTGCGGCACGGGGCATTGTAGCCGGCCAGGTCCGCGCCCGCGACCTGGGGCGCGCCACCCGGCAGAAAACTGCGCTGGATCTCGGCGGCCTGCTCCAGCTCGCGCGCCATGCGCCGCTCGACTTCCTCGACTTCGGCCAGGCGCGCATGCTCGATGCGGATGGCCGCCACGTTGGCCATCACTGTGAGCAGGCTCAGATCGTCCTTGGTGAAGGCGCGAAACATGTTCGGCGAATCGACGTAGATCAGCCCGATGGTGCGGGTCGCGGTTTGCAGCGGCACGGCCATGAGCGTGCGCACTTTCTGTTCCACGATGCTCATGCGCTCACGGAAGGCTTCGTCCATCTGCGCGTCGCGCACCAGCACCGAAGCCTTCTCGTTCAGTACACGGTCGCGCACGGCCGAGCTGATGCGGAAACCATCGCCCTTATTGGCCTTGACCTCAAGTTCGTCGCCTTCGAGTGTCATCACCACGCCGCGCTGCGCGCCAACGCCGTCGATCGCCAGATCGAGGATCAGCGGAAAGAGATCGGAGAGAGTACCCCGGCCGGCGAGTTCCTGGCCCGCGCGGATCAGGGCCTGCACCTGCTTGACGCCTTGCTGCCCGGGCCGGTCCACAATGGTCTGGCTCGAGAGCGCGCCCTCCAGGCTGGTCAGGATGGTCGCGGTGCTGGGAGGGTCGGCTTCGCCGGATTCGAAGAACACGACGTCGCTGGCCGGCCGCGCGCCCGTGGCGTTGGGATCGTAGATGATCGCCAGATGGCCGGCCGTGATACGGTCTCCGGGCTTCAGCCGCAGCCGGGCGCGTAGAGGAATATTATTGACCAGCGTTCCATTCTTGCTGCCGAGATCCTGAACGCTCCAACTGTCGCCATCCCGCTCCAGGACCATATGCTGGCGCGACAGGCCGGCGTCCTCGGGGAAGCAAACTTCGGCGGTGCTGGACCGGCCTACGACGAAGCGGTCGCTCCGCAGGGGAACAATCTTGGTTTGTCCATCCGGGCACTGGATAAGGATCTCCCGGAATGGGGAGGGTTGGGGATGGGCCACAACTGATTATACGACTGATACGACTTATCGTGAAGGGACTGAATGCGGGGCGAGTCTTAACACCCGCCCCACACCGGCAGGAAGCTAGAACGACAAATGCAGTGACAACTGCAGGAAGCGCGGGCTGCCGATCGTATGTTGGATGTAGCCCAGGCTGCCATTTGGTGGAATCGTGGGCGGCCCTTCGTAATACGGGAAGAACACGACATCGTTGTTGGGCGCGTCAAAATCGGGATGATTCAACAGATTGAACGCGTCGAACTCGAAGCGCAGGTGATAGCGTTCGTAGAACTGAAACTCTTTAGCCAAGCTCATATCGAAGCGCACCTGGAACGGCGCGCGGAACAGGTTACGCCCCGTCGTGCTGTAGAGCGATTCATACTCGTCGCAGCCCGAGGAATCGCAAGGCGGTACGCCGTTGGTGCCCGGAGCCACGAACTGCGGGCCGAAGTCGGCGGCGTTCAGCACCGGGTTATTGGCATTAACGCCGGTGGTTCCTTGTAGCTGCGCCTGCTTGGCGCTAACGCCGGACAGCAGCGGCACGATCGGGTTGGTGATGTAGTCACTCGATCCGTAGTAGAGGCTGGCCACGGAGCCCGAGAAGTCATACACGCTATACGGCTGCCCGCTCTGTGCCACGGTCTGGCCGCCGAGAGTCCACCCGTTCACCAGGTAACCCAGAGACTGATTCGAGGTCAGTTTGGGGAAGGTGTAGCTGTAATTGATAAGGAAGACGTGCGTCTGGTCGAAATCGGCCGAGGCGTAGTTCGATTTCGGATTCAGCGGATTGTTGCCGGTGAAGAACAGGCCCAGGCCGCTCTGTTCGTCGAGCGCGTGCGACCAGGTATAAGACGCAGTGAACTGCAAGCCGAACGATAGCCGCTTGCGGGCCTGCAGTTGCAGCGCATTGTAATTCGAGATGCCTTCCGCTTCGTACAACACCGAGTTCATGTCGTAGCCGACATAAGGCACGCGCCCCGGAGCGTTGCCGGCATATTCCGGCGCCGGATCGTACGGCTCCAGATTCAGATAGAGCGGAGTGACTCCGCCGTAGGAGTAGGTCTGCCCATTCACCGGATTCTGCGCTGTAGCGATGAGCGGCTGGTTGAACGGGATCGGCAGCACTTCATGCACGCCGTGATTGCCGACATAGCCGACATCGAAGAGCCAGCTATTCGAAGGCTGATACTGAATGTCGAACGTCCAGTTGATGGTGTATGGCAGCTTGTTATTGGCGTCGTAACCGCCAATCAGGAATGGCCCGAACAGATTACCCGTGGGGTAATCGCCATTCAGCGTACCGTTGAGATTCGGCAACAATGCAGTAAAGGCCGCGGCGCTTTGCGGCGGCGGTCCCGGCAGGGTGGTGCCGAACGGCGTCGCCAGAGTCGCTCCCTTGCCGGCGAAAATGGCTTGCACAAACGGTTGCTCCAGCGTCACGCCCAAAGGCCCGTTGAAGCCGAATCCGGCGCTGGGCGAGAACTCGCTGAACAACTCGCCGCGATCGTAGTACATGCCGAACCCGGAACGCACGGTGATCTTCGGCATGGGAGTCCAGGCGAGTCCGATACGCGGCGCGACTCCCCATTGGCGGGCCGACATGAGCGAGTCGCTCGCGCCCGAGGTGCCGAGCAGGGAGTTGTTTCCGGCGATTTCCAGTCCGGAACTCGTGATGGTGTCGGTGCTGGCGTCGTAGGAGTAGAGGCTGGGGTTAAAGGTTGCCAGCCGGCCGTATTTCTCCGAAAGCGGCCCGTCGTAATCCCATCGCAATCCCGCCGTCAGCGTCAGGTTACTCAGGATCTTGTAATTGTCGTTGATATAAAGCCCCGCCGTATCCGAACGGTAGTAGCGGCTGGCGTTGGCGTTCGGGAACGCAGTCGAGGAACTTCCGGTACGGACCACGCCTTCCACGAAGTTCAGGAAGCTCCTGAAGCCCAGCGTGTCGGACTCGGTGTTGTTATTCAGGATGTTCAACTGGGTGTGCGCCCAGTTACCGCCGATGGCGATCGTGTGGCGCCCCTTCACCCAATTGACCGAGGAGCCGAGTTCCCACTGGTTCTGATACATGCCGGCGTTGCCGAAGCTGACGCTGGGGCCAAATTCGAGGCCCTCGCTGCCGAGCACGTCGGAGATTTCCATTTGCGGGAAACTGGTGGCGCCCAGCAGGTTCATGCCGAAGTCTCCGGGCGAAAAGGCCTGCGAGGTCCGCGAAAAGGCCCGCAGGCGCGTGAATCCGGCGTGCTGCTGCCACGTCAGGCTGGGGCCCAAGATCGTCGTGTTGCTGATGGAGGCCACCGCGCTGCCGGCCTGCAGTTGCTGTGGAAAGCCGAGCAGGTCGCCCACCGCGCCGAACGGATTGGTGGTGGGGTCGGTCTGATAATAGCCTTTCACGGTGAGGCGATCCATATCGTTGACGTTGTAGTCGACGCTACCGATACCCTGATCCACGGAGGATTTGGCATTCGGCCCCTGAACTACTGCGTCGTAACCAAGCGCGAGAGCAGTAGTGGAATCCGTGATTTGTGCGCTCGGAAACAGATACTGCCCGTTGGAGCCCTTGGCCTGCAACATGGACAAGGCTACCGGGCTGATCTGCCCTGCGGTGATCGACTTTCCGTAGCTGGTCTGAATCGCGTTCACGATGCCCTGCGCGCTGCGATCGTCGGTGAGGCCGATCGGCACGCTCACTTCCTTGGTGGCGTCGGAAGCATCGGCCAGCCGCATGCCCTGGTAAGCCAGGAAGTAGAACAGCTTGTTCTTCTTGATCGGTCCGCCCAAGTTGGCGCCGAACTGGTTGCGGTTCAGGAACGGATCTTTCACCAGGATGGCGGGCGACGAATTATAAAAGAACGGCGCGGCATTCATCACGCTGTTTTGAAATTCGTCGTAAACCATGCCGTGCAGTTCGTTGGTGCCCGACTTGGTGATGACGCTGATGTGTGCGCCCGAGTGGGCGCCCTGCGTGGCGTCATACATCGCGGCGTTCACCGAGATTTCCTGGATCGTTTCGGGCGGCGGCGTGGGCAACGCCTGGCCGATCGCGCCGTATACGGAGGTGCTGGTTTGAATGGCGCCGCCGGCTCCGAAGTTCTCGCCGATGTTCAACACGAAACGGTTCTCACCCACCTGGCTGGTGGAATTACCGTTGAACAGATTGTTGGTGTCCACGCCGTTCAGCGAGAAACTGTTGCTGGTGTCGCGGTTGCCGTTGGCGAAAATGGCCTGATTGCCCAGGCCGGTGTTGCTTCCCGCGCCGCCCAGCATATCCGAGTGCACACCGGGGCTCAGGATCGCCAGTTGGGTGAAGCTGCCGGTCCCGAGCGGTGTCTCCTGAATGGTCAGTTGATCGACCACATAGCCGTTGGTCGTATCCACCTGGTTCATGAGCGGCGTTGCGGTGACCTCGACGGTCGTGGCGACCGCGCCGACTTTGAGATCGCCATCCACGGTCGTGGTGCGGTTGGAGTTGACCAGGACTTGCGTGTGGGTCTCCGTCTGAAAGCCGTCTTTGGTGAACGTCAGCGTATACGCGCCGGCGGGAATGTTCGGCACCAAATACGTTCCGTTCGATTGTGTATGCTGGACCACCTCGAGATTGGTGGCGATGTTGTGAGCGCGCACGGTGGCGTCCGGCACGGCGGCACCGGTAGAGTCCTTCACGGTGCCGGTGATGGCGCCCAAGATGTCCTGCGCGGCAAGCGGCGCATGCAGCAGAAAACCCGTGAGGAAAAGACAAACGGCAGTTTGCTTGAGATAGCGCGACAGTGAAGTCATCCGTTCGTTGGCCTCTCTGGATACATAAATAAACTCGCGCCGGAGACGGCGCGTTGGAAGCCCTTGCGGGCTGCTAGTCTTCTATGGCGATACCTTACCACCGCCGGTGGCTCCCACGTACATAGATACGCGAACGCGGCGCCCTTGCGGCGTTCAAGACCGGTTTAGCCTATGATAACCTCAAATCTGTTCAAATCAAGATTAAAATTGCATTACATTCGGGTATCTGCCGGAGCCACTATGACCCTCGAAAACACACGCCATTGCAGCTTTACAGCCCGTCTGGATTGCCGTTATTTGGTGCATGCCCCCGACTTCGTGGACAGCCAAGCCTGGCTGGTCGCGACCCTGCACGGCTTCAGCGCGAACCCGGAAGTGATGCTTCGCTTGACCACGCTCATGCTGGGCGAGCGGCACGTGATCGCCGCCCTCCAGGGACCCAATCAGTTCTACCTCTCCATGGGATCGAACGAAGTAGGCTATGGCTGGGCCACGCACAAGCATCCGGAATCCAGCGTGCGGCTGCATCACGAGATGCTGCTGCACGTGCTGAACGGCGCCGGGCGTGAGTACGGCATCCCACCATCGCGCCGCCTGCTGGTGGGATTCTCGCAGCCGGTGGGCATGAACTACCGCTTCGCGGCCACCTATCCGGACGAAGTGCGCGGCGTGATCGGGATCTGCGGCGGGATACCGCGCAACTGGGAAGACGGTTCGTATCGCCCGGTCACCGCGTCCTTGCTGCACATCGCGCGCCGCGAGGATGAGTTCTACAAACCGGAGGTCACCGAACGCTACGCGGAACGGCTGCGCCTGCGCGCGGCGGATGTCGAGTTCCACCTGCTCGAGGGCGGCCACCGGTTTCCGTCGAAGGCGAGACCGATCGCGGACGCCTGGCTGCAACGCATCTCCGCTGCATGATCCTATAGCGGAGGACCAACGCGCGCGCCGGAAGACAATATTGACTCGTTGTGACGCTGCTGAGTGCTGCCGGCGAAGCGGCTTGAACCCGGCTAATCGAGGTCGATATCGCGGCGCGGGGGAGTCACATCCGGATTCTCGCGCGCTTGTTTCAGCAACTCGTCGAATTTCTTGGAGAGGACTTTGCCGTGGGACTTCTCGGCTTCGACCTGTTTGCGGAAAACTTCGTCGCGGCGCCCGGCCTCGCCTTTGAGTTTGGCGACCGCGGCTGCCAGGTCCTCGATCGCGGGCGGCTTCTCCGGCACCGTATGCGAAATCACAGCGCGCGTCTCGGGATCGACTTTCAAACGGGTGTTACAGCAGGGACACTCGATCTCGAAGAGAGCTTGGGACATCTATCCATCGTATCACCGGCGGGCTGACAACGTTCCAGCATTACGCCGGCCCGGCAGCTTGCAAGCCAGCGAGAAGCGTTTGTGAGGATTTTGAGGGATTCAGAGGGTCTTGTCGAGGTAACTGCTTTGGCGGGTACCAAACGGGGATTCAATCGCTTCTCGCTGGACCTGCTTTTTGTTTGCCACGCCTTCTCTCGTAGCAATCGCCTCGCCAAATTACAAGCATCCTGTTTTCATCAGAATAAGACAGTTATGCGCCTTAACGAATGCAAAATTGGCACTCGGCGGAACGTTTTGTCCAACCCTGACACACGTTACCCGCCCGTCTGACTCACTGGCGGCAGAGGACTTGGCGGTCGAGATACCACTCCCGAAAAGGCCTCTGTCAATGAAATGTGATTTGCGTCGAGTGTCTGCCCGGTGACACGCTCGAGTTCGACTTTCGACTTGGCGTACGCCGCTTCCGCCGCCAGTTCGCTTTGTCGCGCAGTGGCCAGGTCGCGCTGCGTCAGGATCACGTTGTAGATCACCGATGCGCCCGCCGCGTATTTCTTCTGTTCCGCGTCCAGGCTTTGCTCCTGCAGCACGCGCGCCTTAACCGCGGCCCGGTATTGCGCGCGCGCGTTTTCGACGCCGATGACGGCATTCTGCACGTCTACACGGATCTGATTCTCCAAGCGCTGCACGCCGAGTTGTAGCTGGCGCAAGGTCAGCTCGTCGTCAATCGCTTGGGCCTGCGCGGCGCGATTGCGCAACGGAATGGTGAGATTGAATCCCGCCGCGTAATTGGGGTAGTTACGCGCGAAGAGCTGTTTCAAGACCGTGCCGTATCCGCCGACAAAAGCCGGGCTCGGCGCGCCGAAGCTGAACGGGAACGGAGACGATACGCTGCTGATCTGGCCTGCCAGCGCGTTATTTGTCACCGACGCGACCAAATCGAGGGTGGGCAGCATGCCGTTCCTCGACCCGTGCAGGGTGGTTTCCTGATTCGCCACCTGGAGGCGGTTTTGCGCCAGTTCCGGCCGCGACGAAAGCGCTGTGGCGACCAGGTCCTGAATCGGCGTAACCGGCTCCACGTCCGGTACCCGGATGCGATCGGTCGGCACGATGCGCGCCTCGGCCACCGCGGGACTCGCCAAGCCGTTGCGGCTCAGTGCGTTCTTCAGGATGGTCTCCTGCTGCAGCACCTGCGTTTGCGCCAGCGTCAGGTTTTGCTGATCGGTGGCCAATTGCGCCTCGGCCCGCACGACCTCGATCGGTGCCATCATCCCGGCTTCGACTTGTTTCTTGTTGTCTTCGTAAAGCTTCGTACTGGTGGCGACAGCCTGCTGCTGGACGCGCACGTTGTCGTTGAAGGTGACCAGGTCCCAATACAGGTCCATGACGGCCGCGACCGTGGTGATGACTTGCAGCTCGAACGTCAGATCCGATAGCTCGCGATTGTTCTTGGCGATTTGAATCTGCCGCTGATTCACCGCCAGGCTGAAGCCCTGCAGCAGATGCTGGGTGACGGTCATCGCCAGCGAGGAACTGGTGACGGGATTGAACAGCGTCGTGGCGCTGTTGCCGGTGGTGGTGGAGTTGTTCAAGCCCAGGCTGACGGAGGTTCCCGTATGGAAGCCTTGCTGATAGGTGACGCCGGACGAATCCAGGCGCTGGATCAGCTCATCGGTGCCGGAGATGAACACGCTGCTTTGCGGGATGCTTTGGTGCGACCAGTTGGCGCTGCCCACCAACGCCGGATCGAAGCTGGGAATCGGCGGCCCGGATTGCGTGATCACCGTGTTGCCCACGGCCGTGGGACTCGCCGCGCTGGCCTGCGTCGATGGATTTCCGGACACGCCGCTCTGCGCCACGCCGCCGCTTTGGGCGCTGGTCGGGCCGGCGGTTACCGATGTCGAGACGCCTTGCGCGAAGACGCCGGCCTTGGCGCGCAGGATCTGCGTGTCCGCGATCTGTGGGCCGTAGCGTTGGATCTCGATATCGAGATTGTTCTCGAGCGCCAGTGCGATGGCATCCTGCATCGAGAGATAGAGCCGGCCGGCGCGCAGCAGCGCATCCAGCCGCCCGGAGTTCGCCACGCTGATCGGCGCTACCTGCGGCATGCGGTACTTGCCGGTGAGCCATCCGCCTGAACTTACTATCTGATGAGTTTGTTGCGCGAAAGCCGGCGCGGCCAACAAACGGATACATAGGATGGAAATGACAGTTCGGGTGCGATGCATGGATAGAGAGCCTTTGTGTTTCTCAATGGTATAGTAGGGCTTCGTGACGCCGCAAGCCGCAACCATTCTCGACCTGTTCCGCTCCACGGGAGCTTATCTCAACGGCCACTTCCGCCTCACCAGCGGGTTGCATAGCCCCGAGTATCTGCAGTGCGCGCTCGTGTTGCAGCACCCCCGGCATGCCGCGGAACTCGGCGGTCTGCTGGCTGAGGCGCTGCGGAAATTGATGCCCGATCCGGTGAGCGTGGTGGTGTCGCCCGCGCTGGGTGGCCTGATCATCGGACACGAAGTGGCGCGCGCTTTGGGCGCGCGGTTCATTTTCACCGAGCGCGACGAAAACAAAAAGATGACGCTGCGCCGCGGCTTCACGGTGGCGCACGGCGAGTCGGCCTTCGTGGTGGAAGACGTCGTGACTACGGGCGGCAGCACGCGCGATGTGGTGGAAGTGCTGCGTGCCGCCGGGGCGCATCCGCTGGCGGCTGGTTCGATCATCGACCGCAGCGGCGGAAAAGCCGATGTCGGCGTGCCGCGCGTGGCGCTGGCCACCTTGCAGGTAGTCGCCTACGATCCGTCTGAGTGTCCGCTGTGCGCGCAAGGCATTCCGGCGGTGAAGCCAGGCTCGCGGCCGGTGTGAGTTTCGGATGCGCCGCATCCGGGTCCACGTCGCCTACGACGGCACCGATTTTCACGGTTGGCAGCTTCAACCGGGTCTGCCGACAATCCAGGGCGCGCTCGAAACTGTCGTAGCCGGGATCGAAGGCCGCGCGGTGCATGTCGCCGGGTCGGGCCGGACGGACGCGGGAGTCCATGCGCTCGCACAAGTGGCCGCGTTCAGCCTGGAAAATCCGATCCCGCTGCCGAATCTGCGCAAAGCGATGAACCGGCTGCTGCCCCCGTCGATCCGCGTGCTGACAGCCGAAGAAGCCGCGTCCGATTTTCATCCGCGCTTCCAGGCGATCGCCAAGACGTACGAGTATCGCATCGTGCGCGCGGAGGTCTGCCTGCCATGGGAATGGCGTTACGTGTACCATCATCCGTATCCGCTGGATGTTCCCCGCATGCAGGCTTGTGCGGCGGCCGTCGAAGGCGAGCACGATTTCACGGCTTTCGCTGCGGCGGACGATCGCGATGCCGAGGGCCGGAGCAAGGTGCGCACGATCTTCTGCTCCACG
>DATKNQ010000146.1:0-18846 GCA_035541265.1 Bryobacteraceae bacterium
TTGCCGGGTTTGGCGGTGAGGGCGAATTGGGGGTGCCAGTCTAGGTTTTCGGCGTCGGTTTTCCAGGCGATGGATTGGCCATCGAGCGCGGCGCTATCGAGGGCGGCGCAGGGCGGGTAGGCTGGGGCGAAATCGAGGTGCACGGGTTCTGAGGCGGAATTTTCGATCGTCAGTTCCAGGGTGCTGGCGTCGCGGCGGAGATCGAGATTGATACGCGCGTCGGCGACGGGGATGTTGTGGATGGCGGCGGTCGGCCAGTCGGCAGGGAGGTGCGGGGCGAAGGTGAGGCGGCGGGCAGCGGCGTCAGTTTCGAGTCCGAGGAGGCCGCGGAGGATGGGCGAGACGACCATGGCGGCGGACCAGATCTGGTGCGGGGAGGCGGTGGAGAGCGGCGAGTAGGTTTCGCCGGAGAGGACTTCGGTGGTGTTGCCGCCAGCGCCATCGAGCGCCAGCCAGGCGTTGGCGCGGAGATTGGCGAGAGCGGCCGCGGCGGCGTGATTGCGGTATTCGCCGACCGAGGCCCATCCGGTGAAGAGCGGCCAGACGGAGCCGTAGTGATAGCCGGAGGGATCGTAGATCTTGGCGTGCGAAGAAATGATGCGGGTGCCCCAATCGGTGGCGATAGGCTCGTGGGCGAGCAGCTCGATCATTTGCTGGGAGTGTGCGCGATCGAGGAGATCGAACCACATGGGGACGGTGGCGAGGACGCTGGGCTGATCGACGGGTTGGCCATCGACGCCGAGGGCGAAGGCGTAGGTGTTGTTGGGCAGCCAGAAGTCTTGTTCGAGGTCCCGGCGCTTTTGGGTGTAATCGGATTCGAGGGCGGCGGCGCGCGGATCGTTGAGCGCGCGGGCGATGGCGGCTAGCGAGTGGAGGGCTTCGACGTAGCAGGCGGCTTGATATAGCTCGACACGGACGGGCAGCAACGGTCCGCCTTCGACCCAGCCGTGACCGATTTTCAGATTGCGCGGGAAGCCGGCTGCATCGAGCGTGGAGCGCATGAAGCCGAGGGCTTTGAAGAGGCGCGGGGCTTGTTCGCGGGCGAAGGCGAGGTCGCCGGAGGCGCGGATGTAATCGGCGGCGGCGATGATGTAGAGCGGCGTGGCGTCGGCGGAGGCGTAGCCATAGGGGAACTGTTTGAACCAATCGACGAGGGTGGCGGATTGGGAGATTTCGTGCGGGATTTTGCCGTCGTCCCGCTGGAAGCGGGAGATGAATTCGATGGCGGCTCGGGCGTTGGGGAGGTCGCCGGAGGAGATGAGGGCGAGCGAGGTCCAGAAAGAATCGCGGCCGAAGAACCAGGCGAAGCCGGGGCGGTAGGCGCCTTTCGACGGGCCGTATCCGGCGACGAGTCCGCGGCCGAGGAAGGGATTCGAGACGAATCCTTTGACCATGCTGATGCGGGACCAGTCGTAGGCTTCCTGGAGTTTTGAATCGGGCAAGGTGACGGAGACGGTTTGGGCGAGGTAGTCGCGATAGTGGCGGTCCGTTTCTGCAGCGAGCGCGGCGCCGCGCGCGAGGATGCGGCGGTAGGCGGCGAGGGCCTCATCGGACGATTTCATGGATGCGGCAAGGGCGAGCGTGCGTTGGGCGTGGCCGCGGATTTCGCCGAGAGTGAAGACGTAGTGCGTGGCCGCGGAGTAGTTGGTGGCGTATTCGGCGGAGAGGAGCGCGGCGCCGGGCGATCCGAAGAGGGCGGCGTAGGGCTGGCCATCGGCGCCGAATTCGAAGGCTTCGAGGGCGGAGTTCCATCCGGCGTAGGCGGTGCCGATGGAGGCCGGCCACATGAGCTGGAAGTCGCGGACGAAGGCGACGTCGATGCGGAGGGGGTTGTGGGCTTGGACGTCGAGCAGGATGGCGGCGCCAGGCTGGTCGACGGGGACGACCAGGCTTTCGGCGACCTGGAAATCATCGGCGGAGTAAGTGATGGTGTAGGAGCCGGGGCGCGCGTCGATGCGGCGGGCGATGGCCGCGGCGGGGATGACTTGGTTATCCGCGACGAAGCGAAGCTGGAGTCCGGCGAAGATTTTGAGGGGATAGACGTAGGCTTCGAGGGTGCCGTCTTCGGTGCCGAGCAGGCCGGCGCGCGGGCCGGTGGCGTCGAGGAACTCCCAGGCGCGCACGGGGCGCGTGATTTCAGGGGCGGCGAATGCGGCGAGGGCCGCGAGGAGGCAGAGGGCGAGCAAGCGTGTGGACATGGCCACCGAACATTATAGATGCGCGCTGTAGAATAGATGCGCGCTGTGGAAGGTTATGTCTGGGGGGGCGGATCGGGCGGAAATTCGTCGACATTTTTGCCATCGACAAGGCGGGCGATGACCTGCTCCTCGCCGGTGCGAGGGTTGACCCAGGAGACGGCGACCTTTTTCGGCTCGGGGGCGGTGGCGGGCTGTGCGGATTTTTGGGCCTTTTCGGGCTTGGCGCGCGCGGCGCGGAGGCGTTCGAGCTCGTTGTAGGCCCGCCGCCATTGGCGCTGGAGACGCGCCTGGACGGCGGTGAGACGGGCGGTATGGAAGAGGCGGGCGGTGGGGTCCATGGCCTCGGTGTAGAGATCGAACTCCAGCTTTTCGGCGCGGAGGGCTTTCCACTCGGCGTTGGCCATCTCGTCGACCAGGTGCTGTTCGGCGTAGTTGCGGGGCTGGTAGTGGGCCTGGATGCGGGAGTGGAGGGCGTCGAATTCAGCGGGGTCCTCGTCGGGGAGGATGAGGGTGCCGGCGCGGAGGCCGTGACGGAGGGCGTTGAGGCTGGCGCGGGCTTTGCCGGCGGGGGTGCGGGGGCCGGTGGATTTTTGTGCGTTGCGGCGATTGGCCGCGATCTGCTTTTCAGTTGCCATGATGTTTCGCCTTTCGATGAACCCGCGCAAAACGGGGCGCCTCGCGCCCCTTTGCGCTTTTGTGACATTCGAAGCCAAACGGGCCGGCTTGCGGGACGGCGCGGGCGCGCCGCTGATTCCGGCCGTTACGGTAGCATTGGCGGGCGCGGGGATCGGGCCGCGATTGGGGGAGCGGAGTGCGAGGTTGTTGGGGCGATTGGGGATGGCGGGGCGGGATTTATTTTGGGGAGTGGTGAACGCGGGCCGAGCGTCAGACCAATGTACGGCACGGGGACTTTGCGGACGGGTGAGTTGCAGAACCTACTGGTAGTGTCAAGTGCTCTGTGTAAACAACTTCTCCCAAAATCAATCCTTCTTTTCAGACCTGCGGAATCTCTGCAATACATGAACCCTGCACCAGCGCGCTGCGCAGGGGATGCACAAGGGGGCGGCAGCCCCTCTTGTGGGGGGAGCCGGCAGCGCCTTTGGCTGGCCGCGCAGCGTGCTCCGGCGTGGGGGGAACCCGCCCGCCCCGGCTTTCCCCCGGAGGGGGAAACGGGAAAGGGGGCGTCCAAATTCCTTGCTGGCGCAGGCGATTTCCGGCTCGTTTTTGGATGGCTGGAATCTGGCCCCGAGGCATTCGCGCAACTCGCGCGTGCGTGTTTCGCATTCGCCAGTTCGACGTGTCGAGCATCGATGATACTTCTGACTCTCGGAACTGCCGTTGTTGCCCAAGCCCCGACAAACCGGGTAAGTGTCCGGCAACTGGCCGCCGGGAGCGAAATCCGCGTCCACATGACCGACGGCCGGAAAATCGTGGGCGCATTTCAAGGCGCTACCGATGACGACTTGCTGGTTCGGACTCCCAAGTCTTCCGAGACCCTCACCCGAATGATGATCGCGAGCGTGTCTACCAAGGGCCGGAACCATCGGTTGCGCAACGCGCTGATCGGATTCGGTGGCGGGGCCGGAGTTGGCCTGATCGCCGGAACCGCCTCGGATAGCGGGTGCCCGAAAAATGGCTGCTTCCGTGTCGGCAAGAACCTTGGGAAGGAAGTGCTTACGCCGTTGGGAGCCCTCATAGGGGTTACGGTGGGCGCGCTGCTGCCGACGGGCGGGTGGCGGGACGTGTATCGCGCAAAATGAACTCGCTCTTGTCGTGTTACTCCACTCGGAAACAGGTCATATGGGATGGCAGTTGGCTGCTCGCCTACAGGGGTCCGCAACTGACCCGCAGATCCTGGTTGACGATGGTGTCGGGCGAAAGCGTTAACATCGCCGTTGCCGGAGTGCAGCCGTTCAGCGAGGCAATAAAGGTGTACATGCCGGCAGGTAAATCGGGAGCCACATAATGTCCGGAAACATCGCACGACACACTCCCCGTAGTTGGACCAATCCAAGTCACTACCGCCGCGGAGGCGCCGGTGTTGCCCTGTACTGCGGCCTTGTTGGAAGGCGCCCGGGCGATGAGCGTGACCTGCTGCTGGTTACTCACCGTGGATCCGCCGGCCCACATCTCTCCGGGCGAGCTCGCCTTCGCGTCGGCGAACGTGCCGTACAGGTAGGCGGGGCTGGGCTCCTGTTCCCACTGCTGCCCGTTCCAGTGCACGACGATGCCGCCCGCGCTCTGGGTGCCCACGGCCCAGATGCTGGTGGACGAGCGGGCGAGCACGCCGTTCAGGGCTGCCCCCGCAATCCGGTTGTAGCTTGTCCAGGCGGAGCCGTCCCAGCGCAGCGCCACGCTTGCATAGTTGTAACCGCCACCTTCGCCGCCGCCGTTCGGCGTGGCGATGGAACCTACCACCCATACATCGCTGGCCGAGAGCGCGGCCACGTTTTGCAGTTGATAGAACTGGCCGCTCTGCAGCGGGGGAAGCGGCAGATCGCTCCAGGATGTCCCGTCGAAACGGCAGACGTTGTATGGACCCACCACGAACACCGCCGAGGGCGATGCGGCCGACACGCCTTGCAACCCGCCCACGCACTGATTCGTCACCGGACGCCAGCTCGAGCCGTTCCACACCAGGATCAGGGGACCGCCGGGGAAGCCGGTCTCGCCAACCGCATACAGCCGGTTGCCCGCGCGGGCGATCGCGTATAGAGTATCGGGCAGGCTGTTTCCGGATGGGTTCGGGCTCGGCACAAGCGACCAGTTGGCGCCGTCGTAGTGCGCGATCACAGTGGCACTGTTCAGGTTCGCAAAGTCGTCGGCATGGCCCACGGCCCAGACATTGCCGGACGCCAGCGCGATGGCATCTTCCAGGATCACCGCATCGAAACCGGGCAGATCTAACTGGGTGCTGGGTATGATGCTCCAGGCGTGCCCGTCCCAGTGCTCGATCAGCGTTCGCCGTCCGGTGACCGTCGGGACAACCCCGGAGTTGTAGTCGCCCACCGCCCACACATCGGTCGAAGTTACGGGCGCCATGCCGCGGATCTCATTTTGCAGGTTTCCGTTATTCGGGCTGGGAATCGATCCCCAGACCGGCAACTGGTTTTGGCAGAATAGGGGAAACGCAGCGATTGAGGTTATCAAACAGAAAAGACGAAAGGTCGAACGATGAGATGTGGCCATAGTCTGGTTACCTCCAACCAGCGCGCCGGCATTGCCGGAGCCAACGGCACGGGCAGGCCGGCGCTGCTGAAAGTTCTGGCCGGATTGGACGGCCTCGACCACGGTACCATGACGGTCACGCAGGGTGCTGTGTCCGGATCTTCAGCATGTCACGTATGATACATCATCGAAATCCGCGGAGAGGCTGCTCTGCCCGGCGGCCCGAGGGTTGACATTCGCGGCGATGTTCTTTACATTGTGAAGTACTCTTTATTGTGATGGATGAGTGGAGGCGCGGATGGAAATGACGTTGCTGAGACACCCGAGCGCGTGGCTTCCCATCGGGATGTCGCTGGCTGGTCTGGCGCTGGTGGCGGGCCATGCGGCGGTATACAGGATCGTGCACGAGGCCGATGAGGGGGCGGCGGCGCACATCTTTCAGCTTCTGATGGCGGGGCAGTTGCCGATTCTGGGGTACTTCGCGGTACGGTGGCTGCCGCAGGCGCCGGGACAGGCGGCGCGGGTGATGGCGCTACAGGCGGTGGCGGTAGGGGCGGCGTTGGCGTCCGTGTATTGGCTGACGTAACCGCGGCCGCGGGCGCGGGCGGGTGGGGTAGCCGCGATCGTATAGGGCCGGCCAAACGCAGTATAATATTGATTGAAGACCGTTGGTGATGGAGCCCGCCATCAACCGTCTCGAGCCTGCCTCGGGAATGATAGCTCCTACGTGTAAGGGCTATGATTCTCGAAACCGAACAAGACTACCCCAAAGTGACTGCAACCGGGCCGGTTGAACTAGTTACGGCGCTCGCGGAGCGCTACGGGATCTCCGCGCTCTCGGGCCTGCTGGCCACTACGCGCGCGGCCATCGAGCGGCGCGAAATTCCAGTGGCCGTGCTGGGCCGATTCAAGGCCGGCAAGAGCAGCTTCCTGAACGTTCTCATCGCGCGGGACATTCTGCCGGCCGGCGTCATCCCGGTGACCTCGGTGGTGACGGAGATCGGCTATGGCGCGCGCGAATCAGCCACGGTGCATTTCCTCGACGCACCGCCGCGCGAGGCGCCGCTCGATCAGATCGGCGCTTTCATTTCGGAAAAAGAAAACCCGGAGAACGTCAAACGCGTGGACCGGATCACCATCGAATTACCGGCCATGCGCCGCTTCCGCGGGCTGAAGTTTGTGGACACTCCAGGCCTGGAGAGCGCGCATTCACACAACAGCCGGACATCCCTGGCCTGGCTGCCAAACGTGGGGCTCGCGTTGGTGGCGGTGAGTGTCGATCCGCCGCTTTCGCAGCGAGACATCGAGTTGCTGCAGAGCCTCTACCAGCACACGCCGCGGGTGGCGGTCCTGCTGACCAAGGCGGACCTGGTGAGCGAAGGCGATCTAGCCGAAGTGCTGGAGTTTGTGCGGTCGCAACTTGCCAGGAACTTTGCGGAAGCGCCGCCGGTGTTCCCCTTTTCGGCCCGGCCCGGCTTCGAGCGATTCCGCGAGACGCTGGAAGCGGTGTTGTTCGACGGGACGATTGCGCATTTTGCGGAAGAGCGCCGGTCGATCGTCGACAGGAAGATAGATACGCTGCTGCGGGAATGCGGCGATTATCTGGCGCTGAGCCTCAAGTCCGCCGAGATGCAGGAGGCGGAGCGCCAGGCACTCGGCCGGCAGGTGATGGGCGAGCGCGAGGCCATCGACGATGCGAAATCGCAGATCCGGCTGGCGGTCCGCGAGGCCGCCGCGGGAGCGCGTTGGCTGATCAGCGCGCGGCTGGAGGCGCACCAATGCGAAATCGAGCGGCGGCTCCTGCGGAAATTCGAAGGCGAGTTTCCGGCTTGGAAGGGCAGCCTCGCGAAGATGCTCTCCTGGTTTGAAGAATGGCTCGCCGCGGGATTGCGCGGCGAACTCATGGAAGCCTCCAGCCGCGAGCGGCACCAGTTCTTCGCGCCACTCGAGAAGGCGCAACGACAAGCCTTCCGCGCCTTGCAGCAGTTCCGCGATCGGCTGTCCGAGCGCACGCTGAAAGTATTCGGCGTGCCTTTACGCACGACCGAGACGGAAATCCGGGTAGTCGAGCCGCGCACTCCCAATATTCGCGTCGGCAAAGTTTTTGACCGCAACTGGGAACTGCTGTCGCCGGTGTTGCCCGTCTGGCTGATCAAGCCAATGGTTCACCGGCATTTCGCGCGCACCATCCCGTATCGGGTATTTCAGAATCTCAGCCGCGCCGGGGCGCAGTGGGAAGAGAGCCTGCAGGCCGCGCTAGCCAGCGTGGAGGAAGAATCCCACCGGCGCCTGGACGAACTGATCGCGACCGTCGAGCGCCTTCTGGAAGGGGGCGCCACGGAACGCGTGCCGGAGCTGCGGGAAGATCTGGCGGGTATTCAAGCGGCGCGGCGGGCCGCTTATGATATTCAGATGGCGCAACGAGAGGGAGCGGAGGATTGAGCCGGTATTTGATGGTGTTGATTGGAGGGGGCACGGGATCGCTGGTGCGTTACGCGGCAGGGTCGGCGATCATGCGCCGTTTCGGCGGGAGGTTTCCGCTCGGCACATTGGCGATCAACGTGAGCGGTTCCTTTCTGATCGGTTTCCTGATGACGCTGCTGACCGAGCGGCTGAAGCTCGATCCAAAATGGCGGCTGCTGCTGGTGGTGGGTTTCTTAGGCGGCTACACCACGTTTTCCAGTTTCGAATGGGAGACGTACGCCGCGATCCGCGAGGGCGGCCTGTGGGCCGGGTTGCTCAACCTGGTTTCGAGCATTACGCTGGGTTATATGGCAGTCTGGCTCGGGGCGGTGCTGGCGCAGCGTTAAACAATCGGGAGGCAGCCAACAATGCTGCAAAAGGGCGCGGCAAAGAAGGTTACGATTTTCATCAACGAAGATACCCAGCACCATCTGGGTTCGCTGTGCGATTGTATCCTGAGCTTCCTGCTGCACAAAGGAGTCTCCGGCGCGACCGCTACGCGGGCGATGGCCGGCTTCGGCGCGCACCACGTGATGCACACGACGAAGATCGAGGTACTGAGCGAACACCTGCCCATTCGCATCGAGTTCATCGAATCCGCCGAAAAGGTGGATGAACTGATGCCGGCGCTTTACGACATGGTCAACGACGGTGTGATCGAGGTTCAGGATACCGAGATTGTGAAGATCGCCAACAAGCAGCGCCCGGCGCCGCCCGCCGGACCTCATGCGGAGTTGCGCGGGCGGGCGCGCCTGATGCGCATCTACCTGGGCGAGTCGGACCGCTGGCAGGGTGAACCCCTGTACGAGGCCATCGTGAAACGCCTGCGCCTGATGGAGATCGCGGGGGCCACCGTGTATCGCGGAATTCTCGGATACGGCGCCAAGGGCCACACGCATAAAGGCGGGCGGATGCCTTTTTCGCGCGATCTGCCGGTCATGATTTCCGTCGTGGACGCGGAGGCAAAGTTGGCCAAAGCGCTGAACGAAATCGAGGCGATGATGCAGGACGGCCTCATCGTCTTCTCCGACGTGGACGTGATCCGCCTGGTGCATAGCCGCCCGGAACCGGAGTCGAGCGATGCGAACCGTTAAGAAGGCCAAGCTCCTGCGCCTGCATTTTGGCGAAGCCGATCAGTACCAGGGGAAGCCGCTGTACGAGGCCATCGTGAACCGGTGCAAGGAACTCAAGATCGCGGGCGCCACCGTGTTGCGCGGCCTGGAAGGGTACGGCGAGACGGCGGAGATCCACCGTCATCGCCTCACCAGGAAAGATCAGCCGATTGTGATCACCATTGTGGATTCGCCGGAAAACGTGGAGCGATTGATACCCGAAGTGGAAGCCATGATGGATACCGGCGTCATCGCCGCCTCGGACGTGGAATGCGTGCGCATCGAAAACCCGCCGGCCGGCCGGACGGACCACGATACGACCACGCCGTGAGCACCCCGTCCGCGGACGCCGCGGGCATCGCTCAGTTTTGCGCCGGCCGGACCGTCACGTGCTCGCCCGCCCGGCTTTGCAGCGCCTTCATCGCGGCCGCAACGCCGCTTTGCAAAGCGGAGCGCACACCTTCGTCAGCCACGTTGCTCAGGGCCGCCTGGAAGGACGCCACTAAGACACCGTCCTGAAACAGTTGCGGATAGTTCACCGGTCCGGGACCCGGCTTCACCGGGGTCACCGGCCATAGGACGATCGGAATAAAGTAGCAGTGTTCCACACCGCCGACACGGATACAGATCAGCATCGAAATCACCTCAGTCTGAAATTACCGGGCCCCAATCAGCCCGGCGCTGAGTAGTGGGATCGGATGGCTAAGCGTTACAGGTTGTAAGACCAGATGTAACCTCACGCCGCCGGAACGCATCGCTCATTATCAATACAATGCAAATCTTGGTTTCCCGGCGCCGGCTCCTGGCCTTGCTGCCCGCTTTCCCCGCAGCCAGGTTGGTGCTGGCTCAGCAGAGCCAGTCCCCAACTGCCACCTTCACGTCGAACGTCAACGTGGTGAACCTGTTTGTGACTGTGCGGGACAAAGACGGAAAAATCGTCTCGAATCTGACCAAAGACGATTTTGTTTTGCAGGAAGACGGACGGCCGGAGACCATCCGTTACTTTTCGCGGGAAAGCGATCTGCCGCTGACTCTCGGCCTGCTGGTGGACACCAGCCGCAGCCAGCGCAACGTGATCGACCAGGAGCGCGCGGCCAGCTACACGTTCTTCGACCAGGTTCTGCGTCCGCAAAAAGATCAGGCCTTCGTGCTGCACTTCGACCGTGAAGTGGAGCTGCTGCAGGACCTGACGGCGTCGCGCGAGAAGCTGAATAAGGCCCTGCATGAACTGGAAGTGAATCACGAGGAGCCGCAACTGCAGCGCGGCGGCGGTGGCGGCGGCGGTGGATATCCGGGCGGCGGATATCCGGGCGGAGGCGGCCGGGGAGGCGGCGGCAGATCCCGGGGCGGCGGCACCGCGCTTTACGACGCGATCTACCTGGCGTCGGGCAACGACTTGATGAAGAAGGTGAAAGGCCGCAAAGCTGCCGTGGTGCTGACCGATGGCGTGGACCGCGGCAGCAAGGTTTCCATGACGGAAGCCATCGAGGCAGCGCAGCGCTCGGACACGGCGGTCTATTCGATCTACTTTGCATCGAACGAAGGCTCCCCCGGCGGCTTCGGCGGCTTCGGGGGACCCGGCATGGGGCGCCGCGGCGGCATGGGCCGCGGCCGCTATCCGCAGGAAGAGCGTCCTGACGGCAAGAAGATCCTGCGCCGCATCTCCAAGGAAACGGGCGGCACTTTTTTCGAAGTCACCAAGAAAATGCCCGTGGACAAGATCTACGACCAGATCCAGGAAGAGCTGCGCAATCAATACAGCCTCGGTTACGTGTCCGACCAGGCCGCGACCGAGAGCGGTTACCGCACGATCAGTTTGACGACGAGTAACAAGAAGCTGGCCGTGCAGACACGCGAGGGATACTATCCGGCGCCGCCACCGCCCAGCGGCAAGTAGCACCCGGCTGTCTGAGCCGCCGTGCTACCGTCGAGAGTAGGATGGCAAAGTTCCTGTTCGGCTTGATGACCGGCGTAGTAATCTGCGTGGCCGGGTTCCTGTTGATCGTATTTGCACTGGCGCGATCGTTCCGCGAGGCGCCGCCCGTGGTCGCCCAGAATTCCGTGCTCGAGCTTCAACTTACCGGCGACATACCGGAGCGCCCGCCGGTAGACGTGCCGCTCGGTGCGCTGGCCGAAAGGCCCACCCCGACGGTGACCAACATCTGGATGATGTTGCGCGAAGCCGCCGTGGATCCGCGCATCAAGGCGGTGGTCCTGGAGCCGCAATCCCTCGGTGTGGGATGGGGCAAACTCGAGGAATTCCGCGCGGACCTGGAACGTTTCAAGCGATCCGGCAAGCCGTTATTCGCCTACCTGAAGACTCCCGGCGCGCGTGAGTATTACCTGGCCTGCGCCGCCGACCGCATTTACCTGGCGCCCGCGGACTGGATCAACCTGAAGGGCATGCGCGTGGAGCTGATGTATTTCAAGAAGACGCTGGATAAGATCGGCGTGGGCGTGCAGGTGGAACATGATGGCAAGTACAAAGACTTCGGCGACATGTTCACGCGCACCTCTATGAGTCCGGAGACGCGCGAAGTGATGACCAGCGTGCTCGACGATCTGTACGCCAACCTGGCGGGAACCATCGCGCAAGGCCGCAAGAAGACGCCGGATGAGATTCGCTCCCTGATCGATCAGGGGCCGTTTCTGGCCAACGACGCGCTCCGGGACGGCCTGGTCGACCAGCTACGTTATGAAGATCAGTTTTTCGCGGATCTCCAACAGAAGGTCAATTCCGGTGTATTGCGCAAAATCACCACCTCTGGTTATCTGAAGGTCACGCCGGATTCTTTGGGGCTGGCGGGCAGCCGCAAGATTGCCATGCTGGCCGCCGGCGGCTCGATTACGCGCGGCTCGGCGGATGATGACGGCGTTTCCGAAGACGGAATCCGCGCCACCGGATTCATCAAGCTGTTGCGGCGCATCTCGGCGGATGCGAGCCTCGCCGGCGTGATCGTGCGCATCGACTCTCCGGGCGGCGACGCAGTAGCTTCCGATGAAATCTGGCGGGAGATGAATCTAGCGAGCAAGCGGAAGCCCATGGTCATCTCCATGTCCGACACGGCCGCCTCGGGCGGATATTACATGGCCATGACGGGCGACCCGATCGTGGCTTATCCCGGCACCCTGACCGGGTCGATCGGCGTGGTCTTCGGCAAACCGAATCTGCACGGCCTATATGACAAGCTGGGCATCACGAAAGACCAGCTCTCGCGCGGCACTTTTGCGGATATCGACTCGGACTATCACGACCTGACTCCCGTGGAGCTGGCCAAACTCAAGCAGGGCATCGATGCCAACTATCACGATTTCGTCGCCAAGGTGGCGCAGGCCCGGCGGCGGCCGTTCGACCAGATCGAGCCGCTGGCGCAGGGCCGCGTCTGGCTGGGCTCGCAGGCAGCCGCGCGCGGCCTGGTGGACGAGTTGGGCGGCATCGACCGGGCGCTCGAACTGGTGAAGCAGAAGGCGCACATTCCGGCTGCGGAGAACGTCACCATCGTCATGTATCCCGCGCGCCGCACGATATTCGATCTGCTGTTCGGCCGTTCTTCGGAAAGCGTGCTGGATGCACGTCTGCGGCGTCTGGCGGAGGAGTGGAATCCGGAGCTTTGGGCCCAGGGCAGGCTGCTGCGCCTGATGCCCTACACCATCACCGCACAGTAATGTACCCGCGCCTGTGCCCTATGCGTCACAATACTCTTGTGAAGTTTCTGTGCCTGTTTCTCGCCACCGGGGCCGCGTTTTGCACCGCGCCTCCGCGCGTCGGCGACATCGAATTCTACGGCCTGCACAAGCTATCGGAGCAGAAGCTGCTGCGCGCCGTGCATCTGAAAGCCGGCGATCCGATACCGCCCTCGAAAGGCAATCTGGAAGACGCGCTGGAGAAGGTCTCGGGAGTGGTGTTGGCGCGCGTCGAAGCGGTGTGCTGCGACGCGGGGAAGACGACGCTGTTTATCGGCATCGAGGAGAAAGGCGCGCCACATCTGGCGTTCCATAGCCAGCCCCCGGGAGACGAGGTGCTGCCCGAAGAGATGGCCGACACCTACCACAAGTTTCTGGACGCCGTGCGCGCCGCGGCCCGGCGGGGCAGCACCGCCGAAGATTTGACCGCCGGGCATTCCCTGATGGCCGATCCCGATGCGCGCGATCTGCAGTACCGGTTCGGCGACTTCGCCACGGCGCACGTGCCGCTGTTGCGGCAGGTGCTGCGCGATTCCGAAGACGATGAGCAGCGCGCCATCGCCGCCACGATCATCGGCTACGCGCCGCACAAGAAAGACGTCATTAACGACTTGGAATACGCCATGCAGGATCCCAGTGAGGCCGTCCGGGCAAACGCCCTGCGGGCGTTGAACGCCATCGCGGTTCTGGCGCGCCTGCAGCCGCAATTGGAGATTCGCGTTTCGCCGACCTGGTTCGTGGAAATGCTCAACTCCATCGTGCTCGGCGATCGGACGCACGCGGCCACCGCACTGGTCACCCTGACGGATCAGAATCCCGCCGAAGCGCTCGACGAGATCCGCGACCGGGCCCTCGACTCGGTGGTGGAGATGGCGCAATGGAGGGCGCTGCGCTACGCGCTTCCGCCGTTCATCCTGGTAGGACGACTGGCCGGCATGAAAGACGCCGACATCCAAAAAGCGTGGACCAGCGGCGACCGCGAGACGGTGATCAAGAAGGCGCTGTCGGTGGAGCGGAAGAAGAAGCCGTCCATGGGTCCACGCGAATTGCCGGGATGACGACCATGCTAAACTCCACCTATGCCCTCCGATGCGCGTGAGATGCGCGATGAGCCGCCGCCATTTCTGGGCCGCTGGCCGCGCGTCTACGCCGGAGTCATTGTGTACCTCGCGCTGCTGATCGGGCTCTGCTACGTTTTCACCCGCGCGTTTTCATGAGACCTCTCGATTGGGTGGTTCTGGTCGGATCGCTGACAAGCATCATTGCGTACGGTTTGTATCGCGGCCGCGGCAGTAATACGGTCGACCGCTATCTGCTGGCCGGTAAGACCATGCCCTGGTATGCCATGGCCCTGTCCATCATGGCCACGCAGGCCAGCGCCATCACTTTCATTTCGACAACGGGCCAGTCCTACGTGGATGGCATGCGCTTCGTGCAATTCTATTTCGGCATGCCGCTGGCAATGGTGGCGCTGTCGGCGACCGCGGTTCCCATCTTTCATCGCGCCAAGGTGTACACGGCCTACGAGTATTTGGAGAACCGTTTCGACGCCAAGACGCGGGCGCTGGCCAGCCTTATTTTTCTCATGCAGCGCGGCCTTTCGGTGGGCCTTACGTTCTATGCGCCGGCAATTGTACTTTCCGTGATATTCGGCTGGCCGGACCGCCTCACCACGTTGATCATCGGCATCACCGTGGTGATCTACACGGTCACGGGCGGCATTCGTACGGTCACCTGGACCGATGTGCAGCAGATGCTCATCATCCTTTTCGGACTGGTGGTGGCGCTGGTGATGATCTTCACGATGCTCCCGCGCCAGGTTTCGATTCTGGACGCGATGCACCTGGCAGGCGCGGCCGGCAAGCTGAACGCGGTGACGTTTCACTTCGATTGGAACGACCGCTATAACTTGTGGAGCGGCCTGATCGGCGGCATGTTCCTGGCGCTCTCGTATTTCGGATGCGACCAGTCGCAGGTGCAGCGCTACCTCACCGGCAAATCCATTGCGCAGAGCAAGCTGAGCCTGCTGTTCACAGCCATGGCCAAGATCCCGATGCAGTTCTTCATCCTGTTTATCGGGGCCATGGTCTTCGTGTTCTATATCTTCGAGCCCGCGCCTATGGTGTTTCAGCGGGCCGAATACGAGCGCATCCAGCAGCCGGGGCTGAGCGCGAGTTACGATCCGATTGCGGCGCGCTACCAGGAGGCGATCGCGCGGCGCAAGGCGGAAGCCCTGGCCATAGTGGCGGCGCGGCACGCGCATGACACGCGCGCCGAAAGCGAGGCGACGTTCCGCTATCGCGGCGCACAGCGGGATGTGGACGCCGCGCGCCTGCAGGGCGCCAACCTGGTGGCGGCCACCGGCGGAGAGAAAGGCTTCCGCGATACCAATTACATCTTTCTCTCTTTCGTGACGCGCTATCTTCCCGCCGGCATTGTGGGGCTGGTGATCGCCGTGATTCTGGCAGCCACGATGTCGTCGAGCTCCGGCGAGATCAATTCGCTGGCCACGGTCTCGGTTGTCGATATCTATAAGCGTCACTTCCGGAAAGATGCCTCCGATCATCACTACTTGACGGCATCGCGCGTGGCTACGGCTTTCTGGGGCGCTTATGCAGTGGCGTTTTCGGGATTCGGGAAGAATCTCGGATCGCTGATTGAAGCGGTGAACATCGTGGGCTCGCTGTTCTACGGATCGCTGCTGGGGGTCTTTGTGCTGGCGTTCTTCTTCAAGCGCGTGAACGGCACGGGGGCCTTCGTGGGTATGCTGGCCGGGGAAGCCGCGATCTTCGCAGCCTTCCTGTTCACCCGCATTTCGTTCCTCTGGTACAACGTGATCGGCTGCGTAGTGGTGATCGCGGCGGGTATGGCGGTCAGTTCCGTCAGACGAGAAGCGTGAATCCGCCGTCCGGGTCCACGCCCACGGCCGGAAAGCTGCGCTGGGGAGGGGAGCCACGCGCCGCGCCATAGACCTGCCCTTGCGTCTCCCCGGCTCGCGCGGTACGCCGGAGGCGCTGGCGGAGCCACCAGAGACCTCCGCCGCGTCAACCCATCGATGAGATTACTCAACCGCGCGCCGCTATGCCGATCCTGAACGGATGGCTTCCAGCACGCGATCCAACTGCCGTTCGTCAATGGGCTTGGCCAGCACGAAGCGGCGCTCGCCGGCGAAGTCGGCGGAGAGATCCGCATCGTAGGAATCGGAGAGCAGCACGAATCCGTCCACGCGCGGCTTCACCTGCTCCGCCGTTTCCACCCAGTTCAGGCCCGGCGCGTGCACCGAGCAGAACACCGCATCGAAGCGCAGGCGCTGCGCCAGGTCCAGTCCCTCGTCGGAGCTGTTCACGGGCACCACGCGATATCCGCGCATGGCCAGCAGACCCCGCAGTTGCGTCTGAATGGCTTCCGCGGGCTCGATCAACAGCGCCGTCAACGTGTGCGCGGCGCCGCGGCCGTTCTCCTGCGCCGGACTGGCGGTTTTCTCGCGCATGGCGCACGGCAACTCCACCTGAAACGTGGGGTCAGCGGCCGCCTGCTGAACCAGCCGGATCTCGCCGCCGTGACCGGTGATCAGGCTGCGGCAAACACCCAGTCCCACGCCGCCCCCGCCTTCGTCCGGTCCGGTATCAAACGGGTCGGTCGCGCTCTTCGGAGCCGTGTAACCGATCTCTACCAACACGCGCCGCGCCACCAGGCTGGTTCGCAGGGTGATCACTTTCTCGTTGGTATCCGAAAGCGTCTGCTCGGCATGCACCAGCAGGTTCAAAAAGACCTGCTCGAGTTGTCCGTGGGACCCTAGCACGGTGAGCGGCTCGTCCGCCAGCAGGCTGCGCACGCGGATGCCGCGCACTTTCCACTCGCGCTCGCGGAACTCCATCAGGTTGCGCAGCAGGGCGTTCAACTCCACCGGCTGCGTCTGCGCCGGCCCGGACCCCGCAAACCCCACCAGACGGCTGACAATTTCCGACGCGCGCCGCGCTTGCGCCGCTATGCCGGCCAGATCCGCCGGACCGCCGCCGGACTGCGCCAGATTGCTGATCGACGCCAGCGGCGTTTGCAGATCGTTGACGATCCCGGAAATCAACTGGCCCACCGCGGCCAGCTTTTCCGTGCGAAAGAGCTGCTCGCGGACGGATCGCTGGTCGAGCAGTTTCACAGCCACGCCGATCTGGTTCGCGAGGTGCTGGGCCAGAGACTGTTCGTCACGCGTGAACACGCGCGCGCGGTCGTGCTGATCCATCTGCAGGATGCCCAACACTTCCCCTTGCGAAAGCATCGGAACAAACAGCAGTGAGCGCGGTGCAGCCGATCCCGGCCTTCCGGCAACCGGGAAAGGGCTGCGCGCCGCATCCGGGATCGCCAGCAGCGTCCGGTAGTGAAAGCACGCCACCGCGCCGGCTTGCGGTCCGGCGTCGGGGGCGGAGAGCGGAATCGAACTTTGCTCGCCGCCGTTGCGCTCCACGGCATCCAGGGTTTTCGCATGCCGGTTGTAAAGGTACATCTCGGCCGCAGTCACACCGAAAATGCGCGGCACCACGGCGCGCACTTTGCCCAGGATCTGGTCCGTGGAGGAGGCGCTTAGAATCTCCTCTCCCAATTCGTACGTGTGGCGCAGCATCTCGCGCTGCCCGCGGAGACGTTCATCGCGGCGCCAGATCAGGAACATGGCGGCGATAATCGCAAGGACGCCGAACGGCACCGCCAACTGGATTCCGATCAGCGCCAAGGAGCCCATGATCAACCTTCCGGCGTCTGCGCCCGCAGCCACGGCTCCAGAGCGGAACTGAGAAAGTTATCAATCGCCAGGGCCGCGCCCGGCAGTTCGGCGTGCGTGGTGCGCACGCCCACGATGCGCGCGCCGGCGGCTTGCGCCGCCTGCATCCCCTGGTAGGAATCCTCGAAGACAATACAGTTTCGAGGCGCGGTGGCGAGCAATTCGGCGGTCCGCAGATAGATCTCCGGATCCGGCTTGGGGCGGCGTACCTGGTGGCCGTCGACGATGGCTCGAAAGCACACGCGCAGACCGCCGCGGTTCAATACAAAATCCACGTTGGCCGGCTCGGCATTCGTCGCCAAGGCGACCGGCGCGCCTGCGTGGCGGCGCAGAAACGCTTCCACGCCGGGCACCAGCATTTCGGCGAGCATCGGCTCCAGCATTTCGCGGTAGAGGGCTTCCTTGGCGCTGCCGTGCGCCGCGATTTCTTCCGCGGTCAGATGCACGCCGAAGAACTCACGTACGATTTCGTCATTGCGCCGGCCATACATGCGCTCGGCCAGAGTCCCGCCGGCGTCGATGCCGAAGCGGCGGTTGTACTCTGTCCACGCCCGGACGTGCAACGGATTCGAATCGACAATGACGCCGTCCATATCCAACACCATTGCCATACCCGGCTGCAGCCACATGTCTACCCTAACTGGTCCTGCAACCAATTTAAGTAGTTCGGCGCGCCGTCGACCACGGGGATCGCCAGAACCTCCGGCACCTCGTAGGTGTGCAGACGTTCGAGCGAAGCACGCAGCCGCTCGAACCTCGGCCGATCAGACTTGATGATCAATAAACACTCGGCCGCCGACTGCACCGCGCCTTGCCAGCGGTACACGCTGCGCGCGCCCGGCACCAGCGTCACACACGCAGCCACGCGCGCTTCTACCAGCGCCTGTGCGAGTCTGCCGGCATCCTCTTCCGTCGCGCAGGTGCTGAAGACAACAATTTTATCTGTCATAAGCAAAAAAGTGGGAACAGATTTTGAATCCGATGGTAACATTATCTTCGTGGCGTGAAGCGATGGGCTTATCCTTCAAGAAACTAGCCGGCGCGGCGGTGGTGTTGCTGATCGCGGGTTATGCATTTTTCGCATTACAAGGTTCCCAAGGCATTCCCGGGTTGATGTCGAAGCACCGCCAGATTCAGCAATTCGAGAAGCAGAACGCGGACCTGGCGCGCAAGATCGAAGAGGAGCGCGCGCGCATCAGCCGGTTGCGCGACAGCCAGTCCGATCAAGACCTCGAGATCCGGCAGCGCCTGAAGCTTGTCAAGCCCGACGAGAAGGTATTCATCCTGCAAGATCAGCCGCCCACGCCTTCGGCGCGCTAGCGGTTCTCCGGCGGCAACGTAAGTTGCGAAACACACCCCGAGCCGCTATCATCGAAGAGGCAAGCCACCCTAGCTCAGTTGGTAGAGCGGCTGATTCGTAATCAGCAGGTCTCCGGTTCAAGCCCGG
>DATKNQ010000147.1:0-7276 GCA_035541265.1 Bryobacteraceae bacterium
CAGGTCGCCCATCAGGTCGCCGGCGTACTCGACCGGCGCCTGAATTTCGACGTTCATGATCGGCTCAAGCAGCGCGGGCTTGGCTTCCTGCATCGCATTCTTGAAGGCTTTGCGCGCCGCCAGCTTGAAGGAAAGCTCCGAGGAATCCACATCGTGGTAGGAGCCGTCGTAAAGCACGACGCGGAAGTCCACCATGGGATAACCCGCCAGGAAGCCGTTCTGGGCCGCCTCCAGGATGCCTTTTTCGACCGCCGGGATATAGTTTTTGGGAATCGAGCCGCCGAAGATTTCATTGACGAACTCGAACTTCGCGCCGCGCGGTAGCGGATCCATCTTGATCCAGCAATCGCCGAACTGGCCGTGGCCGCCGGTCTGCTTTTTGTGTCGGCCTTGCACGTCGGCGTGTCCGCGGATCGTCTCGCGATAGGGGATTTTCGGCGCTTTCAACGTCACATCCACGCCGTAGCGCTTTTTCAAACGGCTGACGACCACCTCGACGTGCTGCTGGCCGCTGCCGCCTAGCAGAAACTCTTTGGTCTGCGGATCGCGGTAGAAACGCAGCGACTGGTCCTCTTCAAGGATGC
This sequence comes from Bryobacteraceae bacterium, assembly GCA_035541265.1. Lineage (GTDB taxonomy): Bacteria > Acidobacteriota > Terriglobia > Bryobacterales > Bryobacteraceae > Bog-159. Next base: position 585 of record DATKNQ010000147.1, read on the forward strand.
GATGGACGGCGTGGCCCATGCGGTCCTCATCCTGGCGGGACTTGGCCTCGATAGCGAAGGCGATGGACGGCTCGGGAAGCTGTACCGGCGGATACACGAAGGCGATGCCCTTCTCCGCGAGCGTATCGCCGGTGAGCGTTTCTTTCAATTTGGCTACAGCGCCGATATCGCCCGCGTGCAATTCCGTGATGGGATTGATGGTCTTGCCGAACGGCACGCCAATGTGCGCAAGGCGCTCGGCGGTGCCGCGCTGGCTGTTCACCAGGTTGGCGTCATTCTTCAGCACGCCGGAGTAGACCTTGAAATACGTGATGCGGCCGGCGAAGGGATCGGCGGTGGTCTTGAAGACAAATGCCGAACATGGCCCGGCATCGGCAATCTTGCGCTGGCTTTCGTCGCCGTTGGTCTTCGCGGTGACCTCTCGTTCGGTGGGCGCAGGCAGGTTTTCGACGATGAAGTTGAAGATCAGGTCGGTCCCGATGTTGTGCGAGGCCGAGCAGCACAGCACCGGAAACAGCCGCATCTCCTTGGTGCCGGCTTGCAGGCCATCGAGGATGTGCTCGGCGGGCAGTGTGCCTTTTTCGAAAAACTCTTCCAGCAGGGCGTCGTTGCCCTCTGCCACCAGTTCGACCAGGGCCTCGTGCGCGGCCTGCGCGGCCTCGGCCAGATCGGGCGGAATGTCGCTTTCCTTGCCTTTGCCGTCCCCATCAGGCGTATAGGTATAGGCCTTCATGCGGACCAGATCGACAACGCCCTTAAAATCGCGCTCGGAGCCAATGGGGATCTGGATGGGAATAGCAGTGCGGCCGAAAGCCTCCTGCACGCTGGCCAGAGTGCGCTCGAACGACGAGCGCTCGCGGTCGAGCTTGTTGATGACCAACGCGCGGGGCAACTTGTAGTCGGCCGAATAACTCCAGACCTTTTCAGTCTGCACTTCCACACCGGCCACACCGTCGACTACCACCAGCGACGCATCGGCGGCCACCAGCACGCCGCGCGTCTCATTAATAAAGATGTTGTAGCCGGGAGTGTCGATGATGTTGACCTTGGCCTTTTTCCACTCGGCTGCGGCGAGGGCGGCGGAAATGGTCACCTTGCGCTGGACCTCTTCCTCATCAAAATCCGTGATGGTGTTGCCTTCGTCCACCCGCAACAACCTGCTGGTGGCGCCGGCGGTGAAGAGCAGGCCCGCGGTGAGCGTGGTCTTGCCGGAATCGCCGTGGCCCACCACACCAACGTTCCGGATGTCCTTGCCTTCGTAGATCTTCACAGAAAAAGCTCCCGTTTGAAAACGGAGTGTAACACGGGCAGGGTGATGGGTGATGGGTGCCGGGGGCTGGGCGCTGGCAGGCGCGCTTCAGGCCCCCACGACGCCGGCCAGCGGACTGCTGGCGCTGGCGTAGAGCTTCTTGGGCATGCGTCCGGCAAGATAGGCGAGGCGGCCGGCTTCAATGGCCAGCTTCATCGCTTTGGCCATGCTTTCGGCATCGTCGGCGGCGGCGATGGCGGTGTTCATGAGCACGCCGTCGGCGCCGAGTTCCATGGCGATGGCGGCGTCGGAAGCGGTGCCCACGCCGGCATCCACGATCATCGGCACGGCGGTGATCATTTCGCGCAGGATGCGCAGGTTGGCCACGTTCTGCACGCCCAGGCCGGAACCGATGGGCGCGGCCAGCGGCATCACTGCGGCGGCGCCGGCGTCGATCAGCTTGCGGGCGTTCACCACATCGTCATTGGTATAAGGCAGGACGACGAAGCCTTCCTTGACGAGCACGCGCGTGGCTTCGAGCAGGCCTTCGTTATCGGGGAACAGCGTCTTTTCGTCGCCGATGACTTCTAGCTTGATCCAGTTGGAAAGGCCCACCTCGCGCGCGAGCCGGGCAGTGCGGATGGCATCGTCCGCGGTGTAGCAACCGGCGGTGTTGGGGAGGATGAAGATTTTCGAGCGATCGATGTAATCGAGCAGGGATTCGGTGGAGCGATCCGTGAGATTCACGCGCCGCACGGCGACGGTCACCATTTCGGCGCCCGAGGCCTGGTGGCAGCGGGCCATTTCGGGGAAGCTGCGGTACTTTCCGGTGCCCACGATGAGGCGGGACTGGAAAGCGCGGCCAGCGATAGTGAGGGTGGTATCCGGCATAAACTCCATTGTAGGACGGGCCAACTTCCCGCGCCTATAATTGGATGTGGCCGGCGAGGGCGTTCTAGAGGATGTGACGGGCATCCTGGAACGTTGGAGCCGTGGCGACCGCACGGCACTCGAAGATCTGCTCCCCTTGGTCTATGCGGAACTGCGCCGGTTGGCCGCCAGCCATCTGCGGCGGGAGAGCCCCGGGAACACGCTCGAACCCACCGCCCTGGTGCACGAGGCCTATCTCCGGCTGGCTGGCCGGCAGCATGTTCAATTCAACAACCGGGCGCAGTTCTTCGGCTGCGCGGCCGTCATCATCCGGCGGATACTGCTGGATCATGCGCGCCGGGCCCGGGCGGCCAAACGCGGCCACGGATTCGAAAGAGTCACGCTGGCCGAAGCGGAATCCGCGCAATCGCCGCGCGACGTCGACTTGCTCGAACTCGACGCCGCACTCACGGAGCTCGAGGGACTCGACCAAGAAAAAGCGCGCGTAGTCGAGCTCCGATATTTCACAGGCCTATCCATTCCCGAGACGGCGGAGGTATTGAACGTCTCTCCCAGCACCGTCAAGCGGCAGTGGGCCATCGCCCGCGCCTGGCTCTACGACCGCCTGCAGGTGGGACGCGCAAGCTGAAGTGGACATGGATGGCACCGCGCCGGATAATGACTCGAAGACCATGGCCGAGAGCCAGTGGACGGAAGTAGAACGGATCCTGTCGGAGGTGCTCGACCTCCCGGACGATGAGCGGGAGTCTTACCTCGATCGCGCCGATCCGCCCCCCGAAGTGCGGCGCCGCGTCATTGAATTATTGACCGCCGTTCGCGACTCTACAGGCTTTTTGGAGCCGCCCGCTCTGGATCTGCCGGTGGCGGACCGGCGGGTGGGTCAGCGACTGGGCGTCTGGCGCCTGGAAGCACTCATCGGCTCCGGCGGCATGGCGACGGTCTACCGCGCCCGCCGCGATGATCGCCAGTATGCACAGGAAGTGGCCGTAAAGCTGATCGCCCCCGGCGCGATGAGCATTTCCGCCGAGCGGCGATTCCTCGATGAGCGGCAGATCCTGGCATCCCTCAACCATCCGAACGTGGCGCGCCTGATCGACGGCGGAATCACCCCGGACGGCGCCCCATTTCTGGTGATGGAATTCGTAACCGGAACGCCCATCGATGTCTGGTGCCGCGAGCAGCGCCTCGACACACGCCGCCGGCTGGAGCTGTTCCAAACGGTTTCGAGCGCGGTACAGTATGCGCACCAAAACCTGGTCGTACACTGCGACCTGAAGCCCGCCAACATCCTGGTTACGCCAGACGGCACGCCGAAGCTCTTGGATTTCGGCATCGCCCGCATGCTGGGGAGACCGGGGGACGACTCTGTTACGCTCCTTCGTCCGATGACCTTGGACTACGCCAGCCCGGAGCAGATCCGCGGCGCGCCGCTTACTACGGCCACCGATATCTACTCGCTGGGCATCGTGCTCTATCAGCTCCTGACCGGCGAGCGGCCCTATCGTCTGACGGGAAAGACTCTGGATGAGGTCGTGGCCGCGGTCTGCGACCGTGAGGTCCGTCCGCCGCCGGCGGGCACGCGCGACCTGGACGCGATTATCGCGAAAGCTCTGCGCCAGGATCCGGCACAACGCTACGCGACGGTGGCGGATCTGTCGGCGGACGTGAGCCGTTATCTCGAAGGCCGGCCGATCCAGGCCCGGCCGGCAAGAACGGCATATGTGATTCGCAAGTTCGCTGCGCGACATCGCCTGGCGGTGGGCGCCGCCGCCGCGATGCTTGCCGTGATCGCCATCGCGGGCGCACTCCTGTTTCGCGAATCGCGTATCGCGGCGGCCCGGTTCGACAGCGTGCGGCGGCTCGCGCACTTCGTGATTTTCGACATGCACGACGCCGTCGTGCCGCTGGCCGGTTCCACGCCTGTGCGCAAGCTGCTGGTTTCGCAAGCGCTCGAGTACCTTAACGAACTATCACGCGAGTCCGGCGGCGATCGGAACCTGCAACGCGAACTGGGCGGGTCGTACTTGCGGCTAGGGGATGTAACCGGGTTTCCCGGCGAGCCGAACCTTGGCGACCTGGACGGCGCGGTACGCAGCTACCGTAAGGCGCAGGCGCTGCTCGAGCCGCTATACCGCAAAGATCCGCACGACCGCGAGACCGTGCGCTTATTGGCCAACGTTTACGACCACCTGTCGAGAACACAACACGATCAGGCCATGCCCCTGGCGCAGCTCCTGGTGTCCCTTCAGCTCCAGCAATTGCGCACCTGGCCCGATGACAAAGCGCGCCGGGGATTGGCGAGCGCATACCTGGCGCGGGCATCCGCCACCGACGGTCTCGGCCGGTCTGATCAATCTCTGACTGACTACCTGGCTGCCACCCGTCTTTTCGAGGAGCTCCTCGCAAAGAATCCGGACAACTTAGAAGCGCAGCGAAACGCCGCCCTGGGCCACAAGTATGTCGCGGGCAATCTGATGGCTTATCACCATGATGACTCGGTGACTTTGTCGCATTTGAAACGCGCCGAAGAGCTGGACCAGCGGCGGGCAAACGCCATGCCTTCCGACCGGACCGCCCAGCTAGATCTCTCTTTTGACTTCAGCCAGGACGCTCACTTTGAGCGCCACACGCTGGGAAACCTCCAACAGGCTCACGATCTCTTTGAAAAGGCACTGGCTGTGCGCGAGAACCTGGCGCGCTCCGATCCCAGTGACAGCCGGCTGCGCGGGCGCATCGCTTACATCCAGGTGCAGCTTGGTGGCGTCGAAGTGCAACTCCACCGGCCGGAGGAGGCGTATGCTCACGGGTCCGCGGCCTTGGAGACGCTGCGCAACCTCTACGCCCACGACAAGTCAGCTTCAATCCGGCGCCAAATCAGCGATGCGTATCGCGTGATGGGCGATGCGGAACAGTCCCGCCGACGTGGCGCGCGGGCGTGCGAGGCCTGGAGAACGTCGCTCAAATGGCTTCAGGAGAGTATCAACGGCCAGGGGAATGCCAGGGACCAGACGCAGCTCGCCGGCCTTGCCAAGCTCGTGCGAGGTTGTGGCAACTGATTTGGCCGGCTGAAGGGGGGCGGAGCGGAAGTCGGTTCGTGGGCCGTCGCTACAATACGATCAACTGGTGGCCGAGGTGGGACTTGAACCCACACGCCCACTGAAGGACGCCAGATTTTGAGTCTGGTTCGTCTGCCAATTCCGACACTCGGCCACGTTTAAGATTCTAGCATGGCCGAACCGCGCGGCCGGTTCCTGAGAAAAATCCGTTCGCGTCCCACCACATTGCTTGGCACTCTTTCGAACCCGTTCGGCCGCGCTGTTTGGCATCGAGGCGCAAGCTATCGACGTGGAAGTAGACATGTACACCGGCAGTGCGCGCGACTTTGTCACGGTCGGCATGCCGGACACGGCAGTGCGCGAAAGCCGCGAGCGCATCAAGTCGGCGCTGCTCAACTCCGGCTTCGGTTATCCCAACAAGGCGGTCACCATCAACCTGGCTCCGGCCAACGTGCGCAAGGAAGGCGCTGGATTCGATCTGCCGATGGCCATCGGCATCCTGGGCGCCATGGGCGTCGCCAAGTCCGCGGACAAATACCTGTTTGTGGGCGAACTGTCGCTCGATGGTACGCTGCGCCCGGTGCGTGGCGCGCTGTCGATCGCAGTCTGCGCGCAACGCTGCGGCGTGTCCCGGCTCATCGTGCCGGCGGATAACGCGGCCGAAGCGGCTGTTACGCAGGGAATTGAGGTCTTCGGTTTGCGGTACCTGGCGGAAGTGGTCACGTGCCTGACCGAGCCGGAGCGCTTCCAGCCTGTTTCGGCGCATGCTGGGCTGACGACGATGTCCGCGGAAGGCATGCCGGATTTTCGCGACGTGCGCGGGCAGACGACCGCCAAGCGCGCTCGAAGTGGCCGCGGCGGGCCATCACAACGTGCTCATGATCGGGCCGCCGGGGTCGGGCAAGTCGATGCTCGCCAAACGCTTCGCCGGCATTCTGCCGCCGCTGACTTTCCAGGAGGCGCTCGAAACCACCCAGATCCACAGCGTGGCAGGCTTGCTGCCGGGCGGCACGGGGCTGCTCTCGCGACGTCCGTTCCGCGCGCCGCACCACACCGTGTCGGACGCCGGGCTGATCGGCGGCGGGTCGGGCATGCCGCGGCCGGGCGAGGTCAGCCTGGCGCACAACGGCGTGCTTTTTCTGGACGAGCTTCCGGAGTTCGCGCGCAACGTACTCGAGATGCTGCGGCAGCCGCTCGAAGATCGCTCGGTGACCGTGGCGCGCAGCAACATGACGCTGTCGTTCCCGGCCAGCTTCATCCTGCTTTGTGCGCTGAATCCTTGCCCGTGTGGATTCTATGGCGATGCCACGCGCGAATGCCGCTGCACGCCGGGCATCATCCAGCGCTATATGAGTAAGCTCAGCGGTCCGCTGCTCGATCGCATCGACCTGCACATCGAAGTGCCCGCGGTGCCGTACAAAGAGTTGCGGGATAAAGTGGATGGCGCATCGTCCGCGGAAATGGGCGCGCGGGTCACGCGGACGCGCGCGATCCAG
>DATKNQ010000148.1:0-4974 GCA_035541265.1 Bryobacteraceae bacterium
CGCCGCGCGCTGGAGGTCCTCGATGCCGCCCGCGGTATCGCCGCGTTGCACGCGGTAATCGCCGCGCTCGATGAAGGCCGGCGCAAAGGTGGGATCGCTCGCGGGAGCGCGGCGGCAGGGCGCGTCAGCCAGGTCGAGCCATTGCGCGTCGCTGGTGCGCTGGTATTTGAGCCGGTACGCCTGACATAGGGCCGTTTCGACAGCGGCATTGTCCGGAACGTTGCGGCTGGTTGCGTCGAGCAGGGTGATGGCGCCGTCGGGATTTTGCAGATCCGTCCAGCCCCGGAGCATGCCGGCCGCCTCGACATAGGCGTGATAAGCGGATGGCGAGGCGGCCTGGAGCCGCTCGAGCGAGCTCACGCGAGGCGCTGCTTTCAACCCCAGGAGCGCTTCGGCCTTAAGCGCCAGGTCGTTCTCCAGGCTCGCGACCTCGCCTGCGGGGCGCGCCGCGTTGGCGGTCTTCTCGATCTTCTCTTCACGTGCGTCCACCAGGTTCAGAGTAGCCCGCAGCGTGCCGCCTTCGCGGACCAGCGTTCCCGTGAGGACGACGTCCGCGCCCAAGCCGCGGCGGGCCTCGGCGACATTCGAAGCGTGGATTCGGGCCACCTCGCTAGCGGCGGCGATCCGCAGACGTGGATTGGATTCGGCCGCGGTCCGCAGGGTATCGATCAACAAGCCGGTCAAACCGTCGGCCAGCGGAGCCAACGAAGCGTCGCCCGCGAATTGCAGCGGCAGGACCGCGACTTGCCGCGCGCGCGGGCTCCAGCTACGCTCCCGCCACAGCAGGACTCCGGCGATTCCCGCCAGGAGAAGGACGCATGCCAGAGCCAGCCAGCCATAACGGCGCCGGCGGGTTCGCGCCGGCGGGGCCATGGTGATGGTGAGATCTTGCGGAACGCCCGCGAGGCCGCCGCGAATGGCGCCGATCTCCGCCAGCATTTCCCGCGCGGAAGGGAACCTCTGGGACGCCTTCTTTTTCAGCGCACGCTTCAGCAGCGGCGCGATATGGGGCGGAATGCCGGCCACGTCGGGCTCGTCGTGAAGCACCGCGCGGGACACCGCGGCGTAGGAATCGCCTTGAAATGAGTGCCTGCCCAGAAGCATCTCGTAGAGCACGACGCCCAGCGCCCACACATCGGCCGGCGGCCCCACGGCATCTCCCGTGATTTGTTCCGGCGCCATGTAACCGGCGGTGCCTGCGGTAGCTCCCGGCGCGGTCAGGCCAGACTCGGTCCAGACCTTGGCCAGCCCGAAGTCGCTGACCTTCGCCATGCCGTCCTCGCTGAACAGGATGTTGGCCGGCTTGATATCGCGGTGCACGATGTTGCGGGCATGCGCGGCCGCGAGACCCGAGGCGATTTGCGAGGCGATGTCGAGAGCCTGGCTGACCGGCAGAGGACCCTGCCGCAAACGGTCGCGCAAGGAGCCGCCCGCATAATAAGCCAGCACGATAGCGCGGCGGCCTTCGTGCTCTTCGAGGCCGAATACGGTGCCGATGTTCGGATGATCGAGCGCGGAAGCGGTGATGGCTTCGCGGAGGAAGCGCTCGCGTCCGGCGGCATCGTCTTCGAAGGCGGGCGGAAGGAATTTCAGGGCCACGGTGCGCCCGAGGACGGTGTCGGTGGCCCGGTACACCACTCCCATACCGCCGGCGCCGGCCACGCCGGTGATGGAGTACTTGCCGAACTGGCGCAAGGACGGACTTGAGGAAGCGCCTTCCATCAGGGTGCAGCTAATTCTATCAGAACGTTCCGCGAGGCGAGCACACCTGATAAACAGGGACGAAACAGAGAAAAACCGAACCAAGAATACGCTCTAAACAGGCACGGCGTGGGCGGCTACGTAGTCATCGAGCGAGTGATCCGGCCCGACGTAATGAAATTCCTCGGCGTAGCGCAGGCCGTGTTTCGCGCCGATCGCGGCGTCGCGCTTCTCGACCACGAGTTTGGTGTATTCCTCGACGGCCGCCGTCTCATCGCCGGCCAGGGCAGGCAGACGCATCTTCCGCTCGGCCATAGATGCGTTCAGATCCTTGATCATGTGCAGGATCATCGTGCGGCACGCGCGCAAGCAGGCGAGCTTCTTGTCGAGCGTGCCGGAGATATCCACCACGCGATTCACCAGTTGCGGCCCGCGCGCGAAGTAGTATTTCTCGCTCACGGCGTGCGGCTTCAGGCCCGCCGCAAAATGTTCTGGCATATCGAGGTTGCCGCCCGACATCCAGCACGCCGCTTCCACCGCCTGCGCGGTGACGTAATGATCGGGGTTCTCTTCGTAATGGCCCCACGGATCGTAACTGAAGACGGTATCCACCTTGAGCAGGCGGAACAGAAAGATCAGCCGCGCGCGGATCTCTGTCCGCGCCACGTCATCCATGCGATGGTTGCGATAGCTGAGATCGAAGGCGCGCTCGAACCCTGCGGCTTTGACGAGCGCCGCCGTATCGCGCTCATTGGCGGCGACGGTTTCGCCCAGGGTGAGACCGAAGGAATCTTTTTCGTCGTTGCTGGTGCGGATGAAGTAGCCGATGTAGCCTTCCTTCAGGAGTTTGGTAACCGTGCCGCAGCCGAAGAACGGACCATCGTCGAGGTGCGGCGTGATCAGGGCGAGCACCTTGCCCTTGTGCGGCTGGCGCTCGGCTGCATGCTCGATGAAGACATCTCCGCCTGTGGCCTGGGATTGCGCGCCCAACTGCGATGCGCCCAAAAGCCCCAACGCGCCGCCAAAGAAATCGCGCCGGATCATGCGAACTTCGTCAACACTGCGCGCAGGCGCTCGGCGACGATCATGTCTTCGCCCGGCTCAAGCATCCAGACCCCGACTACGATCGTATGCTCGTCGGTGGGCAAGCCCGCGCTGCCTTCGTTTCTGCCGGTGGCGGGATTCAGTTCGATGCTGGGCGTTCCGCGGCGAAGCTGCTCGGCGACATCGAGCGGCGAAATCTTCACGCGCTGCTGATCGTAGCGCAGCAACAGGTGCGGCACCTGGTTGGCGACCGGCGGCACGAAGATGCGCGCTTCGAGCGTGGGCACGCCCTTCAGGTGCGCCACGATGCGGTCGGCGCGGCGGCGGAACTCCGCCTGCATGGCATCATCCGTCTGGCTCACGAACCAGTCCACCGCGGCCACCATGCCCACGATCTGCTCCTTGGCGACCTTCATGCCGCGCCCCACGCAATCGTCATATGGGTTGTTCGAGGCGGCGGCCGCGGCGATGAGATCCTTGCGGCCCAGCAGCAGACCGGCATTCTGCGGTCCGCGAATACCCTTGCCGCCGGAGAACGTCACCAAGTCGAATCCCATTTGCGTGTAGTTCCAGAGATTCGAAATAGGCGGCACATCCGCGGCGGCATCGTTAAAACAAGGAATGCCGTGTTTGTGCGCCATGCGGATCCAGTCTTCGCGGCTGATCTGGCCCTGCTCGGCGGCGTTGAAGAAGTGCGCCATCACGATGCGCTCGCTGAAGGCGGCTTCGTACTCGGCCAGCGATTCCACCTCGACGAAACGGATGCCGCAGTTGCGCAGCGCGTGATCGTAGCCGTAGCGGTGCGCCTTCTGCACGAGGACCTCGTTGCGCGCGCCGGGCGCATCGGGCGGAACATCGTGCGGCGTGGATTTGTTGGCGGCCATCATGCAGGCGGAGGTGCCCAGCGTAAGCGCCGAGGCGGCGCCGGCCGTGACCATGGCGGCTTCGCAGCGCAGGCGCTTGGCCAGATACTCGCCGGCCTTGGTCTGCAGCTCGATCAGCCGCACGGGATGCTTGGCGGCGCGCGCCACAGCGGCCTGCACGGAAGGCGGCATGGTGGACGCGGTGAGAAAGGTGTAAGTGCCCGCGGCGTTGATGATCTTGGTGACGCCGAGCTTGTCGTAGTAGTCTTCGCCCTCCTCGGCCACGCGAGCCGGCGCGGGCGCGGCGTTCAGAGGCAGGGTACCGGCAACGGCGCCGCCGGCGAGGAGAAAATCGCGGCGAGTTCGAAATCGTTCCACTTCGGTAGTCTACCGCAAACGTGGTCACGCGATGCCGGCCACGACGATGATTTCCGGACTGGCTTCTGTCAGCGGTGTGCGATACCAATCGCCGTACCAGGCTTGCGGGCGGAGGCCGGCCGCGGCGAGGAGACGTCGCAGATGATCCCGATCGATGAAACGCAGGCGCGTGTGGCCTGTGACGGTTTTGCCCGTGTCGAGGAAACGGTAGTTGTGCGTAAGGTCGACGATGCCCGTTGTTGCGTCAGCGATGGCCGTGCGGGTCTCTTCGATGCGGCCATGTTCGCGTGTTGCGACGCAGTTGCGCTGATCTGGGGTCCAGGATAGCCAGGCCTCCCTAGCAGGGTTGCGCGTCTCAAAAACAAATCGGCCACTTCCTGTCAGGTGGCCGCGGACGGCTCGTAACAGGCCGACTATGTCGTCGTCAGTCATCAGCGCCTGGAATGCATGGCCGGTCATGTAGATGAAGTCGAAGCGCTGCGGCACATGCAGGGCCTGCCCTTGTGTTTGAATCCAAGAGACGCGCTCGCCTCCCAGTCGCGACCGTGCCACGCGCAGCATAGCTTCGGACGGATCCACGCCCGTGACGCTGAGCCCTTCCATCGCGATGCGGCAGGCCAACGCCCCGGTGCCGCATCCGAGATCGAGCACGCAGCCCCCGATTTCGCGAGCAAGCCCGAGATAGAAATCGTTGCAGGCTGCCCAGGGATTGAAGTGGTCATAGAGTGCGGCGAGGAATTCGCCCTCGAAAAGATCCCTGCCTCGCATTTCATTGTCAGGCCTGAGTTCCACGTTCACGTCCTGGTCGGCAGCCGTGAGGCCTCCATTCTTATATTGGCGGAAGTATGTCGAAGCGCCATTCGGGCGAACTGATGTCCTGGGGGTGGGCGGTTCCAAACCTGAATACCCGCCGCCGAACGGTAATCCGAAAGGTTCCAGGCGTGCTGAAGATGTACAGCTTGCTCAGATCGACCGAAGTTTTCAGCTT
>DATKNQ010000149.1:0-27648 GCA_035541265.1 Bryobacteraceae bacterium
AGCGCCCACACCGGCGAGGGAGTAGCCGCCTGGCTCGACGAAGTCCTCAACGGCCGCCTCCGCGCCGGAGCCCATCTCCTCGATATCGACTATGCCCGCTACGCCACCGCCGAAGCCGCCCTTGGATGGCTCAACTGGGAGGCCGAGTTGGAATTCGAAGCCGCCCTGCCGCCCGCTGCCGTCGTCGGGCCCCTGCTCGAAAACCTCGACGCCGAACTCACCACCGCCGCCGCGCCCATCGCCCACCTGAAGATCTTCGACTGCACACCCGGGGGCTACATCCGCGCGAGCATCTGTCGCAATGGCGAAGAGCCGTCGGTCCACGGCGACCTGCTCGCCTCGCCCGCGCACCACCACGACCTGATCGTCAACCTGCGCGCCCGCGCCTTGCCCATCGTTATCGACCAAGCTCTGGCGCGCGCCACCCGCGCGCTGCCCGGCACACTCCGTGTCCGGCATCATCAATCCTTCCAGCCCTCGCCGCCCGTCCCCACTTATCGCTACGATAAAGTTTCACAATGAAAGCACTAGTTAAAAGCAAGAACGAGCCCGGCCTCTGGCTCGAAGAAGTCGAAAAGCCGCGCATCGGCATCAACGACGTTCTCATTCGTGTGCATCGCACCGGCATTTGCGGCACCGACGTACACATTTTCAAGTGGGACGAATGGGCGCAGAAGACCATTCCCATCGGCCTGGTCATCGGGCACGAGTTCGTGGGTGAGATCGCCGAAGTCGGTTCCAACGTAGCCGATTTCTACCCCGGCGATATCGTCAGCGGCGAGGGTCACGTGGTCTGCGGACGCTGCCGCAACTGCCTCGCCGGCCGCCGCCATCTCTGCGCGAAAACGCTGGGCGTCGGCGTGAACCGTCCCGGAGCTTTCGCCGAATACATCGCGCTGCCCATGACCAACATCTGGCGGCATCACGACGGCATCGATCAAGATGTGGCCGCCATCTTCGATCCCTTCGGCAACGCGGTGCACACCGCGCTATCGTTTCCCGTGCTCGGCGAAGACGTGCTGGTCACTGGCGCCGGGCCGATCGGCATCATGGCCGCGGCCGTTGCCCGCCACGCCGGCGCGCGCTACGTGGTCATCACCGACATGAACGAATATCGCCTCGATCTAGCCCGCAAGATGGGAGTCACCGAAGCCGTCAACATCCGCGAGCACACGCTGCCCGAGATCCAGAAGAAGCTCGGCATGACCGAAGGTTTCGACGTGGGCCTCGAGATGTCCGGCAATCAAGCCGCCTTTCGCGACATGCTCACCAACATGAGCCACGGCGCCAAAATCGCCATGCTCGGCATTCCCGCGGGCGAGATGGCCATCGACTGGCGCACGGTCATCTTCAACATGCTCACCGTCAAGGGTATCTACGGCCGCGAAATGTATGAGACCTGGTACAAGATGACCGTCATGCTGCAATCCGGACTCGACATCACGCCCGTCATCACGCACCGCTACCACTACGCGGAATTCGAAAAAGGATTCGAAGTGATGGCCAGCGGCCAGTCCGGCAAAGTGATTCTAAGCTGGCAGTAACTTACTTCGGCTTGAAGAGCCCGACCGTGTTGCCCGCCGGATCGGCCAGCCACGCGAAGCTCCCCGTCGGGATATCAACGGGCGGCACCAGCGTCTTGCCGCCCAGTTCCCCGGCTTTGTCGAGCGTGGCTTGCAGATCGTCCACCATCACATAGAAGATGGTGTAGCGATTCGGCTCGTGGCCGAGCGTAGTCATGTGGCCGTTGATTCCCTGGCCGCCGGTGTCGATCATGGTCGCGGGACCCATCTCTTCCAGCTTCCAGTCAAATAGCTTCGTGTAGAATTGCCCGGCCACGGTTTTGTCCGGACAGCCGATCTCAAAATGAACGACAGGATTCGCCATAGCGTCCGATGTTACCAGAAAACCGGCGTTTTAAAATGTAAATCGTGTCTGCAATTCCAGCCGTCGGTTGTTGGCGGTTTCGGCGAACGCGCCGTAGCCGCCGGCCACCGAATTGGCCTGCCCGAACAACGGCGACGTAATCTGCCCGATGATGGTCCCTTCGTTCACGTGGTTCAGCAGATTGCGCGCGGAAATCGACACTGTCAGGTTATACCGGCGGCTCGTCGAGATGTCCGAGAAGATGCTGTGGAAGCCGGAGTTTTGGCCGGCACCCAGCGGGGCCGCCGAGCCCGATCCTTCGCGCTCCGGACCGAAGCCCCACGTCTTGCCCAGCCGCGCGTTCACCGAAATGATCCCCGGACCGCGCCCGTAATTGCGCGGCAGAATCTCTTCGCCGGGCACCGGATTCGGATCCAGCCAGCCGTATATCGTATCGATCAAGCCCGCCTTGGTTAGGTCCGTGGGAACGCCTGGACGCGCGTTGAACAACGTGTCGCCGTAGATATCCTGCCCGATCGTGACGTTATACGGCGCGCCGGATTGCACCACGACGAACGGGCTCAAGCGCAGATTCCACTTCGTGTTGAGTGACCCGCCGATGAATACGCGGTGCCGAACGTCGGTAGATGCGTCACCGTATTCGCCGGCCATCGACCCGGGAACCGCGGGGAACGTTCCCAGGCCATCCGTATTGCTCATGGCGTGATTCAACGTGTAATACCCGAATAACGAGAAGTTCCCGTTCAACCTGGCGTTCACGTTAGTAATTAACTGATTCTGATTGTAGAGCCCCGATGACTCCATTAAGTAGACGGGACCAGGCGCATTGAACTCTTCCGAGCGCAACATATGCAGGCCATGCGTGTTGGTGTAAGTCACCGAAACGGTCGTGTTCTTTTGTACCTGCCGCTCTATGCTGAGCGCCGATTGCATGACGTATGGGGAGCGCAACCCCGCGCTCAACTCTTCGATCGTTTGCGTGGACTGAATGCCCGGCATCGCCAGCAATTGCGGGATCGTGGGAATGGTTGGAAAGAACGCCGGGTTATTGATAATGTACTGTTGCTGGACAATGCCGTTGTAGCGTTCGGCGGTCTCAATATTTGAGATATCGAAGCGCGAATAGAACATGCCGAATCCACCGCGCAGCACGAACTTCGGATGCATGGCGATCTGGCTCGCTCCCGGCGCCCAAGCGAATCCGAAGCGCGGCGCGAAATCGTGCCAGTCGTGAATGTTGGTCTGGCCTTCGTATCGCAGCCCGAGACTCAGCGTGACGTTCTTCCGCACGCGCCAGTCATCGCCGGCGAACAGGCCCACGTCCACCTGCCCCAGATCCAGATACGGATTCCCCGCCGCGATGCTGAACTGCGTCGCGCCGCCGCCCGGCAACCCCAGCAGCGTGCGCTGATACTGTTGAATCGAGGTAATCGGCACCATCAAGGGCTGCCCGTCGTTCAGTACTTCCTGGTTGTCGGCATCGAGCTCCGGCGCCAGGCCGCCGCCGAAAGTGAACGTGCCGCCGAAGTTCTGGGGCGACGCAGTCCCAACCGTCTCGCCGCGCGTCCGCATGCCGAACTTCCACGTGTGCGTCCCATGCACGATCGACGTGTAGTTCTGCATCTCGTAGTGGTTCTCGTTGTCGTAACTCTGCCCACTTTGCGCGCCGCCCGTGTTGAACGACCCCATCACCAGAATGGCCGGCGAGGAATTATTGGCGATCTGGCTGTAATCCTCGTGGAAGAACTGAAAGCGCGTCTCGTTCACCGTGCTCGGTCCTAAGACCGCCGTCTCGGTAATCTGCACGTTGTGATATTGGTCGAGCGTGTAGTATCCGCGCGGGGGCAGGTTGAATCCGCCGATGCCCTGGTCCCGCACATCGTTGCGCGTGAAACTGTAGCGTACGATCAGCGTATTGTTCTGGCTGAGCTGATAGTCCAGGCGCGGGCTGACACGCAGCCGCCGCTGCGGCGCCAGCAGCACGCCGGTGTAAGGCGTGATGAACTCGTTCGTCGGATCGAGCGTCACCGCGTCGATCACCGAGCCGTTGTCGATCGCGCGCCTTTCCGTATCGAGGAAAAACGATGCGCGCTTGCCGAGCGGCCCGCTGATGTTGCCGCCGTATTCTTCCAGCCGGAAAGGAGCTTTCTGCTGCGCATACGGATTCCGCGAGTTGAAAATGTCGTCGCCGAAGTTGAAGAAGCCTTGCCCGCGCAGCCGGTCCGTGCCCGGTTTGGTCAGGATCTCGATGCGGCCGTAACCCAGCTTCGAAAACTCCGGCGAAAACGGATTCTGATTGATGCGCACTTCGCGGATCGAATCCTTCGAAGGAAGCTGCCCGCCGCTAAATCCGTCGACGTAGATTTCGCCGCCTTCCGGCCCGGCCGATGGCCCCGCCAGCGCCTGCAGGTCTGACTGCAGGTCGTCGGGATCATCAGAGAGCGCCTGCAGATCGTCGCCGCGCAGGACTGTCGCCGTCGAGTTACTCGAGGGATCGGTCGAAACGGCCGGTCCGCTATTTTCCTGCACCGTGACTTGCTGCGTCACCGAAGCAACCTTCATCCGCAGATCGAGTGTGACCGTTCCCGATCCCACATCGCAGCTCAACGGCTGCGCCTGCGTGAGATCCGGAGCCGAAACTTGGACCGTGTAATGTCCGGAGGGCAGCCCGCGGAAGGAATACGTTCCGTCGCTGCCGGAGGTCGCGACCTTGGACACCCCGTGTGGACCGTTCAGCGCGACCGTGGCGCCCGGCACGACCGCGCCGGTTTCGTCTATGACTTGCCCGCGCAGGGTAGCCGTCTGCGCGCATAAGGGTAACGAGAGAGCAAACAGGACCAGCAGGGAAAGGGAAAATTTCATTCTTTTATATGTGGCCGGCCGCAGTCGGTGGCGCCGCAAGGGGCCGGATGTCGGTGGATTCCCCAAAAAAGGCGATGGCTGCCACAAAAAGGTTACGCCGCGCCGATCATCAGCCCGCTCGGACCCGGCAGCCGCACATGGTTCACGCCGCCGAAACCGGCCTCGCGGAGCCAAGTAGCATACTCGGTCGCGTTGTAGCTGGCCCCGCGCTCGGTGCCCACCAACATGTTCAATGAAAACAGCGCGGCCATCCTGGGCGCGGTCTTGTCCTCGTCCAAAATGAAATCCTGAATCACCAGCCGTCCGCCCGGCGCCAACGCCTCGCGGCAGCGGCGCAGCAGATCGCGATTCTCATCCTCGCCGAGCATGTGGCAGATCGCCGAGACCAGCGCCAAGTCGAAGCCCGCGCCGAAGCGGTCGGTGCGCAGGTCGCCTACCCGCGTGGTTACGCGGCCCGCGAGTCCCGCGCTTTGGATGTGTCTCCGCGCGATCGCCAATACTTCCGGCCGGTCGAGCAGCACCACTTCCAGATCGGGACTCGCCTGCGCGAACGCAATCGAGTACGCCCCCGATCCGCCGCCCACATCCAGCATGTGGTGCAAGCCTTCGGTGCCCACCGCCCGCAGCACGTGCGGCGCGCGCTCCCGCGCATTGCGATGCATGGCGGCGATGAAAGGCTCCGTCCAGCGATCCTCCGCGTCCGGCGGCTCGCGGCGCGCCACCGAAGTGCCCGTGCGCACGCAATCGGTCAAGGTCGACCAGCGCTGCCACAGGTTCGCCGTGTGCATGGTCGCCGCGCGCGCATCGTCCGGCGCTCCGGCCGCAAAGTACCGGGCGCTCACCGCCGTGTTATAAAACCGGCCGTCCCGCTTGGCGAGCAGTCCTAGCGCGGTCAGCGCGTCGAGCAGCATCCCGGTTGCGCGCGCGTCCGTCGCCATCTTCGAGGCGGCCTGCTCCGCCGATGCGCCGTCGCCCACCGCTGTGAAAGCATCCAGCTCCATCCCCGTCAGAATCGCGCGGCTGTCCTGAAAGCCGCGGATCGTCTGGGCCAAGTCGTCCGGCAACGCCCCCGCGGCATCTTTCGCCTGCATGCCCGCGAGCATCTTGGTTTTGTTGATCTCGATCTCCGCGCGCACTGCCGCGGCATCGTGATTGGCCAGCCGCTCGACCGGATGCCCGTTCGCGAAATGGCTGCGCACCAGCTCCGGCAGGTCGCCCACTGAAACGCCCGAATACCAGGTGCCCTCCGGATACACCACCAGGTTCGGTCCCCGCTCGCAAAGGCCGAGTGAGCCGCAGGGCGTCAGCTGTACCTGGCCCGCCAATCCCTGGGCCGCTACCTCCGCGCGCAGAGCATCCAGCACCTTGCGCGCGCCGCGTGCTGAGCAGCACGGCACCCCTTCGGGCTTCTGCTGATCGCACACGAAGACGTGATACCGAAATGGCTGCATGGCGACCTCCATTGTAGTTCGCCGCGGATCGGGGGATATTGGAAGGACGGATGATTCCTCTGATTCTGGTGCGCTGGCAGAACGCCGTCGACTTCGTCGTGCTGACGGTGGCGTTGTATATCCTGTTGCGATGGGCCCAGCAGGCGCGGGCCTTGCGCGTGGCGCTGGTGGTGCTCGGCCTGCACGTTGCCGCGCTGGTCTCCCGCCATTTCGATCTGGTGCTGACAAGCTGGGTGCTCGATGGCGCCGCCATCCTGGCGATCGTCATGTTGCTGCTGGTCTTCCAGGCGGAGCTGCGGCGCTTCTTCATGCGTCTCGACAGCCTGCTCAACTGGCGGCCGCCGTCCGCGTCCCAACTCTGCATGACTTGCCAGAGCATCAGCCGCGCGGCTTTTCACATGGCATCCGCCTACGTGGGCGCGCTGATCGTGATCGTGCGGCAGAACTCCGTCAACGAAATCGTGACCGATGGCATCAATCTGGATGCCTCGGTTTCCAGCGAGGTCCTGGAAGCGATCTTCCAGAAGACGTCGCCCGTGCACGATGGCGCCGTCGTCATCCGCGGCGACCGCATCGTGCGCGCTGCCGCCGTCCTGCCGCTCACCGAACGCGACCGCGTGCCCAGCTACTATGGCACGCGCCATCGCGCGGCCATGGGACTCTCCGAGCGCTGCGATGCGCTGATCGTAGTCGTATCCGAAGAGCGCGGCGAGGTCACCCTCATGGAAGCCAAGCGCATGACCGTCGTGGATAACCCGCAGAAGCTCGCGCAGACGCTCGAAACCCTCAGTGCACAGCCCGCCGTGGGCGTGCGCCACAAGCTGCGGAAATGGCTGTTCTCAAACATGCGCGTGAAACTCGCCGCCGTGGGTCTCGCGGCCGCCATCTGGAGCACTTCGTTTGTGTCCACGGGAACGACCATCCGCACCGTCAGCGTCCCGTTGCAGTTTGTGGGCGTGCCGGCGGGGATGGACGTTCTCACGGTGCCGGCCACCGATGCGCTCGAGGTGCAGGTGCGCGGCAGCGCCTGGCTGATGGATTCGGTCAGCCTTACCCGCCTGGTGGCCAACTTCAACCTGCGCGGCGCAAAGCCCGGAATCCTGAATCTGCCGGTGGATGCGGGCAACGTCAATCTGCCGCCGGGCATTGTCATCGAACGCGTCAACCCACCCCGGATCACCGTCCGCCTGACGCCACACAAACACTAGAGTCAGATCGGCTATGCTAGCCGTATCGTGGCTGTCTTCGTCTCCATGCTCCGCGGCGTGAACCTCGCCGGCCACCGCAAGGTCAACATGGGCGAACTGCGCGCGCTTTACGAGTCACTCGGCTTCCGCGACGTGCAGACTTACATCAACTCGGGCAACGTCATCTTCCGCGCAACCGCCCGCGACCTCCCGAAGCTGGCCAGACGCATCGAGGACGCCATCGAGAACCACCACGGCTTCCGTATCGGCGTCATCCTCCGCACGGCCGCCGATCTGCGTGCGGTGGTTGCCGCCAATCCGTTCGGCGCGCGCGCCGGCATCGAGCCCAGCAGGCTGGCCGTTAATTTTCTGGCGCGCGGCCCCGGCCCAAACCTCGTAGAAAAGCTACTGGCGATCCAGTGCGATCCGGAGGAACTGCGCATCGTGGGCCGCGAACTCTATATTTACTATCCCAATGGCATGGCGCGCCCCAAGCTGTCGATGGCCGTGGTCGAGCGAATGCTGAAGATGCCCGGCACCAGCCGCAACTGGAACACCACCCGCAAGCTGCTCGATCTGGCTGAAAAGCTGGAAGCTACTTCAGGTACTTGATAAACAGCACTTCGTTGCCGCGCTCGTTATAAATCAGCTCGTCGACTAAGTTGCGCGTCAGCAGGATGCCGAAGCCCCCCGGCCGCACGCCTTTCTCCGCGCGGATCTCCAGGTGCCGCGCCGGCTCGTCCGGCGGATTCGCAATGGCGGCGTGTTCGATCTGGTCGAACGAAAAACCCTGGCCGGGATCCTGGATCAAATAGATGATGACCCGGCTGGTGCGGACGTAGGTCATCTGCACGCGCTTGTTAGGATCCGACTGGCCGCCGTGCTCGATCGCATTCATAAGCAGTTCGCGAAACGCCGCGGCGATGTCTTCGCGTTCGTGCGCCGGCAGATCCATCTCCATCTCGCGCACGAATTGCATCAGCCGGTCCGCGGTTTCCATCTTGCAGCGCAGGCGCAGCGTGATCCAATCCGGCGCGGCGGAAAGTACCTCGATATCGTCCTGCCAGTGTGGAGTATCCACCGCCTGCGCGATCATCTCCGCCACGGCGCTCGGCGAGAAGGGCTTGCTGAAATAGCTGAAAGCCCGATCGCGGATGGCGCGCACGATGTTGGCTGGCGTGCTCTCGGCGGTCATCACCATCACCTTGATCTCGGGACGGATTTCGTGAATGCGGCGCAGCAGCTCCAGGCCGTCCATGCCGGGCATGCGCACATCGGTCAGCACTACGTCGTAGGATTGTGCTTCCACGCGGGCCAACCCTTCGAGTCCGTCGTATGCGTTATCGAGCTGCCACTCCGGACGCCGGAGGACCGCGGCCAGCAGCTCATGGACGGTGGGATCGTCATCCACCAACAGCAGCTTGTGCGTGCTCATCCGGTCTCCAGCGTCAGCGTGAAAGTGCTGCCGCGGCCGAAATCGCTTTCGACTTCGATGTCGCCGCCCATCAGACGCGCCAGCTTCCGGCTGATGGCCAGTCCCAGGCCAGTCCCCTGGTCCCGATATGGCGTGGGTAGCTGCTGGAATTCCTGGAACAGCAGCGGGACCTGCTCGGGCCGCAAACCGATGCCGGTATCCGATACGGCTATCCGCGCGTGGTGCGGCACGGCCGCATCGCGCGAGCCGCTCATCTGGATGTGGCCGCGCGGCGTGAACTTGATCGCGTTCGAAACCAGATTCACCAGGATTTGTTTGGAGCGCTGCCGGTCGCAGCGCACGATCAGCGGCTCGCGCGGCCCCTCCACGTCGAGCGCCAGCCGCTTGGCGCGCGCCAACGGCGCCATCATATCAGCCACCTCGTGGATCACCTCGCCGGCGTCCACCGGCTCGATGAGGAATTCGAGCTTGCCGGCCTCGATGCGCGCCACGTCCAGCGCATCGTTCAGCACCGCCGTAATGTGCCGCGCGCTGGCCGAGATCATGTGCACCTGCCGCATCTGTGCGGCATTCAGCGATCCTGGAATCTGCTCCTCGAGCAGGTTGGCGAAGCCCACCACGGCGGTCATGGGTGAGCGCAGCTCGTGGGCCATGGTCGCCAGAAAGCGGCTCTTCTGTTCGCTGGCGGCGAGCGCGGCTTCGTGCTGTTGCTTGAGCTGGTCGTAGAGCCGCGCGCGCTCGATCGCCAGCGATACCTGCTGCGCCACCACCTCGAGCAGGCGCACCTCGCGCGCAGCGAACCGGTGCGGCTCGGCCATATATTGGTTCAGCGTGCCCACGGCTTCACCGCCCACCAACAGCGGCACGCAGATCAGCGCGCGCACGCCTTCGCTCTGGCTGATGTGTTTCCAGCTCGCGCACAGCGGATTACGCAGGATGTCTTTCACCCAATACGGCTTGGCCGTCGCCACGGCGCGGCCCGACGGCGAGGTGTCATCGGCGGGCAGCAATCCGGCCTGCCGGAACTTCTCGCCGTAATCGGGCGACAAGCCGTAGACGGCCGCGAATTCCAGGCGGGTTTTATCCGCGGTGAGCAGCGTAATCGAGCCGAACGGCGCCCCCAACGCGCGGCTGGTCTTCCGGAGCGCGACCTCAAGCACTTGACGCAAACCGAGCGGCGACAGCATGGCCGACGCGATATCGGCGACTACCGTGAGCTCCTCGAAGCGCTGTCGCAGGTCCCTGGCTGCCATGGCCGTATGGTCGTGATTTCCAGTCTAGCGCGACTTGGGCAAGCGCGCGGGGGCACTACTCCCGCGAAAGGGTTAGTACCGGTTCTTCAGCCGCGGATACCGCGATGCCATAGTATGTAAAGCTGGCGCGAGTTTCCACCGCGCGAGGGGAGGTCAGAGGGTAACTATGCTTAACGGATGTTACGGTCGACTTACTTGGTGCTGCGCGGCTATCGTTTTGCTCGTCTGGCCCGCGCCGGCGTTACCCGTGAATTTCAACGCGCCGCAAACCTATTTGGCGCCGTCCGGGTGCACAGTAACCGCGGACTTCAATGGCGATGGAAAACCGGATATGGCGGCGATGGGCGTCGCTACACTCTCTACGCTGCTCTCAAACGGAGACGGCACTTTTCGGACTCTTTCGAGCGCCCTGAGTATTGTAGGTGTGTGCCTGGCGGAGGGAGATTTCAATGGCGACGGCAAGCCGGATCTGGTGCTGGTCGGGTCCGGCACTACGGCCACCAACGGCACGATTGCGATCATGCTGGGCAATGGCGATGGAACATTCGCGTTGAAGCAGACCTACACCCTCAACTATGTGCTCAGTTTCGAGCGGGTAGCCGTGGGCGACTTTAATGGCGATGGCAAGCCGGACCTGGTTGTAACCGGCGGCGGCACGCAGGGTATTGCCATCCTGCTGGGCAATGGGGACGGATCTTTCCAGACGCCACAGATCGCTTATTCCGGCGCCGGCGCAAACTACGTCACTACCGGCGACTTCAACGGCGATGGCAAGCTCGATCTCGCGGTGACGAATTCCGACGGCAACTGCGTGGAGGTTTTCCTGGGGGTGGGCAACGGCCGCTTTCGGGCGCCTCAATACTATGCGACTCAGAAAGCGCCGGCGTTGTTGACGGTGGCAGACCTTAACGGGGACGGCAAGGCGGACCTGGCGGTGGCAAACTCCGGCTCGAACAATGTTTCGGTCCTGATCGGCAACGGCGACGGTACCTTCCAGCCACAAGTATTCTATGCCGCAGGTCAGGCTCCAGCCGCGGTGCAGGCCGCCGATCTGAACGGCGACGGCATACCCGATCTGGTGGTTGCCAATGCGGGCGAATACCAATCGCCATTCAGCAGCCTCTCGATTTTGCTCGGCACGCGCAGCGGAGGTTTCGAGGCCGCCGTGCAGTACGGTCCCGGGGGACAGTCGCTGACGATCGCGGATTTCAACGGCGACGGCCAGCCGGATCTGGCTGTGGGAAACACCGATACAGTGACGATTCTGCCCAACCTGGGCGGTGCTCAGTTCGCGCAACCCGTGACTACCCCAGTATTGAAACAACCCGGCTACGTGGCGGCAGGCGATTTCAATGGCGACGGAAAACCGGATCTGGCCGTTGCGAATTGGGAATCGAACAGCATCTCCGTATTGCTGAACGCGGGCGGCGGCACGTTCCGCCCGGCTGTGAACTACGGCACGCTGAAGACGCCGTCAGCGATTGCCGTCGCGGACTTCAATGGCGATGGAAACCTGGATCTCGCGGTGAGTAACTACACATCCGGCGCGATCACAATTCTGTTGGGCAACGGCGACGGAACCTTCCAGCCGCCCGCTTACTTTGCCGCGGGCCGCGGACCCCAATCGATTGCCGTAGGGGACTTCAATGGAGACGGGAAACCGGATTTGGCCGTAGGCAGCGCCTGGCAAGACCCCGTTTGGTCTGGATACGTCTCGATCCTGTTGGGAAACGGAGACGGCACGTTCCAACCGGTGGCGGTGGTTGACAAAGGCTACGCCCCAGCCGTCGCGGCCGGCGACTTTAACCGGGACGGAAAACTCGACATCCTGATCTGCGTTGGCGAGGGCGCCACCGTCTTCCCCGGCAACGGGGATGGCACATTTGGATCGCCGATAAACACCAGTAGTGAGATCAGCGCGCCGCCCAGCGCCATCTCTGTCGCCGACTTCAACGGCGACGGAAATCTCGATTTTGTGTCTGCCGGACAAGTTCGCCTCGGCGACGGCACCGGCAAATTCCCAGCCGTACAATATCTGGCATTGGATGGTGCGCCAGCGGTTGCGGATTTCGATGGCGACGGCAAGCTCGACATTGCGATCGGCACCGCTGAAGGCGTCGGGATCTTTACGGGAAAGGGCAACGGCGCCTTCAACGCGCCCGTCGTTTTCTATTCCGCACC
Source organism: Bryobacteraceae bacterium (assembly GCA_035541265.1). Taxonomy (GTDB): domain Bacteria; phylum Acidobacteriota; class Terriglobia; order Bryobacterales; family Bryobacteraceae; genus Bog-159. Next base: position 12,257 of record DATKNQ010000149.1, read on the forward strand.
GGGCACGAGTGCGGCTGCCATCCCCCAAGGTGCGAACATCTGGACGTTGGCATCAGCCGATTTCGATGGCGACGGCAAGCCCGACATCGCGACTGCGAACTGGTTCTCGGCGGATGTTACCGTATTGTTGAATACGGCTCCTTGACCTATGACCTCCGATGCGTTGCTGGCGCAGGTAATCGATATGGCAGTGGACAACGCGCGCAGCGGGCGCGGCGGACCTTTTGCCGCACTGGTGGTGAAGGGCGGCGTAGTGATCGCCTCAGGTGTCAACATCGTTACGGCGTCCAACGACCCGACGGCCCACGCCGAAATCGTGGCCATCCGCGCTGCCTGCCGCGAATTGGGAACCTTCCAGTTGGCGGGCTGCGATCTCTACGCCTCCTGCGAACCGTGCCCCATGTGTCTGGGCGCGATTTATTGGGCGCGCGCCGCGCGGATCTTCTGCGCGGCCACCCGCGCGGACGCGGCCGCCGCTGGCTTCGACGATAGTTTCATCTACAGCGAGTTGACCGCTCCACAGGGCGCGCGCCGGATTCCGGCCATCTGCCTCCTGCGGGAACAGGCCGGCCGCGCTTTTGAGGCCTGGCGGCAGAGCCCGCACGTAGCTTACTGAAGCGCGCCGTTATTCTTCCTTAAGTTCTTTCTTCAGGTGCGTCAGCTTGCTCTTCAGCTCGTCGGTGGCCTCGGCGATCGAGGTCGTGTCGTAGATCACGTGCGGTGTGAAAATGGCAATCAGTTCGGTGCGGTTCGTAGTTTTGGATTTGCTGCCGAAGGCGGCGCCGATAATCGGAATCCGTTGGAGGACCGGTACGCCGCTCGAATTCTCCGTCGTGCTCTCCTGGATGATTCCGCCGATGGCCACCGTGTCGCCGTCCTGCACCGTGATCTGCGTCTGGAAGCTGCGATTCGAGAACGAATCCGACTGAATGGCCGAGCCTGAGGAGGGTGGTATCGCGGCGCTCACCTGCTGATTGATCAGCATGGTGACGATGCCGCTCGAATTCACGCGCGCCAGCACGTTGAGCGTGACGCCCGCGCTGACGTTCGAAATGTTGTTGGCGAACAGCGTGTTGCCGCTGGTTTCCACGCCGGATGCGACCTGCGAACTGAGCGTCGGCACCGAACTGCCAACGTTCATGATGGCGGGCACGCTGTCGGTGGCGATCAGCGACGGCTCGTTGATCGTCTTTGCCTTACCCTTGCTTTCCAGCGCGCTGAGTGCGGAGAGCAACTCGCGCCCGTGGCCGACCAGTAAGCCTCCCGTCATCGTCAGTCCGCCCACCGTGCTGCCCAGAAAACCACCCGGCGTGCCCGGACCGGTGAAACCAGAAGGCACCGCCGCCCCTTTCGATTGCAGATAGGACTCCACGCCGTACTGCAGATCCCCTGTCAGATCGACCTCAAAAATCTTGGCCTGCACCAGAATTTGCCGCGGCGGCACGTCCAGTTGCGTGAGCAGCCGCGAGATCTGTTCCCACTCCTCCGGCGTACACTGCACCAGCAGCGTGTTGTCGAACGGATTGGGAATGATGTGCGGCATACGCGACTGGCTGCCGGCGGATTCGCCCGGGCCGGTCAGATAGGTGCCCGTCTGATCCTGAGAATTCGTCGCCGATCCGGGGATGGTGCTGGGAGCCGCATTGGCCGCGGAGGCGGCGTATGGGTTCACCTGGCGGTAAGTGCCGTACGAGCCGTAGTTACCGTATCCGCCGTAGTTGCCGTATCCGCCAGATCCTCCGTAGGGGTTGTAGCCGCCATAGCCGCCGGAGTTGCCATATCCACCGTATCCGCCAGAACCGCCATAGCCGCCGCCATAACCGCCGCCATAGCCGCCGCCGTACATCCCCGTGTTGAGCGGCGTGCCCACGCCGCCCATCGTGGAGCTGCCGAAGCCGCCGCCGAACATGCTGTTGCTCATCGCGCTGAGCGCCATCAGGGCCATCGGGTTGCCGCTGTAAAGAGCCATCAGCGCCACCGCTACGGTCTCGGCCCGGCCGTATTTCAGCCGGTAAACATAGTTATCCACCGCGCCGGCCGGTGATTTGACAGGCACATCCAACTTAGCCAGCCACTTACTCACCTGGTCGAAAACCCCCGGGTTGGATGCCACCGCAATGATCGTGTTGATCCGGTCGACCGGCACGAACTTGACCGCCGTGGTTTTATCGGAAAGCGACAGAGCCTTGAAAATCGATTCCAGTTGCTTGGTAAGATCCGACGGACGTCCATTGGTCACATCGAACAGGTGCACGCGCTGATTCACAAAGGCATCGCTGTCGAAGACCGCGAGCAACTCCATGGTGCGCCGCATGCTGCGATTGCTATCCTGCAGAATCAGCAGATTCGCCGGATCGTAGGTGGCCGCCGTGGCGCCCTCGCCCAGGAACGGCTGAATGAGCTTCAGGATCTCGCTGGCCGTAGCGTATTTCAGGAACACCAGGTTCAGAGAGATGGTTTCATCCTCGGTGAATGTCTTGCCGTTCAACACCGGAGGAATGGGCATCTGCGAAACCTTCTCGATGGGCACCACGCGGTAGAGATCGCCCACCTTGATGAGCGCCGCGCCGTTCACGCGCAGGATGGTTTCGAGCAGCGGCATCATGTCGGTGGGCTTCACTTCGCCGTAAGTGTGGATGGTGACGCTGCCGCCCTTGAAATGCGGGTCGAGCAGATAGTTGATCTTCATTCGCCGCGCCATGATGTCGATCAGTTCGTTGAGCGACACGTTCTCCAGCATGAAGCCGCCGGTGTCGGTCAGGCTGCCGCGCACCGGAGTTCGCTGCGGCGCCGTGGCGGCCGGGGGTTGCACGAGGCGGGCGGGCGGCTGGGGGTTCAGAGGCGGCTGGCGGTTCAGAGGCGGCTGACCGGGGCGCGCGGCCGGCTGTTGGGCCAGCGCCGGCACTGCCAGACACATCGCCAGCACTGTGATGACAAATGCTCTACCGGATCTCACCGCTTACTCCTTTTGCGCCGTCGTGGCGCCTTTGTGCTGCTGTTGTTCCCAAATCTGCCGCTCGGTCTCGTTCAGCTCGGTCTTCTTGCGGACCCACACCTTCTTGCCGAAGGGCGTGGCGCGCTCGAAGCGGATGGAGTCGCCTTGTGCGACGGCGGTGGTCTGCTGCGGCGCGCTGCTGGCCTTGGCATCCTCGGCATCCTTGGCGTCCGCCGGCCACCTCGACACACCGAACGGCGAGCGCCGGAACATCCATGTCTTGCCCTCTTTGTCGGTCCAGCGATAGAGCCCCGGCGAGGTCTCGACCGCGTCCGGCGGAATGGTGGGGCGGACCACGGGTTTGGCTGGCGTTTGCGCCGCGGCCGTGCGCTTGGCGGCCACGGGTTTCGCGGGCGGTTTCGTGGTAGTCTTGGCGGGATCATCCGCCGCCAGCGAAATGCCGGCCAGCAACATACAAGCTAAGATCTTCATTGGTTATGACTCCCTTTCATGTGCACGGCGTTTAGACCAGGCCGGCTCCCGCACTAGTTGGCCGGCTCCCAATAGCAACTCTTCCCGAACGGCGTACCCTTGATGACCTTGCGCATGCCGTCGTTGACCGTCCCGGCAGGCGAGGAGTCTCCCGGCGCGCACGCGTGGATGCCCCTGCCTAGGTCGACGCCCGGCGCGGACGGAGCGGTCGTGGCCGGCTGTGCCGGCTTCGGAGGGGCTTCCACCGCGGCTTTCACGGGAGCCGCATTGGACGGCGGCGGGGTGCTCCGGTCGAGCAACTCCTCCACCTTCCTGGTGATCGTTTTGCCGTCCCACTCGAAGGTGATCTCTTCCCGGTCCACGGCCACCAGCTTGAATGGCCCCACACTCTCGCCCGGACGGTAATCGCGATGCGGCGCCTTGGCGTTCTCGCTCATGACGGCGATCGGCCCGTCGCCAAAATCCACCAGGCCGTGGAACAAAGGCAGTGCCGGCATGGGCTTCGGCGGCGGAGGCGGTGGCAGGGCGATCACCACCGTGGGATTCCGGTCCTTCGAGAACAATGTCTTCTGCGCGATATCGCTGTAGACGGCCGCCTTAACCGGCCCGGCGACGGGCAGCGGCGCCATCGGCGGAGGCGGCGCCGGTTTCATCCTGCGCTGCAATTGCGCCTGTTCGTAGGTATGCGCGTCCACCCATTCCTGGCGCAAGTGGACGGCCGCGGCAGCGGCCAGCGCCAGCAGTACCAGGTCGGCGAGCAGCAGTTTGCGCTTCATAGCACCGCGGGGCCTTTCTTCTGCGGCACGAGCTTGCGCGGGACCACTCCCGAAAGCCCCAGGCGCACCGATACGGTCTTGTCTTTCGGATTGGAGGCCGCGATGCGGATGTCGCTGGTGGCCAGCAATTCCGGCCGGTTTGCCAGGTCCGCCATGAAATTCACGAACTGCTCGATGGCGCAGGTGAACGAAACCGCCACCACCACTTCGCCATAGTCGTCGGCCAACGGCAGCACCTTCATCTCTTCGGCGCCGCGCACATCGATGCCTTCATCTTTCCCCACGCGCCGGATGATCTCGAGCAACTGTGCCTGCGCCTGCGCGGCGGTGTCGGCGTGGATCATACCTTTCTCGCGGCTGGCCAGTTCGGAGGCGGCGCGATTGGCCGCGACTTCCTTACCCGGCACGGTGGCGGCCATCTCGCGCAGATGGGCCAGACGCTTTTCCGCCAGCGGTATCGATTCCACGGGCGCGGCCACGGCGGGCGTGGAGCGGTCCGCCATCAACCCAAAGCGCACGATCAGCACCGCGGCCACGCCGATCGCCAGCACCATGATGCTGCGCCGGTCGAGTGTGCCGGTAGTCATCGGCCGGGCCTCCGTTGGGTCCGCAGGCGGAAGGTCTCCGAGCCGGGCCCCTTGCTGATGCCGTTGAACTCGGAGTTGTGGAACAGCGGCGAGCCGTCCAGTACCTTCAGCAGCGGCGCGGCCTGGTCGGCTTCGCCCAGGATCGTCACGGTATCACGCGAGAGCTCGATCGTATGCGCCCAAGTGGGCGGCGCCAGCAGGCGGCTCAACTCGTTGATGGCTTCCATGTCCGCGCGCGTACGCGAGCGGAAATCGTCAAGCAGGCGCGTGCGGGCGCGCGTGCGTTCGATCTGCCGCTCGAGCGTGGTGGCGCGGTCCGCGCGCGGCCGCACGCGCGCGATGGCGGTATCCAGTTCTTTTTGATATTGCCCCTGATCGTAGCCGGGCCAGGCGAGCGTGGCGCCCAGCGCGATCAGCAGCAGGGCGGCGGCGATGGCGGTGGGCACAAAGATCGCGCGGGAAGCCGATGCGCGGCGTTCGGACGGCAGCAGATTGGCCGAGGGCGCCAGGCGCGGGCAGGCGCAGGTCAACGCGGCCGCGTACGGCAGGGGATTGCGCGCCAGGTCGTTTTCCACGGGGTTGACCTTGGGCACCGGCAGCACATTTTCGATATGCAACGCCGCGGTTTCCGGCGCCAGCCGCAACTCGGCCGCGGCCAACGCCACGGCTTTGTCGGCGGGTAGTTGAAACTCGGCGGAGAAGACCGGCCGCGCCTGGCTCTCGCCGTAGATCTCGACCCCCGAACCGGCGCGGTGGCCGATCGCCAGAAAGTCGCGCGGCGGAGGTCCGAAGAGGCGAATCGCGCCGTGGATGGCCGCCGCCGCGAAGGTGAACGATGCAGTCGCGACGCCAGCCTCGCTGAACAGCTCGAGGTAGTGATCGACGGCTTCGCGGCGCGCGATGCCGACCAACACGCTGCCTTCCGCCAGGCGGTTCCACCCGAACAGCACTTCCTGATCGCCGTAGGGGTTGATGCCGTCCAACTGAAAAGCCAGGGCGGCATCCAGGTCCTTCGTCTCGACGCCGCGCATGGGGATCTGCCGCACGATGACTTCCGGACGCGGCAGCAGCACCGTGGAGCTCAGGTGCGGCGTCCCCAGCTTGGCCAGGAACTCGCTGTATTCAGCGCCCCATTGCGCCGCAGGACGCTCGCGAAATCGCGCGATCGTGGTGTGCCCCAGCACCTGGATGCCATTGGGACGCACGTGCGCCACCGCGATTTCCAGGTCCGGTCCGGCGATCTGGATGCCTACGCCGGTGCCGAAAGCCAGCATCTGGCGAAGTCCGGGCAGCAGGGATCTTGGTTTGGAATCGTTCCCCAAACCGTTGAGACGCTGGAGACGGCGGAAAAGACGAAGTTATGCCGCCTGGCAAGACTGGCGGAGCAGTTTGGCCAGGGCCTCCTGCTCCACCGGCGGCGAGAAGTAGAACCCTTGCCCATAATCGCAATCGAGCGACCGCAACTGCACGAGTTGGTCCTGCCGTTCGATGCCTTCCGCCACCACTTCCATGCCCAGGTTCTCGGCCAGCAGCAGGATGGTGCGCACGGTTCCGGTGGCGCCGTTGTTTTCGGTCATATTGACGACGAACGAACGGTCGATTTTCAGCACGTCGAACGGCAGCCGGTTCAGACATTTGAGCGAGGCGTAGCCGGTGCCGAAGTCGTCGATCTTCAAGCCCACGCCCAAGGCCTTCAATTCGGAGAGCAGACGCGCCACGGCATCGAAATCGTCCATCAGCACGCTCTCCGTGATCTCCAGTTGCAGCGTGCGGGGGTCGAGCTCGGTCTCGGCCAGAATCGTGGCGATCTGCGCGCGCAGATCCGGTTCGCGAAACTGGCGCACCGAGACGTTGACGCTCACCTCGAGGGGCGGGGTCACGGGAAACTCCGCGTGCCAGCGCTGCATTGCCATGCACGCCTCACGCAATGCCCACAGGCCGATCGGCACGATCAGCCCGGTCTCCTCGGCCACCGGAATGAACAGGTCCGGCAGAACCAGCCCGCGCACGGGATGGTTCCACCGCAGCAGGGCTTCGACGCCTACGATCCGATCGGTCTTCAGGCTGACCTTCGGCTGGTAGTAAAGTACGAATTCCTGGTTGTCGACCGCGCGCCGCAAATCGTTTTCGAGTTCCAGCCGGGCCACCGCCTGCGCGCGCATCCCGGTCTCGAAGATCTCGAACCGCGAACGGCCGGCCGACTTCGCTTTGTACATGGCCGTGTCCGCATCGCGCAGCACCTCGTCCGGCGTGCGATAAGCGCGGTTGCCCGGCGCGATCCCGATGCTCACCGTGGCAAATACTTCGCGGCTCTCCAGTTTGAAAGCGGCATGGATCGACTCGCGGATACGCTCGGCGATGCGCACCGCGCCGGCGGCATCCACGTCCTCCAGGAGAATGGCGAACTCGTCGCCGCCCAGGCGCGCGATCAGGTCGTGCCCGGCATCCCGGCCGGAAGGCGGCGCGCAGCGCACCACGGCCCGCAACCGCTGCGCTACATGCACCAGTAACTCATCGCCGGCCGTATGGCCCAGGCTGTCGTTCACCACTTTGAACCGGTCCAGATCGAGAAGCAGCACCGCGAACGGATAGTTGGGGTCCTGCGCGGCGCGCTCCAGGCAGGCGGCCAGCGTTTCACTGAACAGCGTGCGGTTGGGCAGTCCGGTCAGCGCATCGAACGCCTTGGTGCCGGTGATATCGGTCTGCGATCCGGCCATGCGAATGGCTTTTCCCTGCGCGTTGCGCTGGATCACGCCGCGATTCAGCATCCATCGGTACGTGCCGTCCTTATGTCGCACGCGATGTTCGATCGCGCATTCGCTATTCGAAGCCCAGTGCGCCGCCAGTTCGGCTTCGAGCAGCGTCCGGTCGTCCTTGTGTACCCGCGAGAGCCACTCTGCGGGGCTGTCGCTCAGTTCGGCCTCCTGGTAGCCCAGCATGGCCTTCCAGCGCGGAGAATAGTAGACGCGCTGATTCTCCAGATCCCAGTCCCAAAGGCCGTCGTTCGTTCCGCGCGCCGCCAGGGCGTAACGCTCCGCGCTCTCGAGCAGCGATTCTTCAGAATGCTTGCGGTCGAGCTGCGCCTTGATGCGCGCCAGCGCCACCGGAAAATCTACCGGCTTCGAGATGTAGTCGTTGGCGCCGAGGTTCAGTGCTTCCACCACGCGCTCGCTTTCACCCACCGCCGTCACCATGATGATGGGCAGGCGCGCGGGCGAGAAGCGCTCGCGGAGCTGCCGCAGCAGCTCCACGCCGCTCATGCCGGGCATCATGCTGTCCAGCAGCACCAGGTCCACCTCGTGCTTGGCCAATACGTCCAGCGCCTCGTAGCCGTCGCCCGCGAGTTCCGTGTTGTAACCGGCTCGTTTCAGGCGGCGCGAGAGCAGGTCCCGGTTGGTCGGGTCATCATCGACCAAGAGCAGGGGTTTCGCGTTCGTCAACATGGCGGATCTCCCAATAGGGCCGCGGGCGCGCGGTCCAGGCTTGTAGCCACGATATTTGCGGCGGGTGCGGAGGCGTTCCGCGCGGCCAGCAGCGATTTCACGGCGCGCATCAGGCGTTCGAAGTCCACCGGCTTGGTGTGATAGTCGTCGCAGCCCGCATCCATGGCCTTCTTGCGGTCGCTGGCCATGGCATGCGCGGTCAGCGCCACGATGGGGATGGCGCGCGTGGCCGGGTCCGATTTGAGGCGGCGCGTGGCTTCCCAGCCGTCCATCTCGGGCAGGCTCATGTCCATCAGGATCAGGTCCGGCGACTGGCTCTGCGCCAGCAGAATACCGCGCTTGCCGTCGGCCGCCAGCACCACCTGATATCCGCGCCGCGCCAGCCGCCGCGCCAGGATATCGCGGCTCCATTCGTTGTCTTCCACCACCAGGATTCTAGGCATTCGCGGCCTGCCTCCCCAAGCCCACTGCCACGGGCGCGAACTCGTCTTTGAAGTCTTCCTCCAGGCACGCGCCCGGCAGCCGGATCGTAAACGCCGAACCCATCCCTAATGCGCTCTCCACGCTCAACGATCCGCCCATCATGTGGCAGAACTCGCGGCTGATCGCCAGTCCCAGGCCGGTGCCGCCGTACTTGCGCGTGGTGGAGGCGTCCGCCTGCGTGAACGGCTGATAGAGCCTGCCCAGGTGCTCCCGGCTCATCCCAATGCCCGTGTCCACGACGCGGAACTCCACATCCAGCGCGCCGGCGCTTCCCGCCTGCCGCACCTCCAACCGCACCAGACCGTGCTCGGTGAACTTGCAGGCGTTGCTCAGCAGGTTGATCAGCACCTGCCGCACGCGCGTCTGGTCGGCCAGCAGCGCGCCCAGCGGCTCCTCGCAAGTCACTTCCAGGCGGTTGCCATTCCGGTCCGCGAGCGGACGGATCGTGCTGATCACCTCTTCAACAATCGGCCGCACCGGCAGCCGCTCGATGAACAGATCCACCTTGCCCGCTTCAATCTTCGACAGATCCAGCACGTCGTTAATCAGGCCCAGCAGATGTTTGCCCGCCGACTGGATGCGGTCGAGGTCCGGCAACAGGTCTGTTTCCTCGCGATCCTGCAACACTTCCTGCAGCATCTCGCTGTAACCGATTACGGCGTTCAGCGGTGTGCGCAGCTCGTGACTCATGTTCGCCAGGAACGTGCTCTTGGCGCGGCTGGCCTCCTCGGCCGCTTCTTTGGCGCGCATCAGCTCGCGCTGTACCCGCTTCAGTTCCGTCATATCCTGCGCCAGCCAGACATATCCCTCTAGTGCCCCGGAACCGTCGCGCATCTCAGCCGAAGAAAAAAGCACCGGAATCAGCCGGCCACTCTTGGTGCGATACGTCCGCTCCACACCGCTCGCGCGGACCGAGGATTCCCGTTCCAGAATCACCTGCCGGGCTGGCCGGCCGATCAGCTCTTCCTCGGTGTATTCGAGCAGCCGGAGCGCGCTGGGATTGACCCGCCGGATCTGCAGGCCGGGATCGGTTACCAGCAAGGCCTCGTCCATGGAACGCAGAATGTTGTCTACGTAGTCCTGGTCCTGCTGCCGGCTAATCGACGCGCCCAGCATGCGCGCGGCCGAGCGGAAGCCATCCCGCTCCGCCTCGGTCCATTCGCGGTCGCGCCGGCGATCTTCAAATGCCAGAAACCCGAACCACGCGCCGGCCACTTCGATGGGCGCCAGGATAGCTTGCCTGTCCGCCGCTCCGCTCGCCGGCGCGGTGACCAGCGAACCTCGCCGCAGTCGGGCGGCGCGCGCGCTCCATTCGGTCCCGGCCCAATCCACTTGCGTCTGCCGCGGCGCCTCGTCGCGCTCCGCGGACCCGCGCTCGGTCCAGTCATGCAGGATCGTGCCCGAGAGTCCCGGCGCCTCGGGATCCGCTTTCACGACATACGCCCGGCTGACGCGCGCGGCGATGCCTATCTTGGACAAGGTCTCCGGTATAACCGTCTCCCAGCCCGCCACGCTCAACATGCGCCGCGCGGCGAAGCTGAGCGACGCCATCAGGATGTCCTTGCCTTCGTTCGCCGCCCGCGAGGCCTGTTCCGCGCGCTTGCGCTCGCCGATTTCCACCCGCAAGACCTCGGTCTGATTCTCGAACAGCGTCACAATCATGCCGAATGCGACGAAATACTTGGGCAGATCCCAAACCACGTTGTCGCCCGGAATATTCAACCCCAGCGCCACGCACAGCTCAGACACCGGAAAAACCAATCCCCAGGCGAGAAACGACAGCGAAGTCAGCAAAACGCCGGGTGTGAGGCGGTGGAAGTATCTCCAGTAGCGCCATCCGGTGAGCGCGAATCCTTGAAATAGCAGAAAATCGATACCGCTTTCGACGTTCGTCGGCGTGCGCTGGAGCGCCCAGAGTCCCGGCAATAGACCGGCCGCGGTCCACGCGATCACGGTTCCCGCGCGCCGCTTGGTCCGGCGCAGAGCGGCGGTTAGCCCTGCCGAAAGCGAGGTCGCCAGCAGTGCCCGGTACAGCAGCGGATTCTGCACTTCGAAGACCATCGCAGTCCAATAGCCCAGCGCCGGTGCCACGATTCCGCCCCAGAACAATACATGGTCGAAAGGCGTGCCTCGCGTGCGGCAGACCGACAGGAAAAACACCGCGGCGCCGAAGATCAGCGTCGCGTATGCGGACCAATCCGCCACGCGCGGCGAAATCAGCTTGAAGCTGAACAGCAGCATACCGGCGAAGTGGAGGACGATGCACGACCACCCGATCATCCACAGACGCGCCCGCGGGCGGCGGTCGCGCAGGTAGATCCAGGCGAACAGCCCGACCAGGATGCACATCACCGAAAGGGTGACAAGGCGTTGGAATTGGGGAGGCATCTAAATCCTGTTCCTCAACTGGCCATCGCGGTCCACGCCGCCGGCGCCACGTGCATCTCCAGGCTGCCGGGCAGCCGTCCATCCGGTCCTTTGGCCGCGGCCAGATCGCCGGGCAGCCTGACCGTAAACGCCGATCCGCGGCCCAACCGGCTCGTTACGCCGAGCGAGCCGCCCATCATCTCGCACAAGCGGCGGCTGATGGCCAGGCCCAGCCCGGTTCCGCCATACTTGCGCGTCGTCGACGCATCGGCCTGCATGAACGGGTGATAGAGCCGGTCGATCTGTTCCGCGCTCATGCCGATGCCCGTATCCGCGACGCGCACCTCCACCCAGTGCACGCTGTCGCTCGCGATGCGCCGCGCCTCCACCCGGATCACGCCGTGCTCCGTGAACTTGCACGCGTTGCTCAGCAGGTTGAACAGCACCTGCCGCGTGCGGGTCTGGTCAGCCACCATGTGCCCCACATCGTCGGCGCACGCCACTTCCAGCCGGTTTCCGTTTTTCTGCGCCAGGGGATAGATGGTGCTGGCGACATCGTGAATCACCGGACCGGCCGCGAATCGTTCCGTGCATAACTGCAGCTTACCCGCTTCGATCTTCGACAGATCCAGCACGTCGTTGATCAGGCCCAGAAGATGTTTGCCCGCGGTTTGAATCTGCCGCAGGTCGGGGAGCAGATCTTCTTCGCCGCGCTCGTCCACGACTTCCTGCAGCATCTCGCTGTAGCCGATCACGGCGTTGAGCGGCGTGCGCAGTTCGTGGCTCATGTTGGCGACGAATTCGCTCTTGGCGCGGTTGGCCGCCTCCGCGGCCTCCTTGGCGTGCAGCGTCTCGTCTTCGGCGCGCTTGCGTTCGGAGATGTCGCGCGCGATGCCCAGCAGTCCCGCCACGCGCCCGCCCTTACGGATGGCCTGCAGGTTTACTTCGACTGGCGTGCGATGTCCGTCCTTGGCCGCGAACTCCCATTCCTGCACCGGGAGCGGCTCGCCTCGCCCGGCCGCGCGTGCCGCCTCGCCGACCTTCTCCTTCCACACCGGCGGCAGCAACTGCCCGAAGGACAGGCCGCTGGCTTCCTTGCCTGTGTAGCCCAGGATGCGCTCGCCGGCCTTGTTGAGCGAGGTGAGCGTCTGCTTCAGATCCACCGTGAAGATGATGTCGTTGGCGCTCTCAACCAGGTTCTGATAACGCTGCTGCAACATCGCCTGGCGCTGTAGAACCACCACCCATGCCAGGCCCGCAAGGATCGCGGCGGCCAGGACACCCAGCAACGTGAGTGCCTTCGGCAGCGTCCACCACGGCGGCCGGCGCACCACCGTCACATCATTGGCCGATTGCAGCAGAATGCGAAAAGCCTGCTTGTGCTCATTCTCGTCCTTCTCGTCCACACAGATTCCCGAGACGCGCACGACGCTATCGGCCGGAATGGCGCCGAACACCGCCGTGCCGTCCGGCCGCCGCAATGACGCGTGGAACACCACGCCGCCATTTTTCAGGATCAGCGTCTGGCTGTCGGCCACCACGGACTTGGCCAGCAGGTGTCCCTCGATCGAGACCGGCCGCGAGTCGTAGTCGCCGTTGACGATCTGCTCGACGGTCACCGGGCCGGGCGCGGCCGGCGCCTGGCTGCCGATGCGCCGGCAAACGGCGTCCTCGATCGTGAGCGTGTAATCGGCCACGCGCGGAAAGCCCGCCACATCCACGCGATCGCCGGGCTTGAAGGAAGCCGGCTCGGCGGAGTGCACGCGCACGCCGCTCACGCCGTCAGAAACGTAGATGGTCTTATCGGAATCCTGTAGCGTGACTAGACCCTGCACGCGTATGCGGTGGCCCATCGACCGGTCGGGAGCGAAGCGCGCTACGTCCGCGACTCGCTGCACCGGTTTCGCGAACGGATCGTCCGCCGGTGTCAGGACTTCCACGTGCTTCAGGCTGGGAACATACAACAGTACGCCGACCAGTTGCAGCTTGTTGTTGAAGATCGCGCCGCACGCGCCGCGAATCCGGACTTCCGCATCCACCAGATGCTTCGGTGCTGGCTCAATGCCCGCAATCACGGCCTTCAATCGCCCGCCGGTCACGGCAACATCCAGCGTGAGCAAGCCTTCCAGAAGCCTGACCTCGCGCACGATGCCCTGCGTCTCCACCCACTGGCTATCTTCGACGGTTGAGAGCATGCGCTCGAGCGACACCTGCTTCGCCGGCGGAAGAGGCGCCTTGCCAATCACGCGATAGCGCGGCTTGCCGATCTGCGGGGCGAAATCCGGAACCTCAGTGACGCCTTGCATCTCGACCACTTCCCCGGCAGCCAGAGACGGCGACCATTTCGGAGCGTTGACCCAGATGCCGGCTGTCGAGTCCTGCACGAACAGGTCCGGAGTCTCTCTGCTCATGTAGGTGTCGCGCCCCAGAAAATTCGGGCCGCTCGCGCTGTAATATGTCACCACGGCCCGGATCCGCACCGGGTAACCGCGCGCGGCTTCTGTCCGGCTCAACATCCGGATTTGCGCGACGTGCGTGAGGACCGGCAGGTTCGGCGAGCCGGCAGTCTGTCCGGCGATGGCTGTTGCCGACCAAGCTGCCGCCAATAGTGTGAGCGGAACCTTCATCAACTTATTTATGCCGGTCCGGCCGGCCGGGGGACACTTACTCGCCGTGAATCAATGGGCGACAGTGCGCCTTAGCGACTATCTTGGGCTCTGGGGCTATATGGGAGCAATACTATCTGAAGTGTCTATCCGGATACTGCCTGTTGTCTGGCTCGATCCAGGTTATCTATCCGCGCACGGCCCAACGCACTAAGTCGGCTACTTTCGGCGTCTTACCCTGCAGCAGGATGGCCACGCGGAAGATGCGCGCGGCGGCCCACACCATCACTAGTGTGAAGGTCAGCACACCGGTCAGCCCCACCCACGGTTGCCAGAATGGCACACCGCCGGGCATGGTCTGGCGCAGCAGCATCAGCATGGGAGTGAAAGGCGGAAACAGCGACAAGGCCGTGGAGATCGGCCCGTTCGGCTGCTGCATAACGAAGGTAAACAGGAAATACGGAATCATCACAGGCGAGAGCAATATAATCGCGAGCTGCTGCGCTTCCTGCGGGCTGTTGCACCCCGCGCCCAACGCCGCGGCGAGTGAACAAAGGAAGGTCACGTCCACGATCAAATAAACGTAGAACCACGGAAACACGGCGAACGGCACCAGCCCCGCCATTCCCATGCCTTCGAGCGCCAGCGTGCCGCCAATAATATAGAACGCGGAACTGGTCAACGAGACGCCCAGCGCGCCCAGCACCTTGCCCATCATCAATTCGAGGGGAGTTGCGAGGCCCAGCAGCATTTCCACCAGCCGGTTAGCCTTATCCTCGGTCACCGCCGAAAGCATCGGGCTCGACCCCACCATCACGATCATGCCCAACAGCAACATCAGGCCGAAGGGCACCGCAAACTCAGCGACTTCGTTTTTCTTGGCTGCCTCGCGAATCTCGCCGGTCTTCGGATCGCGCGACACCAGGCCGAAACGTCCCACCTTCACATTGCTCAGCAGCTCGTCGAAGCGGCTGCGATCCACGCCGGCCCGCGCCAGCCGCACGCGCCGGATGCCTTCGTTGACCGAGTCATCCAGCCAGCGGCGCACATCGTCAAAGCCGCTGGCGTTACTATAAATCGCCACCGGGCTGGCGGCCGGGTCCGCCGCCGTTTCGGAATCTTTGGCCGGCTGCAACGCCGCGGGGTTGATTTCGATGAACGCGTAAAGCTTCTCCTGGCGCACGCGCTCGGATAATTCCAGGCGCTGCAATTGAGCGTCAGCCGCCGGCGCGGGCGCCTCGAAAACGTAACGCGGCTGAACTTGCCGGCGGCTGGTCTTATCGAACAGCCCTTTCGCGTTCTTCTCTTCGGCCACCTGCACCACCGCGGCGGCCACCACGCCCGTGCGATCGATGATCGCGATGCGCCGCTCCTTGATATCCGGCCGGCTCTGCATCAACGCCACGCCCAGAAATCCGCCGCCGAACAAAATCGGCGCCACCACCAGCCCGAAGATGAACGCCTTCGTGCGAATGGTCGCCAGGTAGTCGCGCTTGGCGATCAGCAGGATCCTATGCATGCTGCGCCTGCCCCGCTTCCGGTCCGGCGATGCGCACGAAGATATCGTGCAGCGACGGCTTGGTAATCGAAAAGCTGGTCACGCGCGTACGTTCCACCAGCACCCGCAGCACCTGTTGCGGATCGCAGCCGCGCGCCATGCGCAGCTCCTGCACCTGACCCAGATCGCGTACCTTCTCCACGTC
>DATKNQ010000150.1:0-4365 GCA_035541265.1 Bryobacteraceae bacterium
TCGTGGCAAGCGCGCGCCGCAGCCGGCGGATGGAACGGAATTCCCAACATGGCAGCCGCCTCCGCCGCCATCACCGCGGGCGCATCGCCGACAGCTATCACGCCATCGAACCGCAAGCCGCGCAGCGCCGCGAGCGACCCCGCCACATCATCAAACCGCACCGGAATCGCGCGGTCGCCCCATGGGTCGTCGAGCACGTGGCAGCGGTCCGTAGCCAGCGTAAGATCGATGTTCAGCCGTCGCGCGGCATCGGCAAACACGCGGATCTGGTAGCCGGTGGTCGCTGCGAAGAATAGCAGCCGCGCCACGCTCAATCCTCTTTGTGGAACGATTCCATGGTGCGCGGATTATAGGCCCAGTGGAATTCAAGTTCATACGCCAGCGAGCGCGCCAGGCCATCCAGATCCGGAAACAGCGTGGCGTAAGTAATGTTCATCCGATAAAGTTCGCGCAGGGCCGTCTCGCGTACCTTGCCGGCCGGCAGGATGAACTTAGCCATCATGTTCTTGGGGTCGGGATAATTGCGCACAATCTCTTCCATGGGCCGGTCGAGCACCCCGGGCAGCACGAACGTGCCCGACTGCGCGATCAGCCGGCGATTCATAGTGTCCGGCTCGCCCAGCCAGATGAACTCGCGATTGCCCTTCAAGAAGTAGCGCGCAAAATTGCCTTCGCGGCGCGGATCCATACCTTGCGACGTGATGGCGCCCTTTCCCGATTTGGCCGAACGGCGAATGCCGCCCGCGCTGATATGGGCGGGATTGATCGCCCACACCGCGGCATCGCCCGTCGCGCGCTCGAGCGCGAAAAACGCGGCCACGTAGGGCGACCACGTGAAGTCGAGCAATCGCGTGGGCGCGCCGTGATGCTGCATCAGCGCCAGCCACTGGAAGTCGTCGCCTGGCTCGGGAGGCTGCGCCAGGAACTGGTGCGCTTTGCGCTTGAACACGCGCAGGATGCGGCCTTCCTGCTGCGGCCAGGCGCGCGGATCGATCGAGAAGCTACGGAAGTAGCGCGAAAGAGCGCTAGCCAGCGTCCAGTTTTCCTTACGATGCCCACGAAACGCCCAGTTCGAATACGGCGGCCCGCTGATAATCTTCAGAAACTCGTCCCAGGACTTCAGCCGGTACTGCTTATAGATCGGCTCGACGGCAGGCTTCATCGTCCGTAAATGAAGCGGCTGCGGCGAGGGTCCGCGCCCCCGTGCAGAACTCCGTCGGAAGAAATCCGGATGGCTGTCGGCGCGGAGAGATTCGCCCAGTCGCCGACCACCGTGACCTTATGGCCCATGGCGATCAGCTTATCGATGGTGACCTGCGGAACGCGGCGTTCCACGTTGAGCTTGCCGGGCAGGAATTCGTGATAGTCGAACGACGCGTACATGTGCGCGCTATCGAAGCGCGGCGCTTCGATCGCTTCCTGCGGCGACATGTTGAACTCGACCATGTTCAGGAATACCTGCAGCAGCGTCTGATCCTGCAAATCGCCGCCCGGCGTCGACATCGCCAGAAACGGCTTACCGTCCTTCAGCACGATGGTCGGACTGAGCGTGACGCGCGGCCGTTTGCCCGGCGCCAGTTCGTTCGGATGGCCTGGGATCAGCACGAAGGTCTGCATGCGCTCGCTCATCGCCAGGCCCGTATCGCCCGCGATCACCGAAGGCAGCCACCCGCCGCTGGGCGTTGCGGAAAACATGTTGCGTTCGCGATCGACCACGTTCACGCAGGTCGTGTCGCGCGCGGCGATGGTCGATTCGGCCTGCGTCTTGGGCATCGGCAGCGTGGGCGCGAAAGAACCGGGGCGCGCTTCGAGCGACGCGTGGTTCGGATCGATGAGCTTGCGCCGCTCGGCCGCGTATTCCTTAGAAAGCAGCGTCTCTTCCGGGACCTTCGAGAATTTCGGGTCGCCATAGAAACGGTCGCGGTCGGCGAACGCCAGCTTGATGGCTTCCACCAGCGTGTGAATGTACGCCGGACTGTTGTGCCCCATGGCGCGCAGATCGAAACCCTCCAGCAGGTTCAGGGTTTCGATCATCACCGGGCCCTGCGACCAGAATCCCGGCTTGAAGATCTCATAGCCGCGATAGGTCCCCACACGCGGCTTATCGACCTCGGCGTGGAAATTGGCCATGTCGTCGTAAGTGATCAGGCCGCCGTTGTGCTTGCAAAAGTTGTCGTACTCGCGCGCAATCGGACCTTTGTAGAAATAATCGTGCACCGCCGCGAGCTTGGCGCGCCGATCGCCTTTGGCTTTGGATTCCGCCTCCACCATGGCGCGCAGCGTCTTGGCCAAGGCCGGCTCGCGGAAAATCTCGCCGCGCCGCGGCACCATGCCGCCGGGCAGGAAGAACGCGTGAGACGTCGGCCAGAGTTGCAGCAATGGCAACGAACCGCGAATCCAGTCCGACATCACTTCGGTGATCGGGAATCCGTCGGCATATTCGATCGCGGGCTTGGCCACCTGCGTGAACGACATGGTGCCATAGCGCTCGAGCGCCAGTAGCAGCCCGTCCATCACACCCGGCACCGGCGACGCCAGAATTCCCAGCGTGGGCATAGGCGGCAGATGGCCCGGCTCTTCCCACGGCTCACGCTGGCGCGATTCATAGAACTGAACCGTGGCGCGCGTGGGCGCCGTGCCGATGCCACTGATCGCGACCGCCGGCTGGCCGGCCATCTTGATCATAATCGGGACCTCGCCGCCCAAACCGAAATGGTCCAATTCGGTAACGCCCGCGGCCAGCGTGGTAGCCACGCCGGCATCCACCGCGTTGCCGCCCGCTTCGAGCATGCGCATCCCGGCATCGACTTCGAAGTTATTCGTCGACCCGACCATCTCGTGCAAACCGCGCACGGGAGGAAACATGGTCATCCGCGACTGTGCCGGCAAACAGCTCGCGGACAGGCAGAGTAAGCAGACGATTTGCGCCAGGCGTATTGCGTTAGGCTTCATAGCGGTACATCGCATCCGCAATCGCGACACCGCGCACGTCGATGCGCCGCAGGTCGATCGACCCTACGCCGCGCGCCTCGGCGAGCAGGAGCGTGTTGTCGCATCGCCGGAAGGGCGCCGTGCCGCGCGCGGCCCGCGGATCGTATCCCATCACCGCGGCCGCCACCGCATCCGTGGACACCGGATTCAGACCCGCCAGCAAGACGCCTGGCTGTACCCGCCGTACTCCCTTGATCCAAGGTCCCTCGCCGCCCGCGATGGACTCGATACCGTCGATAATCTCAAGGTCGACCGGCCGCGCCTGCATCAAGTCCGCCACGATATGCGGCACACGATATCCGGGCTCCCGGCTCGAAGACGGATCAAGCTCGGAAGGCGCCGATTTCGACGGTTGCCGCCGGCCCGCGTGCATGGTCCTGGCGCGACCGGACGTGGGGTTCTCGTTCGGCTCGTCCACGCCGGCGTCATCGCCATAAATCGAGGCCGGCAACATGCCGAAGCAGTTCTTCATCGAGAGCGTCACGCCGCAGGTGGCATGATTCTTCAGCTTGGCCATGCTGACGAAAACATCCGTGTCCGCGTAGGCGTGATTCAAATCGTAAGCCGGGAAAAGATAGCCGCCGCCCGGCACTTTGAACCGCACATATTTCTTGCCCTTGCCCAGCGCGTTGGTGTTTTCGAATTCCACGCCGGGCGCCGCGGCCAGCAACTGACGCACGTTCCAGCCGGAATCGAGCAGGTAGTCTTCGAGCGGACCGGACGTGGCCCAAGCGCTCTCGACGAAACGGATGCGCCGCGCGCCCGCCTGGCCCATCAGGTGCGCGGTGGCGCCGACCAGTTTCGGATGCACGTAATGCGTCAGGCCCGGCGCGCGCCCCTCGACGCGCAGACCCGGACTGCCGGTCATATTCAGCTTGATGGTTACGGTTTTGCCGCGCACGATGCGATCGAGGCCGCCGAGCTGGTCGAACATAGCCGCCAGCCTGGCGGTGACGTCTTCATCGTACGAAGCGCATTTGGCGATGGCCACTGGTGCGGCCGGGGCCTCCGGCGCGCCTTTGAGAAGCGGGGCCGCACTGATCAGCGCAATCCATTCTCTCCGAGTCATGCTACTAGTCTAAACGCAGCGTGGCACATGTGGAAACCCGGCTGACGTCGACGCCCGTACCACCTTCGTCCGTGGTGTAGACTTCGAGATCTTTTTCCACGCCTCCCGGCGCAATCAGGCGCGCGTGCGTGAACCTGCCCAGCACCTGCACATCGATATCGTCAATCGGATACGCGGAGTAATTGACCAGCTCCACGATGACCTCTTTGCCGTCCGGCGTGGCCGCTACATTCGAGAGCATCGACGAAACGTTGAACAGCCGGGCCCCGAGATTCTTGCGGCCCGTCATAGTTTGTACGTCGTGC
>DATKNQ010000151.1:0-4436 GCA_035541265.1 Bryobacteraceae bacterium
AGCCGTTCTCGGCGCCGCTGCTTCACTGGCCGCTACGCGCTTGCTGCGCTCGCTGCTGTTCGAGACCCAACCGGCCGATCCCGTCACGACCGCTGCAGCCGTGGCGATACTGTGCGCCGTCAACCTGGTTGCCGCCATCGCGCCAGCCCGCCGCGCGGCGAGCCTGGATCCGATGGAGACTCTTCGCCACGAGTAAGTCTACGCCAGCTCCCCACGCTTCGCGGCGTGGATCGCAAAATCCGCGGCGCGGTAAGCCAGCGCCTGGATGGTGGCCGTCGGCTGTTGCCGCGCGGCGGTCACGAAGTTGCTGCCGTCCACCAGGAACAGGTTCGGAACATCGTGCGCGCGGCTGTGCGCGTCGACCACCGAAGCAGCCGGATCGTTGCCCATCCGGCAGGTGCCCATCAGATGCCGCGACGGCATGTTATCGGCCACCGCATACGGCTGCACCCAAGTCTTCCTGGCACCCGCCGTCTCCAGTATTTCAATCTGCCGCGCGATGAGCCACTTCATGGTGGCGCGATCGTCCGGATGGTAGTCATAAGTCACGCGCGGCGCCGGCAGGCCCCACGCGTCTTTCACTTCCGGATCGAGCGTGACGGTGTTACTCATTACGGCGAGTGAAGACGTGTGCGACAGCAGCGACATCGAGTGCGTGAAGTAAGTCGCGAAGGTGCGCTTGAATTCGCTGCCCCAGCGCGGCGTGTCCGGCGGCAAGCCGTGCAGCGCGAAGCTGATTGGATAATAGTCGAAGCGCGCGTCGATTCCGCCCCCGCCGTAGAAGCCGCGCCTCTGGTCCGAGCGGTAGTAATCGTGAATCAGGCGCGTGGCTTGAATGCCCTTATATTCATTCAGCGGATGTTCAAACAGGCCCTGCACTTCGACCCCGTTGTCCCACATCAGGTGCGTTCCCACCAGGCCGCTCGAATTGGCCAGGCCGGCGGAGAAGCGTTTGGATTTCGAGAGCAGCAGCAGCTTCGGCGTCTCCACACCATTGGCACATACGAACACCGCTTTGGCGCGCTGGAAAACCTCGCGGCGCGCCGCGTCGAAGTACACCGCGCCGGTGACGCGGCCCGCATCGTTCGTTTCGATCTTGCGCACGTAGCAGCCGGAGCGGACCTCGCAGCGCCCGGTCTTCTCCGCCACCGGGATCACGCTCACCAGGGTGCTGGACTTGGCGCGCATCTCGCAGCCGAACGATTCGCAGAAGCCGCAATTCACGCACGCGCCGCGACCGCGGTAAGGCTGTGAGAGAATCGCCACCGGTGCGGGGAAAGGGTGCAAGCCAAGCTTCTTCGCGGCGCGCTCGAACAACACGCCGGACGATTTCGCCGGCATCGGCGGCAGCGGATAGGGCTTCGACCGCGGCCCTTCGAACGGGTTCGCGCCGGCCAGCCCCGAAATGCCGAGGTCGTATTCCGCCTTCGTGTAATACGGCTCGAGATCGGCGTAAGTGATCGGCCAATCCTGCAAGTCTGCGCCGTGCACTGCGCCGAAGAGGCTGCGCTCGCGGAAATCGCTCTCATGAAATCGCCAGTAATTGGCGGTGAAATGCACGCTGCCGCCGCCCACCTGACGCCCATATTCGATGGCCTTCACGCGCCGCGCCGGCTCCGCGTCCGACTTACGATAAGTCACCGGCTGCACTTTCGGATCGTTGGTCAAGCCCGGTTGAAACGCGTACTTGATTTCGTCGTGCGAGTAATCCTTCTCGCGCAGATACGGACCTTGCTCCAGCACCACTACGCTGAAGCCGGCGACGGCAAGTTCCTTGGCCACCACGCCGCCGGCCGCGCCCGCGCCGATCACCAGAAAGTCGACCGGCTCGGTCATTTGCCCCCCTTGGCGGCTTCCGCGTCATAATAGCCGAACGGCGGCTCCCACATCATGCGATCCTCAAAGCCGATCTGCCGCCAGCCCACTTTCTCGCGGTTCCCTCCGTAACTCGGGTTACCCAGAAATCCCAACACTGTGTGGGTGCGCAGTAACTCGAAGAAGTCCGAGGTCTCGATCGCTTTCATCAGCGCCATCTGTTGCTCGGCGCTCAGCGCGCGGATCGAGATGGAAGCCGGAAACAGCTCCGTGCGTTTCGCCTGCACCTGCGCCATCCCGTTGCGATACGCCTCGCGCTCGTCGCTCGCGAACGTGGCGAGCGCCCGGTCGATGCAGTAAATGACGCCTGCCTCGCGCGCACCCGGTCCGTCAGTCGACGGAATAATCAGCGCGGCGAGTGCCTCGACCTCCGCCGCCGTCTCCGCGTCTAGTGTCTCGAAGTGCCCGCCAGCCTGCGCGGCCATGATCTCCGGCCACGCCGCCATCGCCATCCATCCCGAGAGCCATTGCCTTCGTGTCGAATCCATTTCGGTCCAGCCATTATCACACAGGGCGGTCACGATGGCCGTTTCATGCTGAACCCCGTG
Source organism: Bryobacteraceae bacterium (assembly GCA_035541265.1). GTDB lineage: Bacteria > Acidobacteriota > Terriglobia > Bryobacterales > Bryobacteraceae > Bog-159. Next base: position 2,424 of record DATKNQ010000151.1, read on the forward strand.
GTTGCTTCGGTGTAATTCGCGGTGTAACCCGCGCGCTGAACGGGATGCGTTGCCAGCAGGTCGAAGAGCCCGTCCTTCAGATAATCGCTTTGGATGTGCACGCCCACCACTTCGCCGATGGTCAGGTATTGGTCAAGCTGTGAGCCATCCGCGCGATGCAACCGGATAATCTCGACCAGCGTGCATTCGAGCGCGGCCGGGGCTTCCGCTACGCGCGGCGGCGCGACTACGCGGCTGGGGGCGGCTTCCAACTCCGCGAATTCGAATTCGCTGGTTCCCTGCGGCAGCGCGGCGGAAGTCAGATTCATTTTATCGGCTAGCGCGCGCGTAACCAGGTTGCACACAAACTCGCCGGTCGCCTTGATGTTCGACACGGAGTGTTTCCATCCGCCGGAACTGAACATCACCATGGGCGGGCGGTCACAGATAGCATTGAAGTAACTGTAGGGCGCGAGATTCAAGGGGCCCGCGGCATCTTGCGTCGAGATCCAGCCGATCGGCCGCGGCGCCACAATCGCCTTGAACGGATCGTGTGGCAGGCCGTGACCCTTCGCCGGTTCGTAGAAGTAAAAATCAGGCATCATGGCCATCATAAGCAACGCCAGGTTCTGCTTTCCATCTTCATCCGTCCATTTGATAATCTGAGCTACGCCATGAAGACCCACCTCGCAGAACTGTTGTGCCTTTCCGTTCTGGCGCTGGTTCCTGCCGTCGCGCAGCCCCGTTATCCCTTCCGAAACCCAAACCTCCCCGCGGAGCAGCGTATTGACAATCTGCTTTCGCTGATGACCACGGAAGAGAAAGTCGACTGCCTCGGAGTGCGCACCGGCGTCCCGCGGCTCGACGTTCCCAACATTGGCATCTCCGAAGGCATCCACGGCGTCGTCCAACGCCAGGCATGGGGCAAGCTCCAACCCATCACCACGACCCAGTTCCCACAACCACCCGGCATGGGCGAAACGTGGGACCCGAATATCGTGCGGCAGGCCGGCGGAGTCGAAGGCTATGAAGCCCGCTTCATCACGCAGACGCCAAGGTACGACCGCCAGATTCTGATGCTATGGGGGCCGCAGTCGGACCTGGCGCGCGATCCACGCTGGGGACGCAGCGAAGAAGTCTATGGCGAAGATCCGTTCTTCAATGGCACCATGGCGGTGGCCTTCATCAAAGGGCTGCAGGGCGACGATCCGAAATACTGGCAGGCCGCCGCGCTCCTCAAGCACTTCCTCGCCAACAGCAATGAAGACCGCCGCACCATCTCGTCATCCGATTTCGACGAGCGCCTGTTTTGGGAATATTATTCGGTGCCGTTTCGCATGGGCTTTCTCGAAGGCGGAGCCAAAGCACTGATGGCGTCTTACAACGCGTGGAACGGTACCGCTATGACGGTCAACTCGATTCTGCGCAGCATCGTTCTCGACAAGTGGGGCGGCGACATCATCTCTAGCGATGGCGGCGCCGTCAGTCTGCTGGTCGACCCGCGGCATCTCTTCCCCAATCAGGAAGCGGCCGTCGTGGCGTCTTTGAAAGCGGGCATCAATCAGTTCCTCGATCGATATGCCGGCGAAACGAAAGCCGCGCTTAAAGACGGATCTCTCACGGTAGCGGACATTGACGGCGTGCTGCGCGGCAAGTTCCGCGTCGCTCTCAAGCTGGGGCTGCTCGATCCGCCGGAGATGGTTCCGTATTCGAAGATCAAGGATGCGCCCGAGCCCTGGAACACGGACAAGGATCGCGACGTCTCCCGCCAGATCGCGCTCGAATCCGTGGTGCTGCTCAAGAACGACAAGAACTTCCTGCCGCTCGATAAAGCGTCGCTCAAATCCATCGCCGTCATAGGGCCGCTGGCAGACTCCGTGCACTGGGATTGGTATGGCGGCACGCCTCCCTATGCGGTCACGCCGCTCGCGGGCATCAAGGCGGAACTGGGTTCGAACGTCACAATCAACTACGCGGCCGAGGAACTGGGCGATGCCGCGGTAAACGCCGCACGCAAATCGCAGGTCGCCGTTG
>DATKNQ010000152.1:0-5333 GCA_035541265.1 Bryobacteraceae bacterium
TCCAATAGGGCCATGGACCGATCGCACGATCGTCTATGTGACTCCAGAATCCGGCGCGCCGGGATGCAGCGTGGGCACACTGTACACTTACAACCCGAAGGACCATCCCGAGTTCACGGACAGCACCGGTGTGCTGATTTCCTATAACGTGAACGCCAGCGACTCGCAGGACCTGGTCTGCGCCAATGACTACATGCCTCGATTTATACGCGTGTCCATCACGGGTCTGATCAACTGACTTTCCACTTAGCCGTCCACGAGGAGGCCTCCGGGTCGATGCGGATGCGGTCTGCCGCAGATTTCGACGCAGCGCCTGCGACGCCGCTGAAGTGTACGCGCGCGCCGAGCGACTCCGGCAGTTCGACCGCGCGCGGCGCCGCACCCGTGCCGCGTTCGAAGTGCAGCCGCCATTCCTGTCCGTGCGGCTCGAGCGCCAGGTTCAGGCGTCCGAATCGGGTAGGCGTACCGCGCAGGACGTACGGATGGTTGTGCGCGATTTCGTTGCCGCCGATCCCCGCGAGCAGCCGCAGCGTGCCGCCATCTTCCAACGCCAGCATGTGACGCAGGAATAGGATGCATTCAGCCGAGGCCCAGTTGTGCGGCATGTCGCCCACGTAATCGGCTATCACGGAATCACGCAGCGGCTGCTCCTCGCGCCAGCAGTAAAGCGGCGATGCATGGTTCAGGAATCCGTGAAAAGTGCGGCGAGCCCAATCGGCCATGCCGGCCCACAGGTAGACGTGGGCGACGAAAGGCGCGTTGTAGGTCCACAATCCCTCGTGATGAATCCAGCCGGTTTCGATGGGCACGTCTTCCCCGGTGCAGGCCTGCATGAGGGCGATATGGCCGCGCACGATCGGATCGGTTTTGTCGAAAACCAATCCAGGATAGATGGCATGCGAAAGCGCCCACTGCGCCGATTGCGGCCGGGGCTGATCCCAGGCGCTGGCCGACCACACGGGATCGTCGCGCAGAAACATGTGCAGATATTCAAATCCCTTCGGATGGCGGCGCATCTCGTGGCGCGCGGCGTTATCGAGCGCGGCGCGCAGTTGCTGGTAAAGCTGGCGTGCGGGCGCTACAGCCGCGCCGCTCTGCGCGGGAATCTGCGCGATGGCCTTCAAGCCTGCCAGTGACCACAGCGTATTCGTCAACTCCGCGCCGAACCCCAGACCGCCGTCCGCGAAGCCGCGCGCCAGCAGGCCGTACTTGCCGTTCGCGCTGCCTTCCTCTTTGGCCCGCGCGCGAAGCCGATCGAGAAACTCGACGCCGCGCAGTACGTTGCTCTGCATCGCATCGCAGTATGACCAATCCTGGCTGAGTTCCGCCTGCCGCACCAGCGAGAACATCGCGATGGCGGTGTCTTTCCAGTGCTGCTCGCCGGCGCCGGCCGAGACGCTGCCGTTGGCGTGCTGATAACTCCAGGTGGTCTCGAGGCCCTGTTGCGCCTGCGCATCGTAGCCCAGATAACGCGCGGCTCCCAGGATGAAGTTGCCGTCCACCACCCACAATCCGCGGTAAACCGTCGGCCCGACCTGGAAGGTGAGCTTGCCATTGCGCACCTCGCGGGCTTGCTGGATGTTTCGCGCGCAGGCCCTAAGGAAGTCGCTGTATGGATGCGGCAGGTCCCATGAGACGTCGCCGCCGAAAGCGCGCCATCCGCGCCAGAAGGCGCGCGCCTCGCCGAGCAGTTCTTCGGGCGGGGTCGCGGCGTCGATCTGGCCGGCGTTCTGGCCCGCCTGCGGAAAACGGAAGAGGCAGTGCAGCGGGCGATCGGCGCTGGCCGTGTCATCGGGCAGCACGGCGGCCCAATTGTGGCCATCGTCTTCCAGATGGACATGCCGATCGGCCGAAAACAGCAGCGCGTCTTTCTGTTTGCCGGTGTAGACCAGGCTTGCCGCGCCGGCTTTCTCGACCGCCAATTGCGCGCGCGTCTCGATGATCGCGAGCGGCACGGCGTGCCGCGTCCTCGCGGATCGCGGGCGCACCTCCACGAGCACGTTGTCGACTCGCCCTTCGCCGGCACGGTTGGTGGCGAACGTGGTCAGCAGCAGGTCCGCCGACGGGCGCTCAATGAGCGTGTGAACGATCGGCGCCTGCGGCGACTCCAGTTCCTGACGCACGATGCGATCCGGCTCCATGCCTTGCAGCGAGAAGCGCACGACGGTCGAGAAGTAGCGCAGATTGTGTCCGGGTGCGTAGCCGTAGAGCAGCGCGCCGTCCTGCCGCACCAAGCTCTTGTGCGGATCGTCGGGCACGCAAAACGCAGTCTGGTAATCGAATGGCGAATACCGGAAGTCGATGTTCGCCGGTGCCTCCGCATGCGCGGACGCCGCCGCGGCCAGTCCCAATCCGCCACCCACGGTTGAGATCCATTGCCGTCTCGAAATCAAAGAGAGCTCTCCTTTCGTCGCGGATCAAAAGCCCGGTATATCATAAGGAGGCACAGCATATGAAAAAACTCGCGAGCATGCGAGGGATCGCCGCGGCGTTATGCCTGTTTTCCGGCTATGCGGCCGCGCAAGCCGGAGACGCCGCCGCGGAGGCACGGCAATGGATGGGCGCGAAGTTTGTGGGAACACCGGAAGCCCGGCCTGCGGTCGCGTATCTGCTCGTGCATACCAAGTCCGGGCGCATCGAGCGGAACCGGCGGCAGGACCGCACGTTTCGCATTGCCGGCACGCAATACGAACGCGGGTTGGGGATGCCGCAACCTGGCGAGATCGTGGTGCATCTGCCGGGACCGGCTGCGGCATTCGAAGCCGTCGTCGGCGTGGACAGCAACGATCTGGGCTACTACTCGAACGCGGGGCGCGGCAGCGTGGTCGCTTCGGTGGAAGCCGGCGGAGTCGAACGGTTCCGGTCCGGCGTGCTGCACGAAGGTCTGACCGGCGTGCCGGTGAAGGCGAACTTGGGCGGCGCGACCGAGTTCAACTTGAAGCTGACGGCGGTGGGTGAGCGCTCGCGCACTTACCAAGCCGAATGGGATCAGGCCGATTGGGCCCAAGCGCGCGTCACGCTGGCGAACGGACAGTCATTGTGGCTCGCCGATCTGCCGCAAGGACCGATACCCGGCGCTTACACCGCCGATCCGCCGTTTTCGTTTCGATACGACGGGCGGCCATCATCGGAACTGCTGACAAGCTGGCACGTGGAACGCAGCAGCCGGCCGCTCGATGCGCATCGCACACGGTATCTGGTCACTTACACGGACCCGCGAACCGGACTCATCGTTCGCTCAGTAGGCATCGCCTATAGCGACTTCCCGACAGTGGAGTGGACAGTCTACTTGAAGAACAGCGGCGCGTCGCCGACGCCGATCCTGGAAGATATCCAAGCGATCGACACGCGCTTCGAACGTACACCGGAGGGCGAGTTTCTGCTGCATCATGCCAAGGGTAGTCCGAACTCACCGACGGATTACCGGCCGCTCGAAACCAGGCTCGAGCCGAAATCGGAGACGCGCATCGCCACCACAGGCGGCCGCCCCACCGACAGCGACCTGTGCTACTTCAACGTCGAACGCGCCGCGAGCGGCGTCATCATGGCGCTCGGCTGGCCGGGACAGTGGGCCGCGCGTTTCACCCGCGATGCCGAGATCAGCCTGCGGGTGCGGGCCGGACAAGAACTCACGCACCTGCGGCTGATGCCCGGCGAAGAGATTCGCACGCCGCTGGTGGCGCTCATGTTTTGGAACGGAGACTGGATCGGCGCGCAGAATGTGTGGCGCCGCTGGATGATCGCCGACAACCTGCCGCGTCCGGGCGGGCATCTGCCGCGGCCGCAACTGGCCGGAGGCAGCGGCCGGCACACCATCGAGATGCAGGACGCCAACGAGCAAAATCAGATCGAGTTTCTGCGGCGCGATCTGGACGCGGGCATTCCGCTCGACTATTGGTGGATGGACGCCGGATGGTATCTCTTCAAGACCGGCTGGTGGAACACGGGCACGTGGGATCCAGACCCCGCGCGCTTTCCGCACGGCTTCACGCCGATTGCGGCGGCCGCACACGCACGCGGCGTGAAGACCATCGTGTGGTTCGAGCCGGAACGCGTGACGCCGGGCTCGTGGCTCTACGAACATCATCCGGAATGGCTGCTGGGCAAGAACGGCAAAGACAAGCTGCTGTATCTGGGCAATCCGGATGCGCGCCAGTGGCTGGTGGACCACGTGAGTAACCTGATTCGCACCGAGGGCATCGATCTCTACCGGCAGGATTTCAATTTCGAGCCGCTGGGCATCTGGCGCGCGAACGACGCCGAAGACCGGCAGGGGGTCACTGAGATCAAGCACGTTACCGGCTATCTGGCTTATTGGGATGAATTGCGGCGGCGCTTTCCGGATTTGCCCATCGATACATGCGCTTCGGGCGGACGGCGCAACGATCTGGAAACGCTACGGCGCGCCGTGCCTTTGTGGCGCAGCGATTACGCCTACGAGCCCGCCGCCATGCAGCAACTCACTTACGGCATGGCTCTGTGGATTCCGTACTTCGGCACGGCTTTCAATTCGCTCGATCCGTATATCTTCCGCAGCCAGATGGCGCCGGCCATCGGCATCGGCCTCGAAGCCGGGCGCTACGAACACGGCTACGAGCGATTGCAAGCGCGGATCGGAGAATGGCAGCGCGTGGCGGACTACTATTACGGCGACTTCTATCCGCTGACGCCGTATCGCACCGAGAGCACGGACTGGCTGGCGTGGCAATTCGATCGCCCCGCGAATGGCGACGGGATAGTGCAGGCATTTCGCCGTCCGGACAGTTCTTTCGAGACCGCACGCTTCCGGTTGCGCGGGCTCGATCCGCACGCGAGGTACACGGTAACTGACATTGACGCGCCGGGTGAGACGGTCCACATGGGAAGCGAACTACTCGACGACGGGATGCCCGTTGCAATCCGCAATCGGCCGGGCGCGGTGATCCTCATTTATAAGCGGAAATCTGCCGAGCAATAAGCGATGTTACTCAGCACACCGGCTCTTATCGTGATCGGATTAGCGGGCGGGATGGCGCACGTGGATGACGCGGTCCACGGCGAGGTGCGGCTAGCCGCGCGTTTGCAGAGCGAGTGTTCCCCCAACCTACAAGTGGCACGCTCTCCGCTGCCGAAAAGCGAGTGGCCCGCATCGCGATCTACGGTCACAGTTGGGGCGCAGCGCCTGTAGCCCCGCGGCAGGTGGTAGGATCGATCTATGTTTCGCCGGCTCTGCTTAGTTGTCGCGTTTTCGCTTTGGCCCGGACTTTGCCAGCCTGTTGAGATCATCAAAGACCACTGGGGCATCTCGCATATCTACGCGAAGAATGAGGCCGACCTGTTTTTCGCGCAGGGTT
>DATKNQ010000153.1:0-39949 GCA_035541265.1 Bryobacteraceae bacterium
ATAGATCACCCCTTCACCGCCGATGCTGGTATAGCCGGCAACGTTATATTGCGTCGAATTCACCACCAGCGGAGCGCTGCCCTCCAGCGACTCGGTGTTGCCTTCGTTGCCGTTGGTGTGCTCGTAGAAGATGCCGTAGCCGCCGCGGATGGAGGTCTTGCCGTCGCCGAAGGGATCGAAGGCGAATCCGATACGCGGCGCCGGGTTGAACAGGTGTCCTGTCATGCAACCTGCCGGCACGCCACCGACGCCGCATTGCACCAGTCCGGTGTACGGATTACCGGAACCCGCAACGATCGATCCGTCGCCGGCGATCTGCGGGGCCGCGGAAGCCTGGTAAGCGCTCAGCTCGAAGTTATAAGCGTGATGATACTTTTCGTGGTAAGTTCCAAACAGGCTCAACCGCAAGCCGAGGTTCAACGTCAGGCGCTTGGTAACATGCCAGTCGTCCTGGAAGTAAGGCTCGGCGATCTTATACCGATTGTAATACTTGACTTTGAGGTTGGTCTGGTTGAAGCTCGCAATCTGACCGGTTAGGAAGTCCGCAAAAGCGTTGCCGGTCGAGATGGCGGCGTCCGTGTTGTCGAAGCCTAGAATACCCTGGATGTAAGGGCTATTGAACTCATTCTTCTCCGCGGCCACGAGATAAACGCCCAGGTAAAGGTTGTGGCCGCCGACGATCTTGGTCAACTGGTCCTTGTAAGTATATGTGGGATTCGCATTGTTCCAGGGGAAGTAACCGGTATCGAGCGAGAAGCCGCTGGTATCGTAGTTGACGCCTCCGGCAACATTGACGCTCGGCATGAGTCCGCCGAAGCCGTTGTTGTAGAGGCCGCCGATGTCCATGTCGGAAGGACGGCTGACCGGACCGACGGCATTCAGGAAGATGTGATCTGTCGTGTAGCTGAAGGTGAATTCGTTAAGCAGAGTGGGCGAAACGTTGGCTGCAAGGTTCGCGACCAGACTGACTCCTGGTCCCACGAAATTCGTCTGCACCAATGGGAACGAGGCGCCGTTGCCCCAAGTCGGCGTGGGCTGCGTCTGGTTCCACGAATCGTGGATATATCGGAAGAACATGCGCAGCTTGTCGGTGAAATTCTCGTCAATGCGGAACAACTCTTCCCGCCAGTGCGTGGGCAGCGAGGGTGAGGCGTTGTAGTAGTTGTTCGCCTGGTTGGGTAGCGGCACCAGCGTCAGCAGATCTTTGGCGTTATTATTCACCGGAACCGTGTTGTTTGGATAGTAAGAACCGGTAACCGGGTTCACCGGGCAATCCGGGAAGTTGGTGGTGTCTACCATCGAGGCCAGGCTGGCGGCGGGACACACATCGGAGAAATTACCGGCGCGCTCATCTGCCGTAGGCACCTGCTGATTGAAGGTACCACCGGGCACGATCTCTCTGCGGAACTCCTCGGAATAGAAAAAGAACGTCTTGTCCTTGTTCTTGTTATAGACGTGCGGAATGTAGAGCGGACCGCCAATCGTGCCGCCGAAATCATTTTTCTTGTACTCGGGCACGGACGTCTCGAAGAAGTTGCGCGCGTTGAAATCGTCGTTCCGCACGAACTCGAATAAGTCCCCATGGAAATCCTTGCCGCCTGACTTGGTGACCGTTTCGATGGTTCCGGAGCCATTCCGTCCGTATTGGGCCCCGTAGTTCGAAGTGAGCACCTTGACTTCGGCGATGGCATCCACGTTCGGATAGACGTTGAGGGTGCCGTTGCTGCCGTTGTCCATGTTATCGCCGCCGTCGATCTCCCAGTTGTTGTACTCGGTGCGTCCGCCATTCACGCTCATCGCCACGCTGCCGGCGATGCCGACGGTGCCTTCATCCTGCCCCGTCTGATTGCTGACCCCTGGCACCAGGGTCACCAGTTGCGTGAAGTTGCGGCCGTTGAGCACAATCTGGCTGATCTCTTTGCCGGTGACGACGCCCGAGAGCTCCGAGGACTGCGTTTCGACCTGCGCCACGGCGGTGCCCTGCACGCTGATCTCGCTGGTAATCTGTCCGACTTCGAGGCTCGCGTCCACGCGGGCCTTCTGCGCGACGCGTAGCACAATGCCCGAGGCTTCGTAGCCTTTGAAGCCGGTGGCTGCGATCTTCAAGTTGTAGGTAGCGGCCGGAAGACCGGCCACGAGGTAATCGCCTTCGGCGTTGGTTGTCACCTTCATCGCGACGCCCGTGGCGATGTTGGTAACCGTGACCTCGGCGCCCGGAAGCACCGCGCCGGTGGAATCGCGCACGGTACCCGTGATGGATGCCGTATTCTGAGCCGAGGCGGGAATCGCGGCGATCAGACACATCGCCACGAGAAGTAAAACCGTTGTCCGACTATACACCAAAAGACCTCCGTTATTCGCGAGTTTGAAATATTGTACTTGCAATCACCATAGGCTGCAAGCGCGAAATAAGTGGACTAGCAGAAGGGCGGCCGGGAGTTTGTAACGGAAGTTCTAAAACTGCAAGGTCTGGCCGAGAGTGAGACCCAGCCGGTGGGCCTCGCCGCCGCCCAGTTCCAAGACGAATTCGGCCTCTTCGTGGCCGCCATAGTTCGGGCACAAGCTCGCTTTGGTCTTGCAGGGCGGTGTATCGGCGGAAATCTCCACAATGCGATGGGCAGCGTCCATCCACAGCATATCGAGCGGGATCTTCACCTGGAACATCCAGTACGGGTACATACCGGGCTTGTCGTGCATGAAGAGCATGCCATGGCCTTGTGGGAGCGCATCGCGAAACATCATGCCCTTTTGCATGTCGATCGGATCGATCTCCACTTCGGCGTGAATCTGCCGTCCATCGGGCAGCGTGACGGTGCGCATCCGCAGCACGTCCGGCCCCGTGGTCTGCGGTCCGCCGCATCCCGCACTCACCAGAATCAGCAGCATCCAGGGCAAAACAGAGGGCGTCAAATTAGGCATGCGATAAAATAGTAGCGCGCTTGAACCTATGTGGAAACGCATCCGGCTGACCCTCGAAATGATCAAGTTCGAGCATTCGATCTTCGCGCTGCCGTTCGCGCTCACCGGCGCGCTGCTGGCGTTGCGTCACTCCGGCATGAGCGTCTCCGCGGCGCTGATCAAGATTGGGTGGATCGTCGTCGCGATGGTGGGGGCGCGCTCGGCGGCGATGGCCTTCAACCGGCTGATCGACGCCGATATCGACGCGCGTAATCCGCGCACGCGCATGCGGCATCTGCCCACGGGGCGGCTGTCGCCTGGTTTCACGTGGGGCTTCGTGGCCGTATCCGCGCTGGTCTTTTTGTTCGCCGCGCGCAGGTTGAACCCGCTTTGTTTCCGTCTGGCGCCGCTGGCACTTGGCATCGTGTTCTTTTATTCGTTCACCAAGCGCTTCACCGGATTCTCGCACCTGGTGCTGGGATTCGCGCTGGGCGTGGCTCCGGCGGCGGCCTGGATCGCCATCCGCGGCGCTCTCGATCCGCGCATCCTGTGGCTCACCGCGGCGGTCACGTTCTGGACGGCGGGATTTGACGTGATTTACGCCTGCCAGGATTACGAATTCGACTCCGCCGAGGGACTCTTCAGCATCCCGCGGCACCTGGGCATTGCGCGCGCGCTGCAAGTGGCCCGTGTCTTCCACGTCCTGATGGTCGCGTGCCTGCTTGCGCTGGTCTACATGTTGGGCCTCGGCGCGCTGAGCCTGGCAGGTGTCGCCGCGGTGACGGGGCTGCTGATCTATGAGCACAGCATGGTGAAAGCCAACGATCTGTCGCGCGTGGATGCGGCCTTCTTCACCATGAACGGTTACGTCAGCATGTTATTCTTTGTTTTTTGGGCCGCCGATGTTCTATGGAAATCGTAATTGAAGACCCGCGTCTGAAGCCGATCCTCGCAAGAGTCCAAGCCGGCGAGCGCCTCTCCTATGATGACGGCGTCGCACTGTATCACACCCCCGACCTGCTGGCGCTCGGCTTTATGGCGAACCTGGTGCGCGAGCGCCTGCATGGCTCGGCCACCTACTTCAACGTAAATCGCCACATCAATCCGACCGATGTGTGCGTGGCCAGTTGCCGCCTGTGTGCCTTCGGCAAGCGCGTGAAAGATCCGAAGGCCTACACGATGTCGCTCGAAGAAGTCTGGTTTCGCGCGGGCGAAGGCTGGAGCGAAGCGGTCACGGAATTCCACATCGTCGGCGGACTGCATCCCGAGCTGACGCTCGAATGGTATTGCGAGATGCTGCGCGGATTGAAGCAGCGCTTCCCGCAAGTGCATCTGAAAGCCTTCACCATGGTGGAGGTCGGGTACCTGGCGCAACGCGCCAAGATTCCCGTGCGCGAAGTGCTGGTACGGCTGCGCGATGCTGGCATGGATTCGCTGCCGGGCGGCGGCGCCGAGATCTTCAGCGATCGTGTGCGGCGCATCATCTGCGACCACAAGATTACCGGCGAACAGTGGATTGAGACCGCGCGCGTGGCGCACGAGCTGGGGCTGCGCTCCAACTGCACCATGCTGTACGGCCACATCGAGAATGACGAAGACCGCGCCGATCACCTGGTGAAACTGCGTGAGTTGCAGGATGAGACCGCCGGCTTTGTTACCTTTATCCCGCTGGCATTCCATCCCGACAACACGCCGCTACAGCACATCCCGAAGACGACCGGGTTCGCGGACATCAAGAATATCGCGGTAGCGCGGCTGATGCTCGACAATATTCCGCATATCAAGGCCTACTGGATCATGATGACGCCGCGCATTGCGCAGATTGCGTTGCGCTTTGGCGCGGACGATATGGACGGCACCGTGGTGGAAGAGAAGATCTATCACGATGCCGGTGCGACCACCAGCCAGTCGTTACGGCGCGGCGAACTGTTGCAATTGATCCGCAAGGCCGGCCGTGAGCCGGTGGAACGCGACACACTCTATCGCCCGGTAACGCGTACCGAAGCCACGTTCACTGTGCTGGTCTGATCGCCAGCGGGTGCCGCGGTTCATACAGCGCGACGTGTACATCGCCGGGCAGGATCATGGTCACCGTGATGCCGAACCCCTGATCCTGCGGTTCGCCCTCGATGCGGATACCTTTGGCGCGTAATTCGGCGATGGACGCGCGAATATCGTCGCACATGAATGTGATCTGATGGGACGGCCCCTCGGCCGGATGCACGCCCAATTCGGCGGGCGGCAGCGCAAAGATCAACCATCCCCCGCCGGCGTCCACTGACTCGAAACCAAACACGTCCCGCAGTGTGGCACGCAGGGCATCCGCCTCCGATGAATAGAGCAACATGTGAGCGCCGATAATCGCCATATCCTCTCCTCGCGACGTCTGTCGAGAATATCACGGCTGGCAACCTCCGGCACGCGTTTTTTACGTATTATTCATATTTTGGGGCGGCTTCTTCGAGCACGTGCCGCCGCCGCGCGCGCTGGCGCCGAACAACACCGATACGGATCTGATCAACGGCGAAGCGCTGCTGGGATGCCGCGTACCATGCGTCGTGGCCTCGCCGTGGAATGTGGGTACGCCGTCGAATCCGGCTGTCAACGGCATAACTTTCGATCACACTTCGGTGCTCAAGATGATTGAATCGGTGTTTAACGTCCAGCCCCTGGCGGCGCGCGAGACTTCCAAAACGGTGGGCAACCTGCTTGCGGTGCTGAATCTGGCCAACTCAGCCAAAGCCGCGCCGGTGTTGCCGTTGCCGCAACCTGTGAAGCCGCAGAAGCTCTGCTTCAGCAGCATCAATCCGGGGGGCGGACTGGCGCGTAAGGATGACGAGCCGAACACTTTCCAACGGCTTCGGCAAGCTGCCATCCAGCGCGGCTGGGCGGTGCACGACTAAACCGGCGCGGTCCGGCGCACCGCTTCCCATGCACGCATCACGTGATCGCGCGTGGTGCCCATGTTGCCGATGGCCAGGTGCAGCGAGTAGCGGCCCCGCAGCACCGTGTGCGACAAAAAGAATTCGCCGGATGCGTTGACCGTTTCGAGCAGCCGGCGATTTTCGTCATCCGTTCCCTTGTAGCGGAAACAGACCACGGAAAACGGCGAGGGCGCGGTGCGCTCGAATTTCGGATCGGTGTCGATTGCGGCCGCCAGCTCCTGCGCCCAGCCGATCTGCGTGCGGATCATCTCTGCCAGTTTCTCGCGTCCGAAGTAGCGCATCACGAACCACAGCTTCAGGGCCCGGAATCGGCGTCCCAGAGGTACGCCGTAATCCATGTAATTGAGCGCGCGGCCGTCGTGCGCGGTGCGCAGATATTCCGGCACCAGCGAGAAAGCGCGCCGCAGAATATCCGGCCGGCGAGTATAGAACGCGCTCAAATCGAATGGCGTGAAGAACCACTTGTGCGGATTCATCACCAGCGAATCCGCGCGTTCGGCGCCGTTCAGGATATGGCGGAACTCCGGCACAATTGCGGCCGAGCCGGCATAGGCGGCGTCGACGTGCAACCACATTCCATGCCGCTCGGCGATATCAGCGATGGCGGGCACCGGATCGATGCTCGTGGTCGAAGTGGTGCCGACCGTCGCCACGACGCAGAAAGGCCGCAGGCCCGCCGCGATGTCGGCATCGACAGCCGCGGATAGCGCTTCGGGGCGCATGCGAAACTCCGCGTCCGTCGGAATCTTGCGCACGTGCTGCTGCCCGATGCCGATGGCGATCGCGCCCTTTTCAATGGAGGAATGCGCCTCTTCGGAACAATACAACGTCAGCCCGCGCGAGGCGCCCAGTGTGCGTGCTTCCGGATCGGCGGCTTCCCGTGCGGCCGCGATGGCGTGCATGCTGCTGGTGGATGCCGTGTCGTAGATGATGCCGAATGTCCCGTCTGGCAGCCCGATCCACTGGCGCAGCCAGTCGAGCGCCACCTGCTCGAGTTCCGTCGCGGCGGGCGAAGTTTTCCACAGCATCGCGTTGGCATTGAGGGATGCCGCCAACAACTCCGCAATGATCCCGGGACCGGGCGAAGTGTTGGCAAAATATGCCATGAAGCCTGGATGGTTCCAGTGCGTGATGGCTGGCACGATTAGCCGGCGGAAATCGTTGAGCAGGCGCTCCATCGGCTCGCCTTGCTCGGGGCCTGACGCCGGCAAGGCATCCACGAGTTGGCCGGGCTCGATCTGCGGCAGCACGGGATAGCGCTCCGGATGTGTCAGGTAATCGGCGACCCAATCGACGGCTTCGTGTGCACAACGGCGAAACTCTTCGGGTGACATTCCCTTATTGAATCACCGGTCGGCGCGCTACTGCCAGCCGCGAAACCACTCGCGGAATGCTTCGAGGGCCACGCGCGTCTCCTTCGCCAGCGGCACCGGCGGCGGACCGATCTTCAAGCCACGTACCGCCAGCGCCACCTTGATCGCCACCGGGATCGGGAACTGCAAGAACCGTTCCAGAAATTCGTGCAGGCGCGCATCCAGGCGCGCGGTCTCGGCCTCGTCGTGCCGCGCGATGGCGCGGTCGAGCGCCAGCAGCAGTTCCGGGGCGGCGCAGGCAAGGCCGGAAACGATGCCATCGGCTCCGCAGGCGCGCGCCCGCGCAAATATACCATCATGGCCCACCAGCAGCGTGAACGGATGCGCCTGCTTGTAGGCGCGCAGCGCCTCGAAATTGCTCCAGTCGCCGCTCGAATCCTTGATGCCGGCGAAGCGCCCGCTTTCGAGCAACTGTGTGGCGGTCTCGCTGGATATCGCGCTGGTGCACGCCGGGATGTTGTATAGGTAGATGGGCGCGCCGTGCGTCATCTCCATGGCGAACCGAACGTAAAACTCGCGGATCTCCGGCTGCTGGTAGCGATAGAAATACGGCGGCATCAGCAGCAATCCGGCGGCTCCGGCGGCGCTCGCTTCGCGCCCCAAAGCCAGCGCGCCGTCGAGCGTGGTGTGCGAGATTCCCGCGAGCAGCGGCACGCGGCTGCGCTTCACGGCGAGATACACCAGCCGCACGCGATCGTCGAAGTTCAGATTGACGAACTCGCCGGTCGAGCCGAGCAGCGCGATGCCTTGCACGCCGGCCTTGCACAGGAAGTCGATCAGTTCGAGCGTGGCGCCGATATCGGGCTCATCGCCGCGCTTGCCGTGCGGCGTCACCGCCGCCGCGATCACCCCGGAGAGCCCCATCATTTCACCAGCGGAGTGAGCACGATGCTCTGGAACTCGACCGGGCCATGATCGCCCTGGAGCATGAGCGGTCCCGGGACCCCCTCGTTCGCATCGCAAGCAATCGCCGTCAGGCCGTCGATATCGCCCTGCGTGACAGTCTTGCCGTTCAGCGTCACGGTGACGTGCCGGCCCACCAGGCGAATCTCATACGTCTGCCACTCGCCGGCCGGCTTCGTGACATTTTCGATGGGCACGATGCGGCTATAAAGCGCGCCGTTCGAGTGCCGGTCGACCGGACGTCCATAGTCTTCCAGGATCTGCACTTCGTAGCGGCCGCGCAGCCCGATGCCGCTGTTGCTGTGCGCCGGCGTGCGATACTCCACATGCAGCGTGAAATTCCAGAACTTGTCATTGCTGATCAGGTCGGTGGCCGCGCCGTTGCCTTTGAGTATCCCGTTCGCGACGCTCCAGCCGTGTGACGCATCGGCAGTCATCCCGTGCCAGTTCGAAAGATCGTGGCCGTTGAACACCTGGACCGGCTGGCCCGCGTGCCACGAGCCGTCATCCGCTTCTTGGATCAAAGGAGCGCGCACGCCGATCCAATCGAGTTTGGTGCCGCCGGATGCGAACGTGCCCTCCAGTTTCCCGTCCGCGAGTTTGGCGCGATACGCTTCGTGGACATCATGGCCGTCGTAAGTAAACCGCAGCTCACCGCCCTCGATCCAGATATGTTGGATCTCATTCAAATCGCCGCCGGGAAATCCGACGAACTTCCCTTTGATATTCGCGCTGCCCGCACCGTCGACCTCCAGCCACCAGGCTCTGCCGCGCGGCGAATGCAGAACCGTGATATCCCAACGGCCATTGAAGTCACTGGCCGCGCACCATGCTGCCGGAGCGAGCAGCAGGAACATAACAAGATTACGGAACATGTTTTCCTGCGAAATAATCTATCATATGCGCGTTTCCGCCCAGCCGCGCGTCATATTCGAGAAAGGCCGTGCAAAAACTGCTGTTGGCCCTCATTTGTTGCTCGGGCGCGCATGCCGCCGTCATCCGCGGCGTGGTGCTGGATCATCTGACTGGCCGGCCGCTGGCCCGCTCCGTGGTGAGTCTTCGGCCGGTCGAAGGCGCGGGCAGCGGTCCGCAGTCATCGCGCTCGGGCCGCCACGGACAATTTGCGTTTACCGTGAGCGCCGGCCTGTACCTGGTGCGCGCGACGCATGAGGGATTTGCGCCTCTTCAATACGGGCAGAAGGACTGGAAGCCGGCCGCCCAACCCGTGAGCGTCGATCAGGATGGTTCGGTGTCCCTGGAACTGCACCTCCATCGTTTCGGCGCCATCGCCGGCACTGTGCTCGACGAAAACGAGGTGGGCATCCCCGGCCAGAAGGTGATGGCGTACCGCGCCCGGCAACCGCTGCGCATTGCGGCCAGCGCGATTACCGACGACCGCGGCGTCTACCGCATCCACGGACTTCAGCCCGGCACTTACCATGTGCGTACTGCGGCCAAACAACTCGAGGACGGTTCCGGACTGCTGCCGACCTTTCACCGCGAGAGCATGGCGCTGGACCAAAGCCTGACGGTGGACGTGGATCTCGATCAGCAGGCCGAGGACGCCGATATCCGGCCGCAGCCAGGCAGGCTGATCAGGGTAAGCGGGCGCGTGCTCGTGCATTCACATACGGCCGTGACCGTCACGCTCATCTCGGATGTGGGCCGCGCCAGCACCACCACGCGCGGCAAATTCGTATTTGAGCAACTCGCGCCCGGCGAATACGAGCTGATCGCGGAAGCCGACGATCCCTCCGGGCACGGCAAACTTGCGGCGTATCGCGAGATGTCCCTCGACCGCAGCACGGAGCTAAGCGTACCGCTGGATTTCTGGAACCCGGTCGAGTTCCGTATGCAGGACGAAAAGGGCAATCGCATGGATCCGGCGGCGGCACAGGTCACCGCTCGCCGTAAGAATCTGGATACCAACGGACGGTCCGAAGTCTTGAAGCTCGATCATGGCCGCGCGGAACTGGGGCCGGGGCGTTGGGAATTTCACGTGTCTCCGCCCTCTGGCTATTACGTGGCGTCGTTCAGCGCTCCCGATTCGCCGGGTGGGCGCGCGGACGGCTGGAACGAAGTCGTGGTGCACGCCGCAAGTTCGATCTTGATCAAGCTCTCGTCGCGGCCCGCGGCGATTCACGGCGTCGTCAGCGGCCCGGGCCAGGATCCCGCGGCCGGCGCGCCCGTGTATCTGGAGGCCTTCGATCCGGAAACGGGCAGGCGGCTGGCGGACGTGCGCGTCACACGCACGGATGCGCACGGCCAATACCGCTTCCGCGACCTCGCGCCGGGCGTGTATCGCATCCTCAGCACGTTTGAATTCGAGGATCCAGATGAGGAAACCATGGGTGCGGCGGGAGCGCGTTCGGTGACTCTTTCCGAGGCTACCGGCAGCGAGCAGGCGCTCGACCTCTACGTTCACAACTGAACGTGCGGCACGCGTCAGACTACACTATCTGGTAATGCCCGTAAAGAGTTCGCTGTGCCTGATGGCCAGTATGGTGCGCGATCGCGCGCTTTCTCCGGTGGAACTGGTTGAGGCGCACCTGGCGCAGATCGGGGCGCAGAATCCGCGATTGAATGCCTTCGTCACGGTACTGGAAGACGATGCCCGCGCGGTGGCCAAAGCGGCCGAGAACGCGGTGATGCACGGCGAAACGCTGGGCTTGCTGCACGGCGTTCCGGTGACCGTCAAGGATAGCTTCGACATGGCCGGCTTGCCCACCCTCTGCGGCAGCCGCTTTCGCCTCGGTCACAAGGCGGCGCGGGATGCCACCGCGGTCGCGCGTCTGCGCGCGGCCGGCGCCATCATTCTGGGGAAGACCAACACGCCTGAAATGCTCTCGAGCTATGAGACTGACAACTTCATCACCGGAAGAACTAACAATCCATGGGACGTGACCCGCACCCCCGGCGGATCGAGCGGCGGCGAGGCCACGGCCATTGCGTCGTTCTGTTCGGCGGGCGGCATCGGCAGCGATGGCGGCGGATCCATCCGGGTTCCCGCGCATTTCTGCGGCATCGTGGGACTGAAACCGACGCCCGGGCGCGTCTCCGCCGCCGGTCACTTTCCGGTGATGAACTCGCTGACGGGATTGCTGGCCGTGGCGGGACCTCTGGCGCGTACGGCGGATGATGTGCGGCTGCTGTTTGCCGCCCTGGCTGGATATGACCCCCAGGATCCGTTGTCCGCGCCCGTGCCTGTGCAATCGGCGAATGAAGAAGGACTGCGCGTCGGACTCGTCGAACAATTCTATGGCGTGCCGGTGGACCCGGAAATCAGGCAAACGGTCCTGCGCGCGGCCGCCATGCTTGCCGGGCTCGGAATTCCGGTAGATCACTTCGAGTTGAGAGGGCTTGAGCGCGCGCCGAATCTATGGTGGTTCTTCTTCGGCCAGTTGCCCGCGCCCTTCACAAAGCAGACCATCGCCGGGCGCGAAGCAGATGCGCATTGGACGGCCACCGAGTTTCTAGACAGTGCGCTCGAACAGCCGGCCGTGACGGTGGAGCAATTGGTGATGAGCCTCGCCAAGCGCGATCGCATGCGCGCCGCGCTGCTGCAGCAGATGGAAGATTGCCCCGTACTACTGATGCCGCCGTGTGGCGTGACGGCCTTCCCGCATCGCACGCGCCGTTGGAAGGCCGGCAGTGAGGAGATCGGGTTGTTCCAGGCCATGATGCCCGCCACGCCGTTCAACCTGCTGGGTCTGCCGGCGGTGGTGATCCCGTTCGGGGTATCGGCGGAAGGTTTGCCGATCGGCGTGCAACTGGTAGGGCGGCCGTACGAGGAGGAACGCATCCTGGATCTGGCGGTGCGCCTCGAAAAAGCCCGCGGGCCGTTTGCCCTGCTCGCGAATGTGTGACGTTGTTTGCGAGAATGGTCTTCCATGGCTAACGGGATGGGTCGATTCGAGGAACAGGTGGTTCTGATCACGGGCGCTTCTTCCGGTATCGGAGCGGGGCTGGCGCGCGAGTTCGCGCGTGAAGGAGCGCACGTGGTGCTGGTGGCGCGCCGCGCGGAGCGCATCGAAGAGTTGGCCGCGGAACTGACGGCCGCCGGCAAGCGTGCCGCGGCGGTGGCCGGTGACGTGACTCGCGACGGCGATCTGGAACGCTCGGTCGAGGTGGCGCACAGGGAATTCGGCCGGCTGGATGTGGCGATCGCGAACGCGGGAGTGCTGACCACGGGCCGGTTCGAAAGCCTGACTCTGGACGGCTATCGCAAACAAATCGAGACCAACACGTTTGGCGCGCTGCGCACCGCCTACGCGGCTCTTCCGGCTTTGCGGGAAACGCGCGGGCGGCTGGTGTTCACCGGCAGCCTGCTGGGCCTGGTGTCGGTTCCGGCATGCACGGCCTATTGCATGAGCAAGTTCGCGCTCAGCGGCCTGGCGGACGGACTGAGCCACGAACTGGCTCCCCGGGGCGTCAGCGTGACACACGTGCTGTTCGGATACGTCGATACCGAGATCTACGCTCATTCGCCGCTGCCGCGCAAGCCCGGCCGCTGGCTCTCGCTGACGGCCGAACAGGCTGCCCCGCGCGTGGTCTCGGCGATTCACCGGCGTGCGCGCCGTTACGTGCTGCCGTTCCCCACGCGCATGGCGATCCTCGCGGACCGCTTGTTTCCCGGCGTGATCTATTCCATCATCGGGCGCGTGTACCGCCGCCGCGGCGCGATCGCGTAGCCCGTCTCGGAACTGTAACGCGTATTTGTGATAATTGCGTAGATGAGCACGCGCCGACGTTTCTTCCTTCAAGCCGCGGCACTGGCCCGCGGTGGCCGGCTTGCCAGTGCCCTGCTGGCAGCGGTCGATCGGGCCTCCGCGATCGATCCGCCGGAAGGAAGTTCGTTCCTGGATGCCGAGCACGTGGTGATCCTGATGCAAGAGAATCGCTCGTTCGATCACGCCTTCGGCACGCTGCGCGGCGTGCGTGGATTCAACGATCCGCGCGCGGTCACGCTGCCGGATCAGAAGCCCGTGTGGATGCAGACCAACGCGGCGGGCGTGACCTATGGGCCTTTCCGCCTGGACATGAAAAATACCAGAGCCACCTGGCTGGGGTCATTGCCGCACGATTGGTCAAACCAGCACGACGCTCGCAGTCATGGAAATCACGACGGGTGGCTGGATGCCAAGAAATCGGACCGTCCGGAATGCGCGGGCATGCCCTTCACCATGGGCTACTACGATCGCGAGGACCTGCCGTTCTATTACGAGATGGCCGATGCGTTCACAATTTGCGATCAGCACTTCTGCTCATCACTCACGGCCACCACTCCGAACCGCCTGCATTTGTGGACGGGCACCGTGCGCGCCAAGCCGGATGCGGCTTCGCTGCCGAACATTCGGAATTCCGATGTAGACTACGGCTCCACGAAGAACTGGAAGACGTTTCCCGAGCGCCTGGAGGAGGCCGGCGTATCGTGGCGCGTTTATCAGAACGAACTCAGCGTGCCCTCCGGACTGGAGGACGAGAGCGACGCGTGGCTGGCGAACTTCACCGACAATCCGCTCGAGTGGTTCGATCAATTCCACGTCGGATTTCATCGTCCGCACCTGGATTACATGGATCAGATGGCGGCCACGTTGCCGGGTGAGATCAGCACGCTCCGGGTTTTGGGCGGCCATGAAAAGGAGCTCGCCGAGAAGGAAAGATTCCTGCAGTATGTGAAGTCGGAGCGGATTCAGTGGACTTTGGAGGGCCAGACCCGGCTCTCGGCGCACGACGTGAGTCTGCACGAGAGAGCATTCACCACCAACGAAGGAGATGCGAATTACCGGCGGCTGACTAAGCTGCGCTATCGCGACGGCGCGCGGGGACGCGTGATGGATGTGCCCAAGGGCGATCCGCTCTACCGGTTTCGGAGAGACGTGGAGAGTGGGAAACTGCCGGCGGTAGCGTGGCTGGTTCCCTCGGAGCGAATGTCGGACCATCCGTCGTCGCCGTGGTATGGCGCTTGGTACGTGGCCGAAGCCTTGAACATCCTCACGAAGAATCCGGACGTGTGGAGCAAGACGATTTTCATCCTCACTTACGATGAAAATGACGGATACTTCGACCATGTGCCGCCGTTCGTCGCGCCCGACCCTGCGAGGCCGGAGTCGGGCAAGACGTCGCCGGGGATCGATCCAGGCTTGGAGTATCTGGCGCTGGCGCAGGACCTGAAAGAGCATCCGCCGGAAGAGGCGCGCGGCGGTCCGATTGGTCTGGGCTTCCGCGTGCCGTTAGTGATCGCGTCGCCCTGGAGCCGCGGCGGATACGTCTGTTCGCAGGTGTTCGACCATACCTCGGTTCTGCAGTTGCTCGAAAACGTGATGAGCAAACGGTCCGGGAAGCGGATCCGCGAAACGAACATCACAGCATGGCGCAGAACCGTGTGCGGCGATCTGTCCGCGGTGTTCCGGCCGTTCGACCACACCGGCGCCGGCGTCCCCTTTCCGCCCCGCAATGATTTCTTCGAGCAGGTGCACACGGCGCAATTCAAGAGCATGCCGGCGGGGTATCGCAAGCTGACGGAAGATGACGCGGTGCAGTTCAAGCTGGATCCGCAGAAGGCCGCATGGATGCCGCAGCAGGAACCGGGTGTGCGGCCATCGGCTGCGCTGCCCTACGAACTGGCGGCTGATGGCGCTCTCAGCGCGGATGGCAAACGCTTCGAGATTACGCTGGAAGCGCGCAACAGCGCATTCGGAGCCGCCGCGCTGGGCGCGCCCTTCCACGTCTACACTCCAGGAACCTATCGTCGAAAAGCCGCGCTGCGGACGCGCGCATATGCTGTCGCCGCCGGCGACAGCCTGACGGATGGCTGGGACCTCGATGGATTCGTCAACGGAATCTACCATCTGCGCATCTGCGGGCCCAACGGTTTTCTTCGGGAGTTCGCCGGCAGCGCTGACGATCCGCGCCTCACGATGCAATGCGTGTACCCACGCGCGGACGATGTCCTCACGGGTGACATCGAGATGCACTTCAATAATCCGGCAGAAGAGGCTGTCACGCTGGAGGTAAAGGATCACGGCTACCGGAGTGGCGACTATACGGTGACCCTCGATCCGGACAGCAGCCAGACGCTGACCTTGTCGTTGGACGGGAGCCATCACTGGTACGATTTCAGCGTAACGGCCGCCGGCGCTGAACAATTTCTGCGACGCTTCGCCGGAAGAGTGGAGACAGGGCAAAGCGGATTCAGCGATCCGGTGATGGGCCGGATCTGGGCCTCCTAGTAACAGCCCGCAAAACGGCGCGGGGCAGTTATTTCAAGGATTTGAGGCGCCCACGCGCCTTTGCGGGCCAGCTACTTCGAGCCGCGCATGATGGCCTCGCGCGCGCCGGCCAGAGGAGCGCCGGCATCGAAGACCACGCTGCCGTTCTCGCGCCGTACACCCAACTGGCGCCACAGATCGGGCAGATCAACCAGCATAGGCTGCGAGCCCATCTTCTGGTAAAGCCGGAATAGGACCTTGCCGTTCGTGGCCCGATCGCCGGTCTCGAGGGCGCGCTCGAGCGGCCAATCGGTGGTAATGTTGCCGCCCGCGCGGTTGATCGCACGCAACGCGTCCTGGAGGCCCTTGGCGTTAGCGGTGTTCTTGCGAATACCGATATCCGCCAACAGGCAAAACAGCGCGCCGCCCCAATAGGTCCGGGCCCAGGTATGTGTATTATCGAGGCCCTCGTCGCCTTCTTCGGGCAGCCCTTGATGCATGTCGCGCAGCATATCGCTCCAGACCTGTTCACGGGTCAGATTGCCGGATTGCACGCGCGCGATCGGCTCCACATAAGTTGCGATGCCTTCCTCGATCCAATGATGGCGGCGCGGAACGGAGGGAAACCCGAAGTGCACCATTTCGTGGGTCAGCATCCAGTCCGCATGGAGATCGGCGCTGGTTATGTGACGTCCAACCGAGATCCGGCACCGGACGCCGTCATCCCCGTAGCTGGTGCCGTGCGATACGTGGCCGCCGTCGTTGGAGTAAATGTGTAACGACGCGCGCCCGACCGGGTAGCGCCCATAATAAGTGCTCACGGCCCTGGCTGCTTCGCGCACCCAATCGAGCAGGGCCGGTTCCGGAAGGTCGAACTGTCCGGATTCGAACGTAACGTCGATTGTTCCGCCGCCAATGGTCACGGCTGGGCCATCCGCCGCTGACCGCATCGCACAACTGATGCCGAACAAACATCCGCACGCGGCCCGCCTCGTGATTCCCCTCACGTAAGAATGACGCTCCTTAAGACTTTTCGTTACAATTCCTGAAATCCGCCGCGGGCGTGACTGTCGTATACTCTAAGAACCCGCCCGGCGTCCGGCTACGCCGGCCCGCGTGCGGATACCAGAATTTCGAGGGGTTTTGGGAATAACCAAACAAGGAAGGGGAATATAGAGACCATGAAAGTTTCAAAAAGCTCATTAGTACTTACTGCGGCGTTCACCGGCCTGCTGGGTGGCACGATGACGCGGCTAAACGCAAGCACCGTTTCTTCCAGCGCGAGCGGGCAAAGCTTTTCCTCCGCCTCACTGGCGGGACAGTCGTCGGGCAGCATCTTTCAGGCCAAGAAAGAGAAGCATGCTTGTAAGGGGCAGAATTCCTGCAAGGGCAAGGGCGGCTGCAAGACCAGCGACAACGGCTGCAAGGGTAAGAACTCCTGCAAGGGCAAGGGCGGCTGCGCCACCGACGGCTCCAAGAAGTCACTCTAGTCTGGCGCTGCGATCGTGACGCAGACATGCAACTGTCTGCGCCACGACGCGGCTTTTTTCCTGATCAAAGTGCCTGCCAATCGATTCAACGGATTTACCGATTACAGTGTCGGCGTGGGACTGCGCATCCCGCATTACCAGCACATCCTCGAAAAAAAGCCGGTGGTGGGCTGGTTCGAAATCATTTCCGAGAATTACATGGTGGATGGCGGCCGTCCGCTGGCGATTCTCGATCAGATTCTGGAACAATATCGCGTCGTCCAACATGGCGTCTCGGCTTATTTCGGGTCGGCCGAGCCGCTGAATCGCGATCATCTGCGGCGCTTGAAGGCCCTGGTCAAGCGCACGAAAACGCGGTGGCTGACTGACCACTTATGCTGGGGCAGCGTGGACGGCACTTATTCGCATGACCTGCTGCCGATGCCTTACACCTTCGAAGCGGCTAAGGTGACCGCGCGCAAAGTGCGCGAGGCGCGGTCTTATCTCGAACTGCCCATCGCGGTCGAAAACGTGAGCAGCTATGCGGAGTTCCACGAATCGGAGATGACCGAATGGGAGTTCCTCAACGAAGTCGTGGAGCGCGCCGATTGCGGCATTCTGCTGGACGTCAATAACATCTATGTTTCGTCGCGAAATCACGGATTCAATCCGTACGATTATCTGAACAGCGTGCCGCCCGAGCGCGTGGCGCAGATCCATATTGCCGGGCATTCGAAATTCGCCAAGTACATTCTGGACACGCACGACCACCCCGTGATCGATCCGGTGTGGAAGCTGTACGAACATGCGATTCGCCGTGTGGGGCCGGCCGCGACACTGCTCGAATGGGACGACCGCATCCCGTCGTTCGACGAAGTACACGCCGAGGCCCGTAAAGCCGAAAAGTACCTGGCGGCGCCCGTGGCGGTGGCGCCGTGAGCCTGCTCCAGTTGCAGCGTCGCATGGCCGCGGAATTGATGCGGCCGCTGGCTCCCGGCGACCACATTGACCCGGCGATCGATGCAGGGTACATCAAGCCGAACGACCGGCTCACCGCCCGCGAGCGTCTCGAGATCTACAGCCGCAGCTATTGGTATCGTCTGCTCGATTCGCTGTACGAAGATTTTCCAGGCTTGCGCGCGGTGCTCGGAGAACGTGTCTTCAAGCGTCTGGCGAACGGCTACTTGGCTGAGCGGCCTTCCCGATCGTGGACGCTACGAAACCTGGGGTCCCAGCTGGAGGAATGGCTGCGCCAGAACCCGGATTACGCAGGCGGCCGATTGGATCTCGCGATAGATATGATCCGCCTCGAGTGGGCGCACATCGAGGCGTTCGATGGCGGAACGGACGCGGTGCTCGGTCCGGAAGATCTGCTCGAATTGGGCCCGGACTTGCGGATCGGTCTGCAGCCTTATATCCGGCTGATCGAGCTGCGGTATCCGGTGGACGATCTGCGCGTGAAGGTCAGCGCGGCATCCGAAGAGCGCGGCACGGCCAGCAACGCGGTACTGAAGCGCAAAGCTGGCGGCCTGGTGCGGCGGATTCACCGGCTCGATCCACGGCATATTCTCCTGGCCGTGCATCGGCACGACTTCATGGTTTACTATCGCCGGCTCGATGCCGAGGAGTTTCATCTGCTTTCGGCCTTGCGGCGCGGCCTGCCCTTAGGCAAAGCCATGGAGGCGGCTGTTGAAGACAGCCCGCTTCCGGTCGAAGAGTTGCGCCATCGCGTCGAAACCTGGTTTGCGGCGTGGGCCGAGATGGGCTGGCTGGCGAGGCGGACATCCTGATGGCGCTGCTCACAAAACTCTATCGCCTGCTGATTGCCGCGGCTGCGAGCCTGCAATCGCCCTTTCTGCTGCTGGTGCGGCTGTACTGGGGCTTCCAAATGATGCAGACCGGATGGGGCAAGCTGCACGACGTCGGCAAGGTGGTGGACTACTTCACGAGCCTGGGCATCCCGCTGCCGGGTTTGAACGCGCCCGTCATCATCGGCCTCGAGTTCCTGGGCGGTATCCTGATCTTGCTCGGCTTGGGGTCGCGGCTGTTAGCGCTACTGCTCACCGGTGACATGATCGTGGCGTACCTGGCGGCGGATCGTGAAGCACTGTTTTCGATTTTCTCCGACCCCGACAAATTCTATGCCGCCGCGCCCTACACGTTTCTGATTGCATTCCTGATTGTGCTGATCTTCGGTCCCGGCTGGTTCTCCATCGACGCTCTGCTGGCCCGCCGCTTCAAGACCGCAGCGTAGCTTTCAGGCGCACGGGATCGAGGAGCAGATCGATCGCATTCGCCGCGCCTGCGATAAGCAGGTGCGCATTCAGTATCGCGTCGAGCGCGCAGCCTTCGCCGTTGTCGACTGCGATCGCCAGGCCGCCCGCTTCCTTCACTGCCCGCAGCATCAGCCGGTCGTTATTGCCATTGCCAAACGCGGCGACATGCGGCAATTCGAATTGGCGCACGTATTCAGCCTTTTCGGCGTCGTGCTTCGCGCTGCGCAGCTTGTGGGGAATCGCGATGCCTTCCAGTTCCCTCTCGGCTGTACCGAAGGAATCCGCCGTGACGATGTGCAGGTCGATGACGCGCGCGAGTTCGCGCAGCTTCTGTTTGACTGCTGGCTCGACCGCGCCGCCCAGCGAATGCGTGCCCGTGTAATCGCTGACCACGACGCGTATGAGACGGAGGCCAAATCCTGGGATATCGATCGCGATTCCGGGTTTATTCACACTTGTCAGCCTCGATTCCATGGGCGCGACGCATGAACAGACGCTAAAATGACACATAACATGAAGCTTGCATTCATCGGCGCCGGCAGCATGGGTACGCCCATGACGCGCAATCTGCTGCGCGCCGGCCACCGGGTTACTATTTACAATCGCACGCGCGCGCATGCCGAACCGTTGCTGCGGGACGGCGCATTGCTGGCAGATTCGCCGGCCGATGCCGCGCGCGAGGCGGAAGCTGTCATTACCATGCTGGCTGATGATCACGCCGTCGAGCAGATCTCGGAAAGCCTGCTGCCTGCCCTCGCCGCGGGGACCATCCACATTTGCACCAGCACGATCAGCGTGGCTTGTTCGAAGCGGCTGGCCGAACAGCACGCCGGGCGCGGATTGATCTACGTCGCCGCGCCGGTATTCGGCCGGCCGGTGGCGGCCGCGGCAGCCAAGCTGTGGATCGTGGCGGCTGGTCCAGCCGAGTCGATCGAGCGCTGCCGTCCGGTGTTTGAAGCGCTGGGACGCGGCACCTCAGAGGTCGGCACCGAGCCGTGGCTGGCGAACGCCGTGAAGATCAGCGGCAATTTTCTGATCGCCTCCATGCTGGAATCGCTCGGCGAAGCGTTCGCCCTGGTGCGCAAGTCCGGCGTGGATGCCGGCCGGTTCCTGGAGATCGTCAACAGCGCGCTGTTCAATTCGCCCCTGTACGCCAACTACGGCGGTGCGGTCGTCAAGGAACAGTTCGAGCCAGCGGGATTCAAATTGAAGCTGGGATTCAAGGATCTGCGCCTCGCGCAGGAGGCTGCCGAAGCGGCCGCCGTACCCATGCCGCTGGCCGGTGTGTTGCGCGACCGGTTCCTGGCGGCGCTGGCCCGCGGCGAAGATGACCTCGACTGGGCCGCCGTGGCGCGCATTTCGGCCGTGCAGGCCGGACTGTAGCGTCGCGGCCCCTCCAAGGTTGCGCCCATATATAATCAGACTTCGCAATCTTTTGGAGGAACACCATGCAACAAGAGATCTGGAACGCTCTCGATGGTTTTCGCATCGAGCTGCCTTCCTGGGGGTTCGCGAATACAGGCACCCGCTTCGGCAAGTTCACTCAGGCAGGCGCGGCCACAACCACGGCCGAAAAGCTGAGCGACGCCGGCCAGGTGCATCGCTCGACCGGATGCTGCCCAACCGTTGCCGTGCATGTCCTGTGGGATTTTCCGGACGGCAAGTTCAGCGTTCCCGAGGTGATGCTGAAGGCCGAACAATTTGGCGTGAAGATCGGCGCCATCAATCCCAACGTTTTCCAGGACCAGATCTACAAACACGGCTCGCTGGGCAATCCCGATCCGGCTATCCGGCGCGCTGCGTTGGAGCACATCCTGGACTGCATTGAGATCGCCAGCGCTACCGGCAGCCGCGACATCTCGCTGTGGTTCGCCGATGGTTCATGCTATCCGGGCACGGCCAACATCAGGCACCGGCGCCGCTGGTTCGAAGAAGGTCTGATCGAGGCGCATCGCAACCTGGAGCCGAATCAGCGCCTGCTGGTCGAGTACAAGCCGTTCGAACCGGCCTTCTATCACACCGACATCGCCGATTGGGGCATGTCGCTGCTGATGGCGCGCAACGCCGGGCCGCAGGCCAAGGTACTGGTGGATACCGGCCATCATTACCAGGCGCAGAATATCGAGCAGATCGTGGCGTGGCTGCTTTCGGAGAACATGCTCGGCGGATTCCATTTCAACGACCGGCGCTACGCCGACGACGATCTGACGCTGGGCTCGATTGATCCCTATCAGATCTTCCGCATCTTCCACGAGATCGCCATGTTCGAATGGGAGACGGGGCGGCGGGCGGAGATCGCCTACATGGTCGATCAGAGTCACAACCTGAAAGACAAGGTCGAGGAGATGATCCAGACGGCTGTAACGGCTCAGGAGCTTTATGCCAAGGCTGCGTTGGTGGATCACGAAGCGCTGGCTCGCTACCAGAGCAAGTCCGCGCTGGTGGATGCCGAGGAGTGCCTGAAGGAGGCTTTCTCCACGGATGTGCGCCCGGCCATCCGCGAGTGGCGCAAGGCGAACGGCGTGCCGGTGGAGCCGCTGAAGGCTTATCGTGAGAGCGGCTACGCGGAGCGCGCCGCTAAGGAACGCGGCGAGAAAAATGCCGCGGCGGTCAGCAGCTATGCGTAGAGGGTGCTGGGTGCTGGGTGCTGGGTGCTGGCTCCTCTGGCTAGGTGCCTTTGCCCTTCGGGCGGAGAACCCCGGCTTACTCACGCATGCCTGGAGCGCTCACTGGATCTCGGTCGCGGGCGCGTCGCCGTACGATTACGGCGTTTATCATTTCCGGCGGACGTTCGATCTGCCGGCTGCTCCATCATCCTTCCTGATCCACGTCACGGGCGATAACAGATACAAGCTGTACGTCAATGGAGAGTTGGTCAGCCTCGGTCCGGCGCGCGGCGATCTGTATCATTGGCGCTACGAGTCGGTGGATATCGCGCGGCATTTGAAGAGCGGCCGGAACGTGCTCGCGGCCGTGGTATGGAATTTCGGCGATCTGGCGCCGGTGGCGCAGATCACCAACGAGACCGGTTTTCTGTTGCAGGGCGACAGCGCGGCCGAACGCGTTGTGGACACGGGCAAGGCATGGAAGGGTATCCGTGACGAGGCCTACTCCGCGGCTCCCCGCGAACGCGAGATGTCGCGCTTCTACTTCGTGACCGGACCCGGCGAACAGGTGGACGCGGGCCGCTATCCGTGGGGTTGGCGGAGTCCGGAATTTGATGATTCGGCCTGGCCCGCGAGCGCCGTGGGCAGCGCCGGTTCGCCGCGCGACGCGCAGGATGGCCCCAATCGCTGGATGCTCGTGCCGCGCTCGATCCCGCCGATGGAGCTGACGCCGCAACCGATCACCGTGCTGCGGTCGGGCAGTCCGTCGCATCAGATTCCGGCGCATACCAAAGCCACGCTGCTCTACGATCAGACGTTCCTGACGACGGGCTATCCGGAATTGACCGTGAGCGGCGGCAAGGGCGCGCGGGTCGATGTGGGCTATGCGGAATCGTTATGGCTGCCCGGACTGCGCGACAAGGGCAATCGCAACGAGATCGAAGGTAAAGTCTTCATTGGCCAGCGGGACATCTTCTTCGCCGATGGCGGAAGCCAGCGGCACTTCGAACCGCTGTGGTGGCGCACCTGGCGGTACCTGCGGCTCCTGATCCAGACGCAGGACCAACCGCTCACGATTGACGATCTGCATGGCGTGTACACGGGCTATCCGTTCCAGCGCAAAGCGCGCTTCGATGCGGACTCGGCCGAACTGCAGAAGATTCTTGACACCGGCTGGCGTACCGCGCGTCTCTGCGCGCACGAAACCTACATGGATTGCCCCTACTACGAGCAACTGCAGTATGCGGGCGATACGCGCGTGCAATCGCTGGTCTCGCTCTACCTGACGGGCGATGGGCGCCTGATGCGCAAGGCCATCGAGTTGCTTGATTCGTCGCGCACCGCCGAAGGCGCGACATACAGCCGCGCCCCGTCGCGCTTGCAGCAATACATCCCGCCGTTTTCGCTCTGGTGGATCGGCATGCTGCACGACTATTGGATGTACCAGGACGATCCCGCGCTCGTGCGGCGCATGCTGCCCGGCGTGCGCGCGGTGCTCTCGTTCTTCGCCAGCCGGCAAAAAGAGAACGGCTCGCTCGGCCGCATGCCTTGGTGGAACTTCGTGGATTGGACCCGCGAATGGGATGGCGGAGTGCCGCCCGCGCTGGCCGGCGGGCGGTCGGCGCCCCTCGATTTGCAGTTGTTGCTGGCGTACGAATGGGCAGGCGAGATGGAAGCGGCGCTCGGGAATCCGGCCCTGGCCGAGGATGACCGGCGATCGGCCGCTCGCTTGCGTAGCTCGGTCCGCGATCTTTATTGGGATGCGGCACGCAAGATGTTCGCCGATACGCCGGAGAAGCGGGAGTATTCGCAGCAGGCGAACGCGCTCGCGGTGCTGGCGGACGTGACCGGCGGTGACGAGGCGCACGATTTGATTGAGCGTGTGGCCGGCGACAAAAGCCTGGTGCAGTGTTCGATTTACTTCCGGCACTATCTGCACTCGGCCATGAACAAGGCGGGCGCGGGCGACCGCTATCTCGATATGCTCGGCACTTGGCGCACGATGCTCGCGCGCGGCCTGACGACGTGGGCCGAGACCGCCGATCCGACCCGCTCCGATTGTCACGCCTGGGGGGCCAGCCCAAACTACGAGCTGTTTCGCACGGTGCTGGGGATCGACTCAGCGGCGCCCAGTTTCGCGCGCGTGATTATCCGGCCGTTTCTCGGCAGGCTGACGCATGTGTCGGGGGCGATTCCGCATCCCAAGGGCGAGATCGCGGTGAGCCTGGCGCTCACGAACGGCAAACTGGAAGCGACGGTGAGTCTGCCCGCCGGGGTGGACGGCCGCTTCGAATGGCACGGCCAGACGCGGGACCTGCATCCCGGTGAGAATCATTTGACCTTATGAACCTGATTGTGGGAGCTACGGGCCTGGTCGGCGGCGAAATTTGCCGCCGCCTCGCCGCTCAAAAGAAGCCGGTCCGCGCGCTGGTGAGGCCGACCGGGGACGCATCGCGCCTGGAAGAACTGCGCCATGCGGGGGCTGAACTGGCCAGCGGCGATCTGAAGGATCCCGCGTCCATTGCCGCGGCCTGTGCCGGCGCGACGACGGTCCTGTCGACGGCGTCGTCGGTCTTGTCGCGCCAGCCCGGCGACACGATTGACGCGGTGGACCGTGTGGGGCAGTTGCAACTGGTGGAGGCGGCCAAAGCCGCGGGAGCGAAACATTTCGTCTACGTTTCGTTTCCGCCGATGGAAGAGGACTTCGCATTGCAGCGCGCCAAGCGCCAGGTGGAACAGGCGGTGATCGCGAGCGGCATGACCTACACCATCCTCCGCCCAACGGTCTTCATGGAGGTCTGGCTCAGCGCCACGCTTGGCTTCGACGTGGCCGCGCGCCGTGCCCGCATCTATGGAACCGGCGAGAGTCCGATCAGTTGGATTTCGTTTCCGAACGTGGCCGAGTTCGCTGAGCGGTCGCTCGAGACGCCTGCGGCGCACAACGCAACGCTTACTCTCGGCGGTCCGGAGGCGCTTTCTCCCAATGAAGTAGTGCGGATCTTCGAAGAACTGGGCGGCGCGCCATTTACGGTCGAATATGTTCTGGAGACCGTGCTGCACGCGGCGAAGGCTGCCGCGCGCCGGGCGCTCGATGAGGCCTTTGCATCGCTTTCGCTCGCCTTCGCGCAGGGCTGTGCAATCGATATGCACGGCGTCCTGGAAGTGATGCCGGTGCGCCTGGTGAGCGTACGCGAGTATGCCGCCTGGTTGCTGAACGAAAACCGGCTAGAAACGCGGGAGATTGCGCAGTAGCACTCCGGTATCGCCTTGCGGGAGTTGGACCGAATGGACGGGCACCCACTCCGCGTTCAACGTGCCGATGTAAGTCGCCTGCCGGCCGGGAGCGCCCATCAGGACCACCGTGTAAGCACGATCGGGATAGATCAGGCCATGGTACTGCATGCCGGCGGGGTCCGCCCGCCAGCGGTCGCCAATGGGCGCGCCGAGTTTGCGAACCACGGCTTGGTAGTCGTCGTTGGCAGACAAGGCCAGGTAGGACGCGCCCTTGGCTGAGTAACTCATGCGCGGGCGCAGCAATCCTTCGCGATAGAAATTGATCGCGACGTAACCCGCCACGATGCCGAGCACCAGCGCGCCTCCGACGAGTCGCATCAGGCTCGAGTCCGCCTTCGATTCCAGGCGGATGCCCACCACAGCCGCCGGCGCGGGGCGATGAACCGGCGGCCAGGCACCTACCGCGACCGGCATTTCAATCACACGGCGCTGGTACGGACACACCGCGCCATCGCGGTATTCCAGCTCCTTCAACAGGCCGACGACGACGACCGGATCCTCGATGCTCGATATTTCACCGAGGTAGTGTCGCGGAATCGCGATCTCCTGGCCGGTGCGCGCGTTCACCACGAGCACATCGTTCCACGTGGCTTTGCGGTACTGCCACTGATTGTGCTCGATATTCAGAATGGCCGGGTAGAAGGAAAACGGACGGTTGCGCAGGGCTTCGAGCGGCGGTGGAATTACAGGCGAAGACATGTGCGGAATCTATCGTAACATCCGCCGCACGGGCTTTAAACCATACCAAGCAGGGCGTTGATTACTATAGCGGCCATGCCAATGGGGATCATGACCTTCCAACCGATGTTCATCAGTTGATCGTAGCGGAAGCGCGGGAAGGTGCCGCGGAACCAGATCATCATATAGATGATCACCGACACTTTGAAGAGGAACCAGAAGATACCGATGGCCGCGGCGTTGAAGCCGGGCACGAGATAAATCGCACCAATCAGGACCAGTATCAGAGCAGCGCCGATGAGCACCTTCTGCTGCAGCGGATCCTTAAGCCGGCGCACCAGGATCAAACTGCTGAGCCCCGAGCCCGCAAATACTATGAGCGGTACGATATAGTTGAGCACGGCCAGCCACGCGACGCTGGGAAACGGCCTCAGCCAACCGCCCCAGAACAGGGTCACAGCCACCGAAGAAATCACGAAGATATTGGCGTATTCCGCCAAAAAGTAGAGCGCCCAGCGGAAGCCGCTGTACTCGGTGTGAAAGCCGGCGACTAACTCAGATTCGGCCTCCGGCAGATCGAATGGGGCGCGATTGGTCTCGGCCGTCGCGGCGATGATATACACGACGAACGGCACGATCATGAAGCCGTAGTTTGAGAAAATGAACCAGATACCGCGGGTCTGCTGCGCATGGATAATTCCCTGCATGCTCAAGGTTCCAGCTACCATCACGCCCGAGAGCAGAGCGAACGACAACGCAACCTCGTAACTGACTAACTGCGCGGCGCTGCGCAGGGCACCGAGCAACGGATAGTGGCTGTTGGAAGCCCAGCCGCCCAAGATGATTCCCAGGATGCCCACTGCCGACATGGCGGAAATGACCAATAACCCTACGTTTACATCGGCTACATACAGATACTTGCTAAACGGAATGACAGCGAAAGCCGTCAGTGCCGTAAAAGTAGAGATGACGGGCGCCAGCCAGAAGATCGACTGATCCGCGTCTGTGGGGATGATGTCTTCTTTGATGAGCAGCTTCAAGGCATCCGCGATCGGCTGCAGCAGGCCGTGCGGGCCGACGCGCATAGGTCCGAGGCGCACCTGGAAATCGGCCAGTACCTTACGCTCGATCAACACGATGTAACCGGCCACCAGCGGAAACAGCGCCACGATCACCAACGTGACCAGGATCGGCGTGAACAGAGGATGGTGGATGATGGCGTCCATAGGTCCTTAGTGCATCAGCGAAGTAGAAGCGAGACGGAGGAAAGGCTCCGGATAGATGCCGATAGCCAGAGTCAGAAAGCCGCTGACTGCCAGGGCGACGCGCAGGCCCAGGCTGGTCGAAAGCGGCGCTGGTTCGGTCACGTCGCGCATG
Organism: Bryobacteraceae bacterium; assembly: GCA_035541265.1. GTDB lineage: Bacteria > Acidobacteriota > Terriglobia > Bryobacterales > Bryobacteraceae > Bog-159. Next base: position 27,031 of record DATKNQ010000153.1, read on the forward strand.
AAGATCGCGCGCACCACACGGAAGTAATAATAAATCGCAACAGCAACATATAAAGTGGCGATTACAGCCAGAGCGTAGTGCTGTGTCTCGATCAGCGACAAGAAGATGTAATACTTACCCAGGAACCCCGCGGTCGGCGGAATGCCGGCCAGAGACAACAGGAAGATCAACATCAGGATCGCGTATCCCGGACTCTTCTGCATCAAGCCCGCGATATCGTCCAGATCTTCGCCGGGTATTCCCTTGCGGCGCAACGCTACCAGCACCAGGAAGGCGCCGAGATTCATGAACGTGTAGACCATGATGTAGACGGCGATGCCTTTAATGCCGGTAGCGTTTCCGGCAATCAAACCTAACAGCATGTAGCCGGCATGCGAGATGGAACTGTAAGCCAGCAGGCGTTTGATGTTGGTCTGGTTGATGGCGGCGAGATTGCCGACCGTCATGGTGGCAACGGCCACGAACGCCAGCACCGGCTCCCAAACCTGCCGGACGGATGCCAGGGGAGCGAACTCGCCATAGAAGATGCGCAGCAGGAACGCGATCGAAGCGGCCTTCGAGGCGACCGAGAGATACGCGGTCACGGTGGTCGGCGCGCCTTCGTAGGCATCCGGCGCCCACATATGGAACGGCACGGCGGAGATTTTGAAAAGCAATCCGACCGAAGTGGTGGCCAAGGCGAGCAGCACCAGGGGATCGAAGGGAGGACGCTCGGCAATCCTGGCGGCAATGTCCGAAAGACGCGTGGAACCGGCGATGCCGTACATCACCGAGAAGCCGTAGACCAGAAAACCGCTCGAAAAGGCGCCCAGCAGCAGATACTTCATGGCTGCTTCGTTCGATCGTTTCTCTCCGCGCAGGAACCCGACCATGATGTAGAACGACAGGGCCATTAACTCCAGGCCAATGAACAGAGTGACTAAGTCCGTGCCCGTGGCGAGAAAAAACATGCCACACTGAGCGAACATCAACAAGCTGTAGTATTCGCCATGGTGCTCGCCCTCGACCTCCAGGTACTTATAAGAGACAATCGCCACGATGACGGTGGCGATGATGAAGATCCAGTTGAAAAACAGAGCGAATCCATCGATGATCAGCGAGTTATGGAACGCCGCCAGACTCGCGCCATTGGCTGTCAGATAACTTTGCTGCCGCACTAAGCTGAAGCCGGTGAAACCTTCGCCCAAAAGCAGGAAGATTAACAGATATTTTCGCTGGCGCGGGTCGGGGAAGACCCAGAAATCGAATAACAGGATGGCGCATCCGAACATGGCCAGCATGATGGCCGGCACCAAAGCGAACTGGTCGTAGCTGTTGTAGTACGGGCTCATTGGCCACCTGCCTGGGCCCCAGCGGGCCGTTGCACGGCTGCCTCGGTGCCCTGATAGTAACCCGGACGCACGCGTTCGACGATCTGCTGTACGGGCTTCCGGAGCACGTCGAAGTACGGCTTCGGGTAAACGCCGATCCAAATCGCCCACGCGATCAGCGGCAGAAAGACGGCCACCTCCCGCAGGCTCAGATCGGGCAGATGCAGATTCTTGCCGTTGGTCACCTGTCCCAGCATGGTGCGCTGGTAGAGCCACAGCAGGTACGCGGCGCCGAAGATCACGCCCAGCACCGCGAACGCGGCCCAGAGGTGATTGGCCTCGAAGGCTCCCTGCAGGATCGTAAATTCGCCCACGAAGCCGTTGAGCAGCGGCAGACCTGCGGAGCTCAGCATCGCAATGGCGAAGACCACGGCGTATTTCGGCATCACATGCGCGAGGCCGCCGTACTCCGCGATTTCCCGCGTGTGGCGCCGCTCGTAAACGATGCCGATGATGAGGAAGAGCATGCCGGTCGAGATGCCGTGGTTCAACTGCTGCAGGACGCTACCCGCCAGGCCGTTCGGGTTCAGGGCGAAAATGCCGAGCGTGCAGAAGCCCAGGTGGCTCACCGACGAGTACGCCACCAGCTTCTTCCAATCCTTCTGCATCAGGCTGACCAGCGCTCCGTATACGATGCCGATGATGGAGAGCACCGCCAGCACCTGCACGATGGTCTGGTCGACGGACGCCTTGGGCAGCAGGGGAAGTGAGAAGCGGATAAATCCGTAAGTCCCCATCTTCAGCAGGACACTGGCCAGGATCACCGAGCCCGCGGTAGGAGCTTCCACGTGCGCGTCGGGTAGCCACGTGTGGAAAGGGAACATCGGCACCTTGACAGCGAAGCCCAGAAAGAACGCCCAGAAGACCCACTGCTGCAAACCGAGCGGCAGGTTCAGCTTCATCAGTTCGGAGATTTCGAAAGTGTAAGTCCCGAACTGATGCGCGTACTGGAAGTAAAGAGTCAGAATGCCCAGTAACATCAGGACGGAGCCGGCCAGCGTATAAAGGAAGAACTTGATAGCGGCGTACAGCTTGCGCGGTCCGCCCCAGATGCCGATGATGAAGTACATGGGCACCAGCACCAGCTCCCAGAACACGTAGAACAGGAAGAAATCGAGCGACATGAAGACGCCAAGCATGCCCACTTGCAGCAGCAGAAACATGCAGTAGTATTCTTTGACGCGATCCTGAATCGCATTCCAGGAAGACAGCACCGCGATCACGCCGATAACCGTCGTCAGCATGATGAGCAGCAGGCTGATGCCGTCGATGCCGACCAGATATTGGACGCCGAGGCTGGGGATCCAACTGGAGCGCTCGACGAACTGAAAGCCGGACGCTTCTTTATCGAAGCGGAAAACCAGCGGCAGGGAGATCAGGAAGCCGGCGAGCGCGGCTATGTTCGCCCAGACCTTGATGAGTGTTTTCTGGCGGGATGGAATCAACAGCAGGACCAACAGTCCTGCCATCGGCGTGAACAGCACCAGACTGAGTAAGTAGTCGCCCATCATTTACCTGCCAGATAATAACCGAAGAAGACCAGGATCCCCACGACGACGAACAATGCGTAGGCCTGCAGGCGGCCGGTTTGCAGAATACAGACCGGATAGGAAAGCAGCTTCACCGTGAACGAGCTGAACCGCACGGCGCCGTCGACGATCCAGGTGTCCCACCAGATGGAGACGCGCGAGGAGAAGCGGGTCAGCCATCCAGCCCCGTTCACCGCGCCATCGACGACGTTGCGGTCGAACGCGCCCAGGACCTCGCCGCCGCCCTTGCCCAGCCCGTTGACGAACAGGAAATCGTAGACTTCATCGACGTAACACTTGTTGTACAGGAACGAATGGAGCGGCCTGAGCGATTTTTCGAGCGTATGCGGAATCTCGGGTTTGTGGTGATAGAAGTAACGCGCCACCACGATGCCGATGATCGCTATTGCAACAGAGACGCTCATGAGGATCCATTCGGTGGATGCGGAGTGCGCACCCTCAGCCGCGGCTTCCGTCGCTGCCGAGGCAAACGCGGGCGCCAGCCAATGCTCGAATCCGTGAAAGCGCGCGAACGCCGTCCAGGCGTGGGGTACGCTCAACCAGCCAGCAAATACTCCGCCGACGGCCAGGAGGGTCAATGGGATGGTCATCGATGCAGGAGACTCATGGATGTGCGCGGCGACCTCCGGGCGAACGTGAGATTTGCCGTAGAAGGTCATGTTCATCAGTCGCCACATGTAGAAGGCCGTCATCCCGGCGGTCACCAGGCCGATCAACCACAAGACTTTCGAGCCGGACGGTGAGCTATAAGCCTGCCACAAGATCTCGTCTTTCGAGAAGAAACCGGCGAAGCCTGGGATGCCCGCGATGGCGACGGAAGCGATCCACATGGTCCAGTGCGTAATGGGAATCTTGTCCCTTAGAGCGCCCATGTGGCGCATATCCTGTTCGCCGCCCATGGCATGAATCACCGATCCGGAACAAAGGAAGAGCAGGGCCTTGAAGAACGCGTGCGTGAATAAATGGAAGATCGCTACCCAGTAGGCGCCCACGCCGAGCGCCAGGAACATATAGCCAAGCTGACTGATTGTCGAGTAAGCCAGTACGCGCTTGATATCGTTCTGCACCAACGCAATCGTCGCGGCCAGGATCGCGGTGAAGGCACCCACCGAGGCAACGATGGTCGAAGTGTTGGGCGTCAATTGGAACAAGGCCGCCGACCGCGCCACCATGTACACGCCCGCCGTAACCATGGTCGCGGCGTGGATCAATGCGGAAACGGGCGTCGGGCCTTCCATGGCGTCCGGCAGCCAGACATACAGCGGAAACTGCGCGGACTTGCCCGTGGCTCCCACGAACAACAAGAGCGCCATGATGCTCAGCACACCGAAGCTGCCGGCTTCGGCTTGGAAGTTACCGCTGCGGAGCGCCGCGTTCACATCCACGAACCGCACGGTGCCGAGCAGGGCGAACATCAGCAGCATGCCAAGAATGAACCCGGCATCGCCCACGCGGTTGACGATGAACGCTTTCTTGCCGGCATCGGCCGCGGATTTCTTATGGAAATAGAAGCCGATGAGCAGGTAACTGCACAATCCCACGCCTTCCCAGCCCACGAACAGCAGCGTGTAATTGTTGGCCATCACCAGCATCAGCATGAAAAAGATGAACAGGTTCATGTAGCCGAAGAAACGGTAATAGCCGTTATCGTGGGCCATGTAACCGGTCGAGTAGACATGGATCAGAAAGCCGATGCCGGTGACGATCAGGATCATCACGGAGCTGAGCGGGTCGAGCAAAAACCCCCAATCGGCGCTGAACGTGGCCAGATGATCGTTCAGCATGTGAAAGGGCAGCCCGGCGAGCCAGGTGAACTGGATCACCTGGTGGACACGCTCGGTCTGTCGGGAAAGCTGCCAGACCGCGCCCACTGAGAGGATAAACGAGATCAGCACCATGCCGGGGCAGACCAGGCTCACGAGTTTCTTCAGCGGCGAGCCGTGGTGCGCCGGAGCGTGCGCATGCGGGTGGCCGTTGTGGCCGTGCTCATCGGTCACAGGCTCGACGCCGGGGGCGACAGCCACATCCGAAGGAGGCTGCGGATCGAGCAACCTGCCGAACAGCAGCATCAGCACTGCGCCGGCCAGGGGGAAGAGAGGAATGAGCCAGATCAGGTCGAGGAAGTTCACGCGCCGGCCCCCGCGGCGAGTTGCGCCTTAGTCACTGGAATTACCATTTGAGTAAGTCCACCTCGTCGGCCAGCACGGTTTCCTTGTTGCGGAAGAGCGCGATCAGGATGCCCAACCCGACGGCGGCCTCGGCCACCGCGTCGGTGATCACGAAGATGGCGAACACCTGACCACTCAGATTATGCAACTGATGCGAGAAGGCCACTAAGTTGATATTCACCGCATTCAGGATCAGCTCGATGGACATCAGGATAATCACGATGTTGCGGCGGGTCAGCACCCCCACCGTCCCGATCAGCAGCAGAGCGGCGCTCAGGGCGATGTAGTGCGCGGTGGTTATCGGGTACACAATCAAATCCTTTTCTTGGCCATGACGACGGAACCGACCACGGCCACCAATAACAGGAGCGACGCGATCTCGAACGGCAGCAGGTAATCGGTGAATAACACGTCCGCTAACTGTTCCGTATTCCCCAGCGCGGCGGGAAGCGGCAAGGCGCCGGGCTGCGCGGTGCGGAACGCTGCGCCGCCTTTCGAGAGAAACCAGAAAATCTGCAGGCCGGCCACGACGACGCAGATCAGCGCGATCCACCACTGGCCGTTGAATTGTTTTTCCTTGGCCGCCTGGTCCAAGTTCACCAGCATGATGACGAAGAGAAACAACACCATGATGCCGCCGATGTAGAGTACGATCTGCACGGCGAACAGGAACTCCGCCTGTTGCAACAGGTAGAGTCCCGCCACGCCCATCAGCGAGACGATCAGGAACATCGCGCTATGCACGGCGTTACGGCGGGTGATGGTAAGGATTGCGCCGCCCAACACCATGGCGGCGAAGCTGTAGAAAAAGACGGCCTGCGTCAGTTCCGGGGTCAGCATTTGTATTGGGTCGGTTTGGGCCCTTCTTCCAGCATCTGGCGGTCCCAAATGGCGCCTTCGCGAGTGTAGCTGGCCAGTTCGAAATCCTGCGTCAGCTCGAGGGCGTCCACCGGACAAGCGTCTTCACAAAGGCCGCAGAACATGCAGCGCGATGTGTCGTAGGTGAAAGTCGTCAGCTCTTTGCGCTTGGTCTGCTCATTGCGCTCGCTGGTCACCACGATCAGGTTTTCGGGGCAGGCCAGCGCACACAGGTTACAGGCGATGCATAGCGTCTCGCCGTTATCCGGATTGATGTTCAGCCGCGGCGCGCCGCGATAGCGTTCGCCTACTTTCGGCCGCTCGGCCGGATACTGTTCGGTGTAGATGCGTTTGGGATCCTGGTTGCGGAAGGTGACCCAGAGACCCTGGAAAAGGTCTACCAGAAAAATGGTCCGGAGAAACTTGCCGATCATCTATCTACCTCGCCGAGTACGATATCCAGCGTACCAATGATGGCCACCACGTCGGCCACCAGGCCGCCGCGCACCATACGGTCGAGCGCCTGCAGGTTCACGAACGACGGCGGGCGCACGCGCAGGCGGTACGGCTGCGTGGAATTGTCGCTGACGATAAAATATCCGAGCTCGCCCTTGGGTGCCTCGATCGAGACGTAGACTTCGCCGACGGGCGGCTTCACCACCTTAGGGACTTTGGCCATGATCGGCCCGCTCGGGATGCGATCCACCGCCTGCCGGACGATGCGTGTCGATTGGCGCATCTCTTCCATGCGGACGCTGTACCGATCGTAGGTGTCGCCGTTCTCGCCGGTGGGGATGTCGAACTCGTATTGGTCGTAGCCGGAGTACGGCTGCGCCTTACGCAGGTCCCACTGCACGCCGGCGGCGCGCAACACTGGACCGGTCACGCCGTATTCTTTGCACTCTTCGGCGTTCAGCACGCCGACGCCCTTCAGCCTGCCCATCCAGATGCGATTGTTCGTCAGCAGGGCTTCGTACTCATCGACCTTGGGGATGAACCAATCGCAGAATTTCTTGACTTCCTCTTCGAAGCCGTCGTAGGTTTCGTACTGTAACCCGCCGATGCGGAAAGCGTGCGTGGTGAGCCGCGCGCCGCAATAATTTTCGAAGATCTTGAGCACTTCCTCGCGCTCGCGCAGGCAATAGAACACGGGCGTGATAGCGCCGATATCGAGGGCGTGGGTGCCGAGCCAGATCAGGTGGCTGGCGATGCGGTTGAGTTCGGTCAACACCACGCGCACGGCTTGCGCGCGCGGCGGAGCCTCAATGTTCAGCAGCTTCTCGACCGCCAGGCAGTATCCCAGTCCGTTCGAGACCGAAGCGACGTAGTCCATGCGGTCCACGTAAGGGGCGAACTGCTGGTACGTGCGGTTTTCGCCGATCTTCTCGACGCCGCGATGCAGGTAGCCGATCACGCATTCGGTGCCCATCACCTTCTCGCCGTCGAGCTTCAGGATCACGCGCAGCACGCCGTGCGTGGACGGATGCTGCGGGCCCATGTTGATCACCAATTCGGTGGCATCCAGAAAAGTGGCGTCCGGCATAGAGTCTAGTGTCCGCTTTCGATGCCCAAATTCTCCCGCACCCAGCCGTCGTCCTGTTGCAGGATGCTATGTTCCTTGCGCAGCGGGTAGCCTTGCCATTCCTCCGGCAGCAGGATACGGCGCATGTCGGGATGGCCGGCGAACTGGATACCGAACATGTCGAACACTTCGCGCTCCAGCCAGTTGGCTGCCAGATGGACGCCCACCGCGCTGGCTGGGCGGTATCCGTCCGGTATCATGGTCTTCACACGAATGCGCTCATTGCGCGCAAAGCTGTACAAAACGTAGACCAGATCGAAACGCTCGGCACGTTTGGGATAGTCGACCGCGGTCACATCCACAAGATAATCGAAATCGAGTTCTAACTTAAGTGTCTCGAGAATGGGAATGACTGCATCCGGTTTGGCCACCAGAAAATTCTGCCCCAGATAAGTGGAGAGTTCCGTAATGCCGGAGTCGAATCGATCCTTGAGGGCGTCGCAGACCGGGCCCTCCCAGGGCGTGGTAACCATGACGGCGGGCGGCTTCGGAGGAGCAGCGTGCGCGGCCGCGGTGGGCTTGGCAGCAGCGGGTTTGGGCGCCGGAACAGCCGGTTTAACACCGGGGCTGGCGGCCTCAGCTCCAGAGGGAGGAGGCGCCGCCGGGCTGTCGGGCTTGTCCTCATCAGCCATGGGATTTCCCAGCGAAGATCACTACACATATCACCGTCCCCTGGGGTTGTCAAACAGAATGCGGGCGGAACCGATGTGCGATCGGCTATTCTATTTTGAGATGACCAAAGTGCAAATCGACTTCGGGCTGCAACGTCCACTGGACGACGAGCTGATGACCCGTATCGCGGGCGCGTACTCGGTTTACGGGATTCAGAAGATTAAGCCGACGCCCGGCGGCCTCACTGTGGAATACGATGCCACGCGCTTGCGTCCCGCCGAAGTGCATGCGGCTCTGACGCGGGTGGGGATTCCGGCTTTCCAAAAATGAAACCGGCGGTACCAGGGGCCAATTCCTAAGAACTGCTCCCGGTCCGCCGGTCGCGCCACTTCAACTGGTATACGACCTTGCACGAACCGTGCCAGATTAGAAAGTCCTGCATCCAAAAGGGCTTAATCTGGAAGGGCGATCCCTCCTGGTACGCTTTACATAGCGGACCGGCCCAAAATTACGCGTCTTTTGCCTCGCTGGCGTGATGGCGGACATCCACGCCCTGCACCAGAAACACCACGTCTTCGGCGATGTTGGTAGCATGGTCGGCGATCCGCTCCAGGTTGCGCGCCACGAAAATCAGGTCCACCGCGGCTGGAATCGTGGAGGGATCCTTCTGCATATAAGACACCAATTCGGTATAGACGGCGTCACGTAGCGCGTCGACCTCGTCGTCCGCCATCAGCACGCCACGGGCGACATCCGTGTCACTCTTCACGAAGGCATCCAGCGCACGCAGCAGCATGGATTCGACCAGTTGCGCCATGCGCGGAATATCGATCAGCGGCTTCACGGGCGGCATCACGACCAGGGATAGCGCCCGCTGCGCGATGTTGACCGCCAGGTCGCCCATCCGCTCCAGATCGGTGTTGATCTTCATGGCCGCAGTCAAAAAGCGGAGGTCTTTGGCCATGGGCTGGCGGAGAGCAAACAGCCGCGTCGTCAGATTGTCAATCTCAATCTCCATCTGGTTGATGCGGGCTTCATCCCGCAAAACCTGGCGGGCCATCTCGGGGTCGCGTTCCACCAGCGCGCGCACGCTGCGGTGAATCGCCGATTCCACCTGGCCGCCCATCTGTAATACTTTTTCGTGCAACTCCTCGAGCTCAACGGAAAATTGTCGCAATTCTGCTCTCCTGATTCCCCTCCGGCGACTCCTCTACCCGAACCGGCCTGTAATGTAGTCTTCGGTTTCCTGCTTGGTAGGAGTCTTGAAGATGATCTCTGTCGTATTGTACTCGATCAGCTTTCCCAACAAGAAGAAGCCGGTGCGGTCGGCGACGCGCGCCGCCTGTTGCATGTTATGCGTCACAATGACGATGGTGCACTGGTCTTTCAAGGTGAATAACAGATCCTCGATCTTGGCGGTGGCGATAGGGTCGAGCGCCGAGCAGGGTTCGTCGAGCAACAGGACCTCCGGATCGACCGCCAGAGCGCGCGCGATGCAGAGCCGCTGCTGCTGCCCGCCCGAAAGCGCATATGCGGATTTCTGCAGTTTATCCTTTACCTCATCCCACAGTGCGGCGCGCTTCAGGCTATGCTCCACCGCGTCGGCCAACGAGCCGCGGAAGCCGTTCACCTTCGGGCCGTAGGCGACGTTGTCGAAAATTGACTTCGGAAACGGATTGGACTTTTGGAAAACCATGCCCACGCGCCGCCGCAGCGCGGTCACATCCACCTTGAGCACGTCTTCGTCGTCGAGCAGGACCTGGCCTTCCACGCGCGTGTTGTGGATGGTCTCGCTGATCCGGTTCAACGTGCGCAGGAATGTAGATTTGCCGCAGCCCGAGGGTCCGATCAGGGCAGTAATTTTATTAGCGGGGACCTCCAGGCTGATATCGTGCAGGGCTTGGTATGCGCCGTAGAAGAAGTTCAGATGCACAGCCTTGAGCTTGCCGGGTTGCCCCACCGGTTTGCCCGCAGACGAACTCGCAGAAGGTAAATTAGCAGTGCCCATTGTCATAGTCTATTTTTGTACCGCAATTCCCCGCGAGAGGATCAGGCGGGCAGCCATGTTGGCCAGCAGCACGGCGACCAGTAACACCATTCCCGCGGCCCACGCCTGGCGATGCCAATCTTCATACGGCGCTAGCGCCCGGGTGTAAATCATGTATGGAAGCGAAGCGGTCGGCTGCGTCAGACCGTTGCTCCAGAACTCGTTGTTCAGACTGGTGAAAAGCAGCGGTGCGGTCTCGCCCGCGATGCGCGCGACGCCCAAAATCATTCCGGTGGCGATGCCGCGATAAGCCGCCGGCACGACCACGGTGGCGATGGTTTTCCACTGGCTGGCTCCCAGCGCCAACGCGCCTTCCCGCAGGGTTTGCGGCACGGAGGTCATGAACTGCTCGGTACTGCGCGCGGTAATGGGAATCAGAATAATGGCCAGCGCCACGCCGCCCGCGAACCCCGAGAACCGGTGCATGGGCACGACGACGAGGGTCCAGGCGAAAATGCCGATCACGATCGAGGGTACGCCATTCAGTAAATCGGCCATGTAGCGGACCAGCGACGCGAAAGTCTTGCCACCGAACTCCGAAAGGTAGACGCCCGCCATGAAGCCGATCGGCAAGCCGATGAGGGTCGCCATCAGGACGATCTCGAAGCTGCCCACAATGGCATTGGCCATGCCGCCGCCGGTCTCGCCCGGGGATTTCGGCAGCTTCGTAAAGAAGTTCCAATCGAGCGACCGCCAGCCATTGTAGACCAGGCAGCCGAGGATCAGAAACAGGATGGAGACCGCGAGCACCGCGCAGACACCGGTCAGGCTCAGCATCACGTAGCTGAGGCCTTTTCGCCAACGATTGCGCAGGGTCACGGGTGGGCGCTCCCGCGGCGCGTGGTGGCGATGATCAGAAGGCGAGCCAAGGCGTTGATCACGATGGTGAGCAGAAACAGCACCAGTGCGAGACCCACCAACGCGGACAGATAAAGGTCACCGGTCGCCTCGCTAAACTCGTTGGCGATCACGGCGGCGATGGTATAGCCAGGGGCGAACAGCGAGGCATGGATGTTCGGGTCGTTTCCTATGACCATGGTAACCGCCATGGTCTCACCCAGCGCGCGCGCCAGCGCCAGAAAAATAGAACCGAAGATGCCCAGCCGTGCCCAGGGCACCACCGCCTGCCAGGTGGATTCCCAACGCGTGGCTCCCAGCGCTAAAGCCGCCTCCCGCTGCTCGACGGGCACCTCCAACAAGGCTTCGCGGGAGATCGAAATAATAAAGGGCAGCGTCATGATGGCCAGGATCGCGCCCGCGGTCAGATATCCTACGCCGAAAATAGCCCCGCTGAAGATGGGCAGGAATCCCAGCGACTTCTTCAGGGCCGGCTCTACATAGTCACGCATCAACGGCACCAGCGTGAAGATGGCCAGCAACCCGTAGATGACGCTGGGGACGGCCGCCAGCAACTCAATGAAAAAGGTAAAAGTGCTCGAGATGCGCTGCGGCGCCAATTCGGACAGAAAGATAGCGGCTCCTACACCGAGCGGCACGGCGATGATCAGGGCAATGGCGGATGTGATCACCGTCCCGTAGATGAACGGCAGAGCGCCGAAGTTATCGTCCACCGGATCCCAGGCGCTCGAGGTCAGGAATCCGAGGCCGAACTTCTGGCGGGCCAAGCTGGAATGCACCCACAGTTGCCAGACCAGAGTTACGGCGACCAGGAGGATCGCGGCAGCGAAAGCCAGGGTGATCAAGCGGGCAATTTCGTCGCCGTTCGTTAATCGCGAAAAGAAACCCCGCGCGCCTGGTGCGGGGCGCGCGGGCAGGGTGGCAGAGGTTGCCATAGTGATCTATTTAATGCGGGCGATCGCTTTCTCTTCCTTGGCCACTACGGTCTTCGGTAGCGGAGCATAGCCCAGATCCGCGCAATACTTCTGGCCGTCTACCAACATCCAATGCAGGAATGCAACGATCGCTTGCTTCTTGGATGCATCGGTGATTGTACTCGGTATCAGAAGCCATGTAAACGTCGAGATCGGATAGGCCCGCTTGCCTGGGGCGTTGGTGATGGACACGCGGAAATCATCCGGCATGTTCTTGGCCGCGCCCGCGGCGGCTTCGGTGACGCTGTTGAAGTCCGCCTTCAGGAAAGTACCGGCGGAATTCTGCATCTCTCCGTAACCCATCTTATTCTGTACCGCATAGATCAGCTCGACATATCCGATCGAATTGGGAGTCTGCTTCACTAAGCCCGCCACGCCCGGGTTGCCGCTAGCGCCCAGGCCAGTGGGCCATTTCACAGACGTGTTGGATCCCACCTTGGACTTCCACTCCGGACTGACCTTGGAAAGATAATCCGTGAACACGAACGTCGTCCCGCTGCCATCCGAACGGTGCACCACGATGATATCCGTGTTCGGCAGCTTTACGCCCGGATTGATCTTGGCCAACGCCGGATCGTTCCACTTGGTAATCTGGCCGAGGTAGATTCCGGCCAGCGTCGTCCCGGTGAACTTCAGGTCCTGCGTCACACCCGGAATGTTGTAGGTGGGCACGATGCCCCCGAGTACGGTGGGAAAGTGCAGCGGCTTCACCTTCATCTTGGACATCTGTTCGTCAGTCATCGGCATGTCTGACGCGCCAAAGTCCACCGTGCCCTCGGTCAACTGGCGGATGCCGCCGCCCGAACCGATGGCCTGATAGTTGACCTGGACATTGGCGTCTTTCTTCCCGAATTCCTCAAACCATTTGCCGTAGATGGGATAAGGAAAAGTCGCGCCGGC
>DATKNQ010000154.1:0-2998 GCA_035541265.1 Bryobacteraceae bacterium
TGATTTATTCCCGCTTCTCGCATCCCAACGCCGAGATTCTGGAAGACCAGATCGTGCCGCTCGAGCCGGGCGCGCAAGCCGCCGCGGTGTTCAACTCGGGGATGGCCGCCATCATGACCGCCTTCTTCACGGTGGCAAGGCCCAACACCTCGATCGTTTACACCACGCCGCTTTACGGTGGCACCACCGGGCTGATCCACAGTTTCCTCGAGCCGTTCGGCGTGCACGGAATCCCCGTGCCCGGCGGCGATATGGAAGCCATCGCGCGCGCCATCCGCGCGGCGGATGAGATCAGCATCGTATGTCTGGAAAGCCCGGCCAATCCCACGCTGGTCATGACGGATATCCGCCGCGTAGCCGAAGCCGCCAGGAGCCGCAGCGACCGGCCCATTGTGATGGTCGACAACACCTTCCTCGGCCCCACGTTTCAGCATCCCCTGATGCTGGGCGCCGACATGGTGCTGTATTCCGGCACGAAGTATCTCTCCGGGATGAGCGACATGGTGGCCGGTGTCGCGCTTTCGGCCGATCCGCAACTGATGCGGCGGATCGTCTCGCGGCGCAGCATGTTTGGCAACATCCTGCAGCCTGACGAATGCTGGCTGCTAGATGGCCGGCTACCGACCGTGGCCTTGCGCATGAATCGCCAGAGCAAGAACGCGCAGCGCATCGCCGAGGCCCTCAACGGCCACCCCAAGATCCGGCGCGTGCTTTATCCCACGCTGTTTACCGGCGCGGATCAGCGCCGCATCTTCGAGGAACAATGCGAGTATCCGGGCGGCATCTTTTCACTGGATTTCGACGGCCGCCCGGCGGCGTTCGACTTTCTGCGCCACCTGAAGATCGGGCGCAACGCGGTGTCCCTCGGCGGCGTCGAGACGCTGGTGTGCCATCCGCGTTCGACGACGCACTCCGGCATGTCCGCGCGCGAGCTGGACGACTCCGGCATCGGCGACGGCCTGGTGCGCGTGTCGGTGGGCATTGAAGACTGGCGCGACATCCTGGCCGATTTCGAGCAGGCGCTCGAGCACGTGAAGTAGGCCGCGTTACGTTTTGGGCCGGCCCAACCGGCGGACGCGTGGCGTGCGCGTGCCTTCCCAGCGATACTCGAAGTGCGCCGTATTGCGGACGTTCGTGACCAGGGCCGGGCGGAAGCAGGCCAGGCATTCGGCTCCCGGATAGCGCACGCTGCCGTAGATCACACCGTTCGAACCTTCCGCCATGAGTTGCCGTGCCAGCGCCTGCGACGCTGAGTAGCTGAGCGGATCGTGGTACGGCGCGTTCCGGGCGGTTATCGCGCGTACGTCGTGGAAGACAGCGTGAAAATCCGCCAGGTACAGGCGCATCTGAACGCGCGTATCAAAGACTCCGACTTCCCCTAGTTCGAGGGTGCGATGGTAGATCACTTCCGCATGCGCCGCGGGCAGTGAGGTTGCCGCGTACCACGCTCCCCGGTCCTGGCCGTTGAAGCGGCCGCCATTTGGCTTCGGATGGCAGAATGCCGCCATGATGACGCTCGCCATGGGGCGGCCGGTGACCCATTCGTCCGGAGGAATGCGATGCAGGATGCCGAGTTCCGACGAGATGCGGTCGTTGGTCCAGGTCTCCAGTTCGATGATGGCGGCCAGATCCTCGGGCCGAGCCACCACGTCCAGAACGCCGCGCGACGGATATAGGCTGGGTACCAGCCGGCAGGTGTCTTTCAGGCGGACCTTGCGCGCGCGCGGTGTCAGTTCCACCCGCCGCGCCTTCCGTCGAGCAGACGGCGCACCTGGTAGAGGCCGTCGAGCCCGCCTTCGATCATCAGCTTCAGGGCCGGCGCGCCCCCGAACAGCGGGTTGCTATTGGGCAAGCGCACCCAGCCGTCGGCCAAGCCGGGCTCGGGATAGAGGATGTGCAGGTCTTTGTAGATGCCCAGCACGAGTGAGATGCGCATCAGCGTGTCGTACGAAAGGATCGCGACGTTGCCGGCTTTGTACTTGAAGAAGGTGGAGGGCGGCGGCCATCCGAGCAGGCCGCGTTGCTCGTCCGCGGTGAGTTGCCAGGCGGCGCAGATGTTGAAGAACGAACGCATGGCAGGAGCGGAGAGCCGCCGGCGGACCTGCGGTTCGCGGCGCATCTCGGGCGGGACCGGTTCGATCCGGATCTCCGGGCGGCGTTCAGCGCGTGACTCCATATGTAGAGTCTAGGCTCCATTACTGGAGGAAGTCAAGATGCGGCCGGAAAACGGCGGCCAGTTTTCGCGCTAGAATCGGCCACAGGGGTTCACCATGAACACGCGAAGGAGTTTCATGCTGGGCGCGAGCGGAGCCGCCATTTCGCTGATGGCGCGCAAGGCTTCCGCCAACGACCGCATTCAGATCGCTGTCCTGGGTATCAACGGACGCGGCAGGGATCACATCGCCGGCTTCGGCAACCTGCCGGATGCCGAGGTCGTGATGCTCTGCGATCCGGACCGCAGCCTGCTCAACGAGCGCGCCGAACAGTTCGAGGCCAAGTATCACCGCAAGGTCCAGACCGAGCAGGATCTGCGCAAAGTCTTCGACAATAAATCGATCGATGCGGTAAGCATCGCGACGCCGAACCATTGGCACTCGCTTGCGGCCATCTGGGCTTGCCAGGCCGGCAAAGATGTGTACGTCGAAAAGCCCGGCGCGCACAACATCTACGAAGGCCGCAAGTTGATCGAGGCCGCGCACAAATACAACCGCATCGTGCAACACGGCGTGCAGTTGCGCAGTTCGGAAGCTATCAAGGAGGCCGTACAGTTGCTGAACAAGGGCGTGATCGGCAACGTCTATATGGCGCGCGGCCTGGTGTTCCGTATCCGGCCGTCTGTCGGCCACAAAGGCAACGAGCCCGCGCCGCCTTATCTCAACTGGGACATCTGGCAAGGTCCGGCGCAGGCGCGCGAATTCACCCGCGCACTGGTGCACTACAACTGGCACTGGCATTGGAACTACGGCAACGGCGACGTCGGCAACCAGGGCATCCACGA
>DATKNQ010000155.1:0-7109 GCA_035541265.1 Bryobacteraceae bacterium
AGTTGGATCAGCCCGTGGGCGCTGCCCCGCCCGCGCCCCACGAGTATCCGCTGGCGAGCGACGATGTGGCGCGTGTCTTCCAATTGACCAATCCGCAAACGCCGCAGCAGTTACAGGAGATTGTCGTTTTGATCCGCGCAGTCGGTGATATTTCAAGGCTCTTCGTCAACAACGCCCGCCGCGAAATGGCCTTGCGCAGCACCGCGGATCGCGTGGCGCTGGCTGCCTGGCTGGTGAGCGAGCTGGATAAGCCGGTGACCAGCCGTCCGGCCGCAACCGGCGCGCCGCACCAATACCGGCTGCGCACCGACGACAGTCTGGTACGCGTGTTTTTCCTACCGGTAGCTCAGCCTGAGCAACTCCAGAAAGTAGCGATGCAGGTCCGCAGCACCTCCCAAATCCGTCGCCTGTTCGTCTACAACGCCCTGGGCGCGTTGGCCGTTCGCGGAACCGATGGGCAAGTCGCTGTGGCGGAGAAGACCATCGAAGAGATGAAGCTGTAGATCGCTCGCAGCCCTGCCGCGCGACTCGGCTATATTGGGGTTGTGCGATACTTTCTGCGCCGCAGGCAGCCGCCGGTTTCCGGCATCTTGCTGGTGGAGAGCGGGTCGCGGCATCTGATCGAGCGCCTGCTGCCCGGGCTCCGCCAGAGTTACGGCGAAGAGATCCCCGTCGACCTGGTGACGTGTTACGCCGGCCTGCCGGAAGGCATTCGCAGCGCGTATCGTGTCACGGATTATCGCGGCCGCCGTGGACGTCAGTCACTCTATCGCAGCCTGGCCGCCAAGCGCTACTCCATCATGGGCATCATCTGCTCGGCCGAACCCATCATGACCAAGTGGAAATGGGCGCTGGCGGCGCGCCTTCCCGTGAAGGTTTTCGTCATCAACGAAAACGGCGACTACTTCTGGCTCGATCGCGGCCACTGGCAGGCCATCCGTCACTTTGTTTTGTTCCGCGCCGGGCTTACCGGCTCGGGTGCGATTCGCACCGCGGGACGGCTCGCGCTGTTTCCGTTCACTCTGGCGTATCTGTTACTCTATGCATCGGCCGTGCACCTCCGCCGCGCATGGCACAAGGTCCATCCATGAAAGCCATTCAAGTAAGAGAGACCGGCGGGCCGGAAAAGATGGAGGTAGTCGATCTGCCCGTGCCCTCGCCCGGACCGCAACAAGTATTAGTGAAGATTGCCGCCGCCGGCGTCAACTTCATTGACGTCTATTTCCGGACAGGACTCTACAAGGCCGGCACGCCCGTGTCTCTCGGATCGGAGGCCGCCGGCACGGTGGAGTCAGTTGGCCCCGGCGTGACAGATTTCGCGCCGGGCGATCGCGTAGCCTATGCCATGGTGCGCGGATCCTACGCCGAGTTCGCCGTGGTCCCAGCCGCGCAATTGGTGAAGGTCCCCGAGCATGTGGATCTGAAGACTGCCGCGGCCGCCATGCTCCAGGGCATGACCGCGCACTATCTGACAAAATCCACCTTCCCCCTGAAACGCGGCGACACCTGCCTGGTGCACGCAGCCGCCGGCGGTGCCGGCCTCTTGTTAGTCCAGATGGCCAGGAACATCGGCGCGCACGTCTTTGGCACGTGTTCCACCCCAGCCAAAGCGCAGCGTGTGAAAGAGGCTGGAGCGGACGAGGCCATCCTTTATACCGAGCAGGATTTCGAGACGGAAGTGAAGCGGCTGACCGGCGGCCGCGGCGTGGATGTGGTCTACGATTCGGTGGGCGCCACCACCTTCAACAAGAGCCTCAATTCCCTGCGGCCCCGCGGCCTGCTGGCCTTGTTCGGGCAATCGAGCGGTCCGGTGCCGCCCTTCGACCCCAACATCCTGAACGGCAAAGGCTCGCTGTTCCTCACGCGGCCCTCCCTGGCGCATCATGTCCTGACCCGCGACGAACTGCTGTGGCGGGCAGGCGACGTCCTGAATTGGGTGGCTTCCGGTGAGCTGAAGATTCGCGTTCACCACGCCTACCCGCTCGCCGAAGCTGCCCAAGCCCATCGCGATCTGGAAGGCCGCCGGACCACCGGCAAACTGCTCCTGATTCCGGGGTAAGTCCCGCATGAACACCCAGGCCAGGTTGACGCTTTCTTCGGTCCTGGTGATGACCGCCATTGTCGCGATCATTTCAGTGCTCGACCTGGGCTACGAGATGGATGAGCAGTTCCAGGAAACCCTGGAACACGCCGAGTTGCTGAAGCGCGTGGCGTCCAACAATGTCGTGGAGACGCTCAACCGCGACCGCCAGCATCCCTGGCGCCAGACACTCCGTGATCCCAGTCTGCAGCGCGGCCTGCTCGATATCATGAGTGCCTCGCATGCGCTGGTGGAGATCGCCGTCTGCGACAACAACAATCAAGTGCTGCTCGACAGCGATCCGAAGTCGGAGGGAAAACCGTTCCCGCACTATCCGGATTTTGAGCCGATCGTCAAGAGGACCAACTGGTTTCAGAAGGTCAAAGTACTGAGCCAGCAGAATTCTTACTATCAGCTCGAGCAGCCGCTGGGCCCGCCAGGCCAGCCCGTGCTCTACGTCCGCATCGTCATCTACCCGCCGCTGATCAAGGCGCTCGATATCATGCCCACGCTCAAACGCAGCGCCGGCGTGGCGGCGGCCTCGGTGGCGGGCGCGCTCTGTATCACGCTATTGTTCTCGTTCATCGCCTTCCGGCCGCTGGGCCGGCTCGGACATCTGCTCGACCTGGTGGCGAAGGGCGAATACGATCCGCAGGCCCTGGTACCGGTCACGCGTATGGGAGCTGACGAGTTCGGTGTGATCGCCAACAAGGTCAGCCTGCTCGGCGAACAATTGCGCGGCGCGCAGTACGAGTTTTCCGATCTGCGCGGCAACTTTGAGCGGATCCTCGACCAGCTCGAGGACGCCGTGCTGATGTTCGGCCGCGACCGCCGCCTGATCATGGCCTCCGGCTCGGTCGAGAAATTCCTCGGCAAGATGCGTGCCGACCTGGTGGGCCGCACGCT
This sequence comes from Bryobacteraceae bacterium, assembly GCA_035541265.1. Lineage (GTDB taxonomy): Bacteria > Acidobacteriota > Terriglobia > Bryobacterales > Bryobacteraceae > Bog-159. Next base: position 2,987 of record DATKNQ010000155.1, read on the forward strand.
GCCGGAGATCTTCTCACCGGGCACGACGCTCGGCCTGCTGCTGGCCCAGGCCTCCCAGACGGGACGGCCGATTCGCAACCGGCGCGTGCCCATCACGCGCGAGGACGGCTCGGCGGCTTTCATTGCACTGCTATCCGTGGATTTGCCGGACGGAGCAAATCCGGGAGGTAATCCGGGACGCGGCACCGGCCTGATGGTCCGCCTGCGCGACCCGGAAGCCGCCCGCCAGGTCGGCCGTCAACTGCAAACCGCCGACCGGCTTTCGGCCATCAGCCGGATCACCAGCGGCGTCGCGCACGAGGTGAAGAATCCGCTCAACGCCATCCTGATGCATGTGGAGCTCGCCCGCATGAAGCTGGACCGCCACGACACCGAGGTTGCGCCGCAAATGGAGATCATCTCACGCGAGATCCTGCGGCTCGACCGCGTGGTGAAGACATTCCTCGATTTCACCCGCCCGGTGGAATTGCATTTCACCGAATTGCCGCTGGATACGTTCGTGCGCGAAATCGTAGAGCTGGCCTCGCCGCAAGCCACCGCCGCGAATATCCGCGTCGTGGTGCACGATGACAGCGATGCGGCCCACATCCGCGTGGACGTGGACATGATCAAGCAGGCGATCCTCAACGTGGTCGTCAATGCGATTCAGGCCATGCCTGACGGCGGCGAGTTGCGCATCGAGTCCGGGCTGCACGAAGAGGAAGCCGAGATCCGCATCAGCGACACCGGCGCGGGGATTCCGCCGGAGCTGCGCGATAAGATTTTCCGGCTGTATTTCACGACCAAGCCGCAGGGATCAGGCATCGGCCTGGCCATGACTTTCCGCATTATCCAGTTGCACGATGGCACGATCGATTTCACTAGCGAGCCCGGCAAGGGGACGACCTTCGTGGTGCGGTTGCCGCTGTCGCTGTAACCACGGATGGTACAATTAGAGTTCCATCCTAATGCGAGTCTCAGGTCAGGGACAGCGGTTTGGCGGTGGCAAGGGTCCCAGCCCGGAGGGCATTCTCTGTGTGGTCACGCTGGCGGTAGCGCTGACCGGGTGCACCCTCGGATCTGCAAAGCAGCCCGCCACTCCGCCGCCTCCCGCGGCCGCCGCGGCCCAAGCCACGCCGGAGGGGCCGCTTTCCATCCCCCAGACAACGGTCGTTCTTCCCAGCCCGCAGCCGGTCAATCCGGACGCGATTCCCAAGATTCCGGCCGCTGCGGCTCCCGCACCGGAGAAGGCCGAGACCGCCGCGCCCGCACCGCGCACGCCGCGCCGGGCCGCCGCGCCGAAACCTGAACAGGAAACCGAAGCCGATAATCAGCCCGCCGCGCCCGTAGCGGCCCCGCCGGAGCAGCCGCCGATTCAGCCGATTCTGAGCCCGGACGAACAAAAGCGCATCAAGACGGCGATCGACGGGCGGCGGCGCGAGATCCAGGACTGGCTCAACAAAGCGAAGAGTCATCAAACCAAACAGAATCAGAGCCTCACCGATCGCATCAATTCTTTCCTCACGCAGGAACAGGAGGCCGAGCAGCGCGGCGATTTGACGCAGGCGGATGCCTTGTCGGAGCGCGCTATGGTCCTCGCCCGGGAACTTCAGGTTGATTAACGAATTTTCACAACGCCGCGCTTCCATCGGCAAAGAACTAAGCGCGCACAAGCTGGACGGCATGCTGGTCACGTCGTCAGCGAACGTCCGCTATCTGACCGGATTCACCGGCAGCAACGGCGCCGTACTCGTGCTCGATAGCGAAGCGATCTTCTTCACCGACCCGCGCTACGCGATCCAGTCGCGCCTCGAGATCTCGTGCCCGGTGAAGGTCTGCAAAGGCCCGATCCTGACCGCGGTCGCCGCATGGGCGGTGCGCCGGCGCCTGGGGACCCTTGGCTTCGAACGTTCAAATTTGAGCTATGACGGCTACGCCGTGCTGCGCGAAAAACTGCCGGCCAGGGTCGCGTTAGAGCCGGTTTCCGGTTGGCTGGAGCAGCACCGCATGGTGAAGTCGCCGGCCGAGATCGAGCTCATCCGGCAGTCGGTAGCGGCGAATTCGAAAGCCTTCGAGCAGGCCGCGCGGCGCGTGCGGACGGGCATGCGCGAGCGGGATCTGGCGGCGGAGATCGAACATCAGATGCACCGCGTGGGCGCGGAGAAACCCTCGTTCGAAACTATCGTGGCATCCGGCGAGCGCACGGCCCTGCCACATGCGCACCCCACCAGCGCGAAGCTGCAGCCTGGGCAACTGTTGCTCATCGATATGGGGACGTTTCAGGCTGGCTACGCCAGCGACATGACCCGCATGCTGTTCCTGGGCACGCCGGATGCGCGCGTGAAGCTGATGTACAAAGCCGTGCTGGAGGCGCAGCTCGCCGCCATCGATGCCGTGAAGCCGGGCGTGACAACCGCGTACGTGGACCGCCGCGCCCGCCAGGTTTTGAAACAGTACGGCCTCGACCGCGCGTTCGTGCATTCGACCGGCCACGGCTTGGGCCTCGAAATCCACGAACTGCCACGCATCGGCAGGAAAAACAAGACGAAGCTCGCCGCGGGCATGGCGATCACCATCGAGCCCGGCGCCTATGTCGAAGGTTATGGCGGCATTCGCATCGAGGACACGGTAGTCGTGACGCCGCAGGGCTGCGAAGTCCTGACGCCGACGGGCAAAGAGCTGCGCTGCGTATAGCGTTAGCGGCGGGCCGTCGCGGCCGCTGGCTTTGTCACGGGCGCAGGGGGCGGGTCGGGCGCGGCCTTCGGCTCCGCCTCCGGCTTCAGCAGGCCGAGTTGCCGCCGCAGTTCCGTATCGATCGCCTGGCGGATGTCCGGATTGTCCTTCAGGAACTGGCGCGCGTTTTCGCGGCCCTGCCCGATGCGGTCGCCCTTGTAGCTGAACCAGGAGCCGCTCTTCTCCACCAGGTTCTGCGCCACACCCAGGTCGATCAGGTCGCCTTCCTTCGAAATGCCCTCGCCGTAGATGATGTCGAATTCCGCCTCGCGGAACGGCGACGCCACTTTGTTCTTAACCACCTTCACCTTGGTGCGGTTGCCGACCACCGACTCGCCATCCTTGATGGCCGCGATGCGGCGGATATCCACGCGGATCGAGGCGTAGAATTTCAACGCGCGGCCGCCGGTGGTGGTTTCCGGATTGCCGAACATCACACCGATTTTTTCGCGAATCTGGTTGATGAAGATCAGGCAGGTCTTGGAGCGCGCGACCACGCCGGTGAGTTTGCGCAGCGCTTGCGACATCAACCGCGCCTGCACGCCCATGTGACTGTCGCCCATCTCGCCATCCAGCTCAGCTTTGGGCACCAGCGCCGCGACCGAGTCCACCACCAGCACATCGATCGATCCGGAAGCGATCAGCGCGCCGGTGATCTCGAGGGCCTGTTCGCCGTAGTCGGGCTGCGACACCAGCAGGTTGTCGACATCCACGCCGAGCTTGCGTGCGTACGCCGGATCGAGCGCGTGCTCCACGTCGATGAAGGCCGCAATGCCGCCCTTCTTCTGGGCTTCCGCCACCACTTGCAGTGCGATGGTGGTTTTGCCGGAGGATTCCGGACCGAAGATTTCGATGACTCTGCCGCGCGGGAAGCCGCCCACGCCGAGAGCCGCGTCCAGCGAAATCGAGCCCGTCGAGATCACCGATACCGGAACGATGGCGTCCTTGGATCCCAGACGCAGGATCGAGCCCTTGCCAAACTGCTTCTCGATCTGGCTCAGGGCATTCTCTAAAGCGCGCGCGCGCTCTTTTTCATCCATGAAAGGAAAACTCCGTAAGATGGGGTTGAAAGCTCATTGTACCAGTGGCGGCCCCTCTCCAGAGATCTCAACTTTTTTACGTGAGCCTGGCGCTTCCGTGCCGCCTGCCGGGCGGGCCGAAGGCAGGGCCTGCCCCACCCGGGCTGGCTATAATGAATCCAGGAACTCAAATGGCGTCCCGCCTTCTCGCTTTGCTGCTTCTCCCGGCGCTGGTGCTCACGGCCGCCAAGAAAACAGTCTCCACCGCCAGTGGCGACAACGACGACATGGTCCTTACCGCCACGCTGCACATCGATCCGGAGGACATCAAAGAGATGGTCGGCTCCGATCTGGAAGGCCACTTCGTGATTGCCGAAGTGAAGGTCGAGCCC
>DATKNQ010000156.1:0-3507 GCA_035541265.1 Bryobacteraceae bacterium
GGCCGCGCCGCCAATCTATGCCCCGCCCGCCGGTAACCGGTCCGATTGGGTAGCCGTCGAACCGCCTTTGGAAGAGATGAAATGAAAATCATTGCTATCGTGAGCGTGTTAGTAGCCGGCCTGGCGATGCCCGCGCTGTGCCAAACCGCGGTTACCGAGATCAAGATGACGGCGAAGAAGTACGAATTCGATCCCAGCCAGATCAAGGTCAAACAGGGCGACCATGTGCGGCTGATCATCACGGCCACCGATCGCGACCATGGGATCAAAATCGCGGCGTTCCACATCGAACAGGAGCTGAAGAAGGGCGAGCCCACCACGATCGAGTTCACCGCCGACAAGACCGGGACATTCCCCTTCGAGTGTTCGAAGTTCTGTGGTCTGGGCCACAAGCGCATGAAAGGCGAACTGGTGGTAGAGTAGCTTTCGTGCAGCGCAGGAAATTTTTCAAATCGCTCGCAGCGGCCTCGGCGGCCGTTGCGGCGAGACCGCGGCGCGCTGTTGCGGCGGTTCCCAAAATGAAGATCACCCGCGTGCGGGCCTATGTGCCGCCGCATCCGAATCCGCTCTTCAACCAAAGCGACATGGTAGTGACAGTGGAAACGGACGCCGGTATCACGGGCATCGGCGAAGGCGGTTCCAAAGACACGCTGGAACAATGCGCGGGGCGGCTGATCGGCCAGGATCCGCAACATAGCGAACACTTGTGGCAGGACATGTCGCGCGCGTTCTTCTATCCGCCCGGGCGCGAAAAAGAAGACGCGCTTGGCGCACTCGATCTGGCGCTCTGGGACATCCGCGGCAAAGCGTTGGGCGTGCCGGTGCACGCGCTGCTCGGCGGCACCGTGCGCAACTATTGCGAGTGCTACAACACGGCGGGAATCATTCCGGGCATCGAGCGGGGCATGCGCATTCGCGAGCGCGCGCAAATCACGGTTGCGGCCGGCTATCGCGCCTTTCGCATGGGCGCTGCGGAAGCGCCCGCCAACGGCACCTACAACACGCGCGAGCGCCTGAATCAGCTTTACCGCGACTGCGTCGAGGCCCGCGAAGGCGTCGGCCCCAATGGCGACTGGTGCGTCGATTTCCATCAGCGCTTCGATCTGGATGAAGCCGTGCGTGGATGTGGTCTTATCGAATCGCTCGCGCCATTCTTTGTCGAGGATCCCGTGCGGGCCGAGGCTTTCCAGCAGGATCTGCCCATCCTCCGCCGCATGGTGAAAGTGCCGATCGCGGCGGGCGAAGAGTGGGGCAACCGGTGGGACTTCAACAAGCTCGTTGAAGATCATGACATCGACTTCGTGCGCGCCACGCTGGCCAACGTCGGCGGCATTACCGAAATGATGAAAATCGCCGCCATCTGTGAGACGCATTTTGTGGGAATCGTACCGCACTTCACCGGACCCATCGCCACCGCGGCGCTCGTGAATTCGCTCAGCACCTACTCGGGACCGGTGTTGATGGAGTACAACTATCAGGGCCGCACCTTGCCGCATCTGCCCGTGTGCCTGGATTTCAAGAACGGAAAGCTGTATCCGAACGACCGCCCCGGCCTCGGTGTAGAACTCGATTTCAAGGCGCTCAAGCAGATCGCCGAAATCACCGAGTACGACACCAATCGGGCGCAGACTTATTTCCGGCCCGATGGCTCCATCACGAACTGGTAACCATGCGCTCTGCCTGTTCGCTCGCTTTACTCGTGCTCTCCGCGCTGCCCGCGATCGTCTTCAAGCCGATGGCCATGCCTTGACACAGCGCGTGTTTGCGCTTGCCGGCGCCACGGGCTAGGTGTAAACTTTCAGCCGGAAGCCGGAGCATTCCGTTCGAAGAGGAGAGCTATGCGAAAAGTCTGCCATCACAACTGGGCCATCAGCACCGACGGCTGTACGCCTGATGGAACCAACTGCGTCATGGTCCAAGACACACAGAGGGTGGTGTGTTATCACACGAGGTTTAAAGCGCCCTGCGATCAGGCCACCAAATGTCTGCTCGACAACGCGAGAAACGTGATTCTCGATCAAGGGGAATCCGTAGTTTGCCATCATTACGACTTCAAGGAGTTTGGCGCGAATTGCGATTGCACGCACGTCGATAACACCAACGTCAGGAAGGTCATGGGCCTCCTGAGCCTGGTCTTGCATCCGCAGACCGATCCAAATCCGCCGCACAACGTCCACCCGATCATCGAGCACGCGGTCTTCGATTGGATTCCGGGCAACCAGAGTCCCGTGGTTTTATGGATCAGAAATGCCTGCGGCCAGCTGGTGTTGTTGTTCACCAGGACGTTCGACAGGTACACCGGACCGCACGATGCCACGATATCTGTGCCGGCAGTGAACAGCAACGTCGAGCATCAATCGGTTTCACTGCCATACGGATCGGCGAGCCCCAATACCGAGCAGATCTGGTACGGGTTCGCGTTCGGGGGCAGGTATGTGAATCCGAGCGCTTACTTTGCCGAACACCCGGCGGGCGGCGGACACCACACGCAGAATATTCCGCCTTCCGCGGCCTGAGGCGTCAACGGGACTCGCGGAGATGGCCCGCCACCAGCGCCCTGTAACGCGAGTCCCGGCGCAGGTCAGCCAGCACGACGCTGCGTTCCAGGTCTTTCACGGGAAAGCCCTGCTCGAGCATTTTGCCGGTCCAGAACAAGGCCTGTTCGCGGAAGCCGAGGTATTCGTAGGTCTCCACGGCGTTGTAAAGAACGTCAACGTCTTTGGGCGCTAGCGCCAGGGCCTTTTGAATCCGTTCGAGAGGCTCGGCGCGCTCACCCTCGAACGCTTCGTACGAGGCCAGATTGGAGATGGTCACGGCGTCGTCCGGGGTGGCTTTCAGAGTCTCGCGGCACAGTTCGGCGGCGCGGCGATAGGCGTCGCGCGACTCGGTCTGCTTGCCGGGCATCCTCGAATAGGCGGCTCCCAGATTTCCCCAGATGCGATCCTGTTTGGGGTTGATCTCGAGGGCCTTCTCGTACGCGGCGCCGGCCTCGGCGAAGCGCTCTTCGCTGAGATACACATTCGCCAAATTGTTGTACTCCGGAAAAGTGGGGGCAATGGCGAGGGCCCGTTGGTAGGCCCGCTCCGCTTCGGGGAGATGTTCGGCCATGGAGTACGCCGTACCCAGGCGCGTCCAGGCCGAGTTATTTCCAGGGGCAAGCTGCGTGGCCCGGTTGTATGCCTGGATGGCTTTATCGAAGCGCCCGGACTTGAGATAAATCTCGCCCAGTTCGTAATAGGCGTTCCACGATTGTGGATTGGCATCCGCGGCCTTTTGCGCGGTGGCCTGTGCTTTCTCGTGAAGGCCGGCGGTATCGTAAGCGGCCGCGAGAAGTCGCGCCGCCGTTTCCGAAGACGGATCCAGGGCCGCCGCGCGCTGGAGGTCCTCGATGCCGCCCGCGGTATCGCCGCGTTGCACGCGGTAATCGCCGCGCTCGATGAAGGCCGGCGCAAAGGTGGGATCGCTCGCGGGAGCGCGGCGGCAGGGCGCGTCAGCCAGGTCGAGCCA
>DATKNQ010000157.1:0-29080 GCA_035541265.1 Bryobacteraceae bacterium
CCGCCTCAATATGCGTATAGTCGTCCAGGTAGATGCCCGAGCCGATGGCGATGCCTTTGGAGAAATCCTCCTGGCTGCCTGGAACGCGCACGCCGATCAGCGATTCGGCATTGGTGCGCACACGGTTGCCGAGTTGATCGCCGAGGCCCGGCAGCGAGCCTTTGAGTTTCAGCCGGAAGAGCAGATCCATGGAGCCGAGCGCGGATGCCGCGAACACAATCCCGCGGCAAGTCAAGCGCTGCGGATGTTTGAAGACGAATGCCGTGGACTTCTCGGTGCGCACTTCGTATCCCGCGCTGCCATCGGCGGCGCCCGCGAGCGGCGTCACATCCACGACGCGCGTCTCGGCGAAGACCTGCGCACCGTGCTTTTCGGCGAGATAGAGATAGTTCTTGTCGAGGCTGTTTTTGGCGTTGTAGCGGCATCCCACCATGCAGCCGCCGCAGCCGATGCAGGTGGAGCGCTCGGGACCTTCGCCGCCGAAGTAGGGATCGGGATAAGTTTTTCCGGCGGGTTCGCCTTCAGGCGGTTCGAATACCGCCACACTGGTGCGATAGAAAGTGTGACCCACACCGGCCGCGTCGGCAGCCTGTTTCAGAAAGTGATCGGCTGGTCCGAGAATGCGGTTTTCGACCACACCGAGCATGCGCTTAGCGGTCTCGAAGTGGCCTGGCATTTCAGCTTTCCAGTTGGCGAGGCCGGCCCACGATCCGCTGTCCCAGATCGGATCCGTTGGCACGAGCAGGGTGTTGGCGTAGGTGATGGAACCGCCGCCCACCGCGCAGCCGTGCAGGATCACCACGTGCTTGAAGAACTCCATGTTGAAGAAGCCGCGCAGTGCCAGACGCGGGCGCCAGAACCAGCGCCAGATGATCCAGTTGGTGGAAGGGAGATTTTCGGGCGTCCATCGGCGCCCCATCTCCATTACCGCGACGCGGTAGCCTTTCTCCGTGAGCCGGTGCGCCGTGACGCTGCCGCCGAAGCCGGAACCGATCACGATGAAATCGAAGTCGTGGCTCGAATCTGACATAAAGATCCTCTTATATCATGGCCACTGCTGATGGTAACTCCCAGCGCCGCGGTGCAAGATAGGGAGAGATGACCCAGGCGGAGAGGATTTATTACGACCGGCGGGCGGCCGAATACGACAACTGGTACCTGGGAACCGGCGTGTTCGCTGCGCGCGACCGTCCGGGCTGGCATGCGGAAGTCGCGGCGCTGATCCGTCGCCTGCGCGGCGTGGGGATGCGCACTGTGCTGGACGCCGCTTGCGGGACCGCCTTCCTGACGCAGCATCTCGCCGGAGACACTACCGCGCTCGATCAGAGCATGGCCATGCTGCGCATTGCGCGCCGGCGGGTACCTGGCGGGCGCGGGCTGCAGGGGGATGCGTTGCAGCCACCGTTTGGCGTCGGCACGTTCGAGTGCGTGACGGCCGCCCACTTCTACGGCCACCTCAATGCCGAGATGCGGCAGCGGTTTCTCGGCGAAGCGCCGCCAGGCTCCTGGTGGTGGATGCGGCGTGGCGCGCAGGCGTCGAGCCCGAGGAAACACAGGAGCGCGTGCTGCAGGACGGATCGCGCCACAGAGTTTATAAACGCTACTTCACGCCGGCACAGTTGATCGCAGAGTTGGGCGGGGGGCAAGTGCTGCATGCCGGGCGCTGGTTCGTTGCGGTCGTGGCGTAGCGTTCAACCGCGCTGGTAGAACGCCGCGGTGAGATCGGCGATGGATCGCCCGGGCTTCGCGTTGCGCAGGTTTTTCACGATCGATTGCTTATCGGCCTCGCTGCGCTCCTGGCCAAGCTTGAATTTGCCTTCGAGCAACTCGATCTGCATCTCGAAGCCGATAATGCCGCCCAGCATGCCGTTCACGTAGCTTGCGGGCAGTTTGGCGAAATCGTAGGCGGAGCCCGGCCCTTCGAACTTGGCAATCAGCTTCGCGAGCAGGCCATGCAGCGCCTCCGCATCGGCGATGGGCTTCAGGCGGCCGCTGGCGTGCACCACGGCAAAGTTCCAGGTAGGCACGGCCTCCGGCTTGGCGTACCAGGTGGGCGAGATGTAGCTGTTCGGGCCGTGGAACACGATCACCGCGGAATCGTGGCCATTGAAACATGCGCTCTGCGGGTTGCGGCGCGCGATGTGTCCATAGATCGTGCCGTTCGGCCCGGCGGCGCGATCGAGCAGCACGGGGATGTGCGTGATGCGGATCCCCGGATTGGCCGTCACCAGGCCGGCGAAAGCGAACTCGTCCATGAAATCGTGGAGGAATCTGCGGTCTTCGACCAGGTGCGGCTTCGGGATGTAGAGCGAACCTGGCGGCGGCTCCTGCGCGTCGAGCGGCAATCCGGCAGCGGCCATTCCCAGCAGCAGATGGCGTCGGTGCATAGATTTCGGCCTCCTTATCGTGATGATTCGGCTGCGGCCACGATACCACGGCACTCGCCAAAACCGATACGCGGGTGCCCTTCGCGTTCACAGTAGCCGTGCAAAATGATTTCGTCGCCGTCTTCGAGAAACTTACGGAGCTCACCGGCCGGCAGGCGGAAGGGCTTTGCGCCGCGCTCCGTCAACTCGAGCAGGCAGCCTCGCTCGTCAGGCTGCGGCCCTGATACGGTGCCGCTCGCCAGTAAGTCGCCCGGCTGCAGGTTGCAGCCATTGCTGGCGTGATGTGTGAGTAGCTGGGCTGGTGTCCAGTAAAGGTTGCGCAGATTGCCTCGGCTGAGCCGCACCGGCGCGGTCCCGCGCTCGCGCATGCGTAGCGAGCGAATGTGTACTTCGAGCGTCAAATCGATGCCGCCGCGTTGACGATCGACCTCCGCGGCGAGATACGGCAACGGCTCCGGATCGCCCGCGGGGCGCGGATACGCCGGTACGCGGAATGGCGCCAGCGCCTCCATGGTGACGATCCATGGCGAGATGCTCGTCGCAAAATTCTTGGCCAGGAATGGACCGAGCGGCTGATACTCCCAGGCTTGCATGTCCCGCGCGGACCAATCGTTGACCAGGCACAGCCCGAAGATATGCGATTCGGCCTCGGCGATGGGAATGGGTCGCCCGAGCGGGTTTCCCGGGCCGGCGAAGAATCCGACCTCCAATTCGTAATCGAGCGAACGGGTCGGACCGAACGCGGGCGTACCCGCGGAAGGATCTTTCATCTGGCCGTGCGGCCGCTGCACGGGCGTCCCGCTGATCACGATGGACGAAGCGCGGCCGTGATAGCCGATCGGCACATACTTGTAGTTCGGCAACAGCGGATTGTCAGGACGGAAGAGCCGCCCGACGTTAGTGGCGTGCTGAATCGAGGCGTAGAAATCGGTGTAATCGCCGATCGCGGCTGGTACCAGCATCTCGGCTTCGTGCATCGGCAGCAAAGCCGCCTCGACCGCGGTCCGCCGGGGACTGCCGTTACGCAGCAGTTCGATCAACCGCTCGCGCAGCGGCGACCAACTGACAGGCCCGAGAGCCATCAGCGGATTCAGCAGATTCGCGGAACAGGCTTCGATAGTGGCGGTCGTGAGACCGGCGAGCAGCCCTGCCCGCGCGGCACGGCGCAAGTCGAGTATCCGATCACCGATTGCCACACCGATACTCGAAGGGTGGGAGCGGAAGACCCCAACCGGCAGATTCTGGAGGGGAAAATCGGTGTCCGCTGAATTGGCGGACTCCCAAAAAGAAAATGGTTCCAAGTGACCCAATCTCACAGCCAAACTCCCAGCCGGCATGCATCGGCATAGAGCTTTGCAACCGGAATCGCCGGGTGTCGTCCCTTCGGCTCCCCGCCAGCTCCTTTCGGAGACAACGGATCAAAGCTTCCAGGCTCACCAGCTAGCTTTTCCAGCCGGAGCCGGTATCTCGAAGCGGCCTTTCACTCTCCCGAAACGACTGCCTGTCTCCAAGCCCCCATTTCGAGGTCGAAGCTCCCGACCTGCTTCTTCGACACCCCGCCATCGGTTCGTCTGGCTCGTTCAGATCCCGATTCCCCCACGCGCGCTGGTTCGCCCCAGTACATGCAGGATCGCTACCGGAACCCCGTTGCCTGACTTGCGTCCGGCACTCCCGGCTATTCCCCGGATCTCCACTCCCCTTGGGGGCCTTTCGGACCCTTCCGGATCAAAGCGTTCAATCCGATTCCTAACCAGGAAGCTCACCGTCCAAGCACCCCCGATAGCCCTTCGCTCCCCGGCATCGGTTCTATTTTATTAGGCCGATACCAGATCACCGCTCCAGGCTCGCTAAGCGTTCAGCGGCTTGCTGTTCCTTAGACCTCTTGGAACCACCCTCATCATGCAATGAACGCCATGTTACAGTCAAATGAAAATTGCGTTTCATCCCCGTTTTCCTCAATCTTTATTTCGATTATTTTCAATTCGTTACAGTTAACAAACAGTGTACTACCTGTGGAAAAAACGCCGCGGAGGCTTCCTGTTTCCGCCCGAATCAAACCCAGCCCATCCGCTCCCGCAGAGATGCGATGTGCGCTACATGATGGTCGCCGTGCCAGGCGTACAGCGCCAGATTGCGATCCAGAGTCACGGGACCAAGCTCGGAATGCTGGAACGTGCGCATGAAATCTTCCGGCTTCATGGCCCGCAGTAGCAATACCCAACGGCGATGCAAGGCTTCGAGCAGCAAGAGTGAAACTTCCACGGGGGCGGTGCGCGAATCGTCGAGTTGCGCCCAGCGTTCCTGATCGTAACCCTTCACGGCCGGCGTCTCCTCCGTGAGGGCCAGGCGGAAGCGGCAATAACTGTTCATGTGGCTGTCAGGCAGATGGTGGACCACCTGTCGGACCGTCCAGCCGCCTGGGCGATATTCGGCGTCCAGCTGTTCCGCAGACAAACCGGCAACCGCCGCGCGCAAGTGTTCCGGAGCGTGTTCGATCCGGGCGATCAACTGGCGGCGTTGTTCTTCGGTGCTCGGGCCGTAATACTCGAAGCGGCCGATCGGATAGCGCAGATCCATTGCGATACCCAGTTTAGCCGATTCGGAGCGGCGTGCATGCAAGTTGCATCTGTGGCGCGCCATCGTGCAGAATGACTGCTTGGGGTGAGCCGATCCCCGCGCTACGAACCGGATGTCCAAGAAAATCGCAATCGTCGAGGATGAATCAGAACTGGCGGCCCTTCTCGACTACAATCTGACCCGCAGTGGTTACCAAACCTACGTTTTGCAAGGCAACCGGGGCGCACTGAAAGATCTGGAAGCCTTCAAACCGGACCTGGTAATTCTGGACGTGATGCTTCCAGGCGAGGACGGTTTCGAGCTTTGCCGGCAGATCCGCAAGTCGCCGGTCCTGACACGCACGCCGGTGTTATTTCTGACCGCGCGCTCGGATGAAGTGGATCGCGTACTGGGGCTGGAGATCGGCGGCGACGATTACATGACCAAGCCGTTCAGCCCGCGCGAGCTGGTAGCGCGCGTCAAGGCCCACCTGCGGCGCGCGGAATTGGGAGGCGATGAAAGCAGCGCGATCGAATCCGGACCGTTCAAGCTCGATCGCGGCGCGCACCGCGTGTTTCTACGCAAGCGCGAGTTGACCCTGACTTCCACGGAATACAAGCTGCTGGAATTCTTCCTCACGCACGCAGGCCGCGCCTACAGCCGCGATCAACTTCTCGAGGAAGTCTGGGGACAGCAGCGCTTTGTGACGCCGCGCACAGTCGACGTGCATATCCGGCGCTTGCGCGAGCACATCGAGACGGAGCCTGACAATCCGCGCTACCTCACCACGGTACGCGGCTTCGGCTATCGTTTCGAAGAACAAGTCTAATCCGTCCAGCAGCCTGCTCACGCCGAGAACTTAATCCTGAGTTCACGCGGCTGTAACTCGTTGTTAACCATTCATTGCGTACCCTCAAGAGGAAAACACCGAACGCCGGGTGCTTCCATGAAGAAAATTCTTCTGATTGAAGACGACACGGATCTGTTTGCCCTGCTGAGGTACAACCTCGAGAAGGAAGGATTTGTATTAACCGGTTCGCAAACCGGAAAGGGTGCGCTGGATCTTTGCCGCCAGGTGCGTCCCGACTTGATTCTGCTGGATATTATGCTGCCGGATTCCGACGGCCTGGAGATTTGCAAAGCCGTCCGTAAGGATCCGGACCTGCTGAACACGCCGATTATCTTTCTCACGGCGCGCGCCTCGGAGACGGATCGCATCGTAGGGCTGGAACTCGGGGCTAACGATTATGTCGTGAAGCCGTTCTTTGTCCGCGAGCTGATCGCGCGCATCAAGCTGCAATTCCGCAATCAGAGTGCGCCCACCCGCGTGCTGGAGGCGGGCGGCGTACATCTGGACCGCAATAGCTGCCAGGTGCGATTGAACGGCACGCTGCTCAACCTGACCGCCACCGAGTTCCGCCTGCTCGAATTCCTCATGAGCCGTCCCGGAGTGGTCTTCAGCCGCGAGCAGTTGCTGAACGCCGTGTGGGGTCAGGATCGCGCCATCACGGATCGGGCCGTGGATGTGTACGTGCTGCGGCTGCGGCAGAAGATCGAGACGGACCCCACCAACCCCGGACTGATCCATTCGGTGCGCGGGTTCGGTTACACCTTCGAGCCGCGCGTATCGAATGCCACGTCCGCCGCGTGAAATTCCTGTACAATGGGAGTCGAAAGGAGGCCGCATGGGATCCAGCCATATGATGTACGCCTTCATCGGGAGCTTTGGTACGCAGGAGATGCTCCTGGTCCTCGTGGTCGCCTTGCTGCTGTTCGGCGGCAAGAAGATTCCGGAAGTCGCCAAGGGCCTGGGCGCGGGAATTCGTAACTTCAAGGACGCGTTGAAAGGCGAAGAGGACGAAGGGAAGAAGCAATAGGCCTTCCGGAGGCTGCCCGCAATTTGGGCGGATCTCAATTCGGCTTCAGATGTCCGCTTAGAATAAGAAACCCCGCCAGCCTGCATCGAGGCGCGCGGGGTTTTGCTTTTGGCCGGTGATAACGGGAATCACTTCTTCTTCGGCGGAACGATGGCGTCTTTAGCGGCTTTCGCCACCCGGAACTTGACCACCTTCTTGGCCGGAATCTTGATGGTCTCGCCGGTTGCCGGGTTGCGGCCGGTGCGGGCCTTGCGGTCCTGGCGTACCAGTCGGCCGATACCCGGGAGCACGAAGACCCCGTTCTTCTTCACTTCACCGATAGCCAGGCTGGCGAGGCTGTCCAGGAACTGCCGGGCCACTTTGTTGTTTACTTCGCAACTTTCGGCCAAGGTCCTCACTAATGTCGTCTGCGTCATACGTTGACTTGCCATAGATCTCCTTTGATTCTCACCATCCACTCAAACTCGCGGGCCGCCGATCACGGAAGCCCAGACGCCATCCATCGAATAAAGGCGCTGACCGCACGCTCGTGGTGAGCGATGGTCTCGATTACGATATCAATAATACGGGAAGCCGAAAGTGGATGTAAAGAGAAAACACGCGCCAAACGGCCTGTTTTCGGGCTTTTTTTTGTTATGTGCGCGCGCCAGGCCCGTCAAACGGCCTTTTTGACGGGAGTCTCGCCGCCGGTGGCCACCGCGGCGGCCTTGCGCGGCTGGCCATCGAGCGCGGCGAGGCCGAGCGTCTTGCGCAGTTCGCCATCCAGATTGCGGCACAAGTCGCCGTGCTCGCGCAAGAATTGCCGCGCATTGTCGCGGCCCTGGCCGATGCGTTCGCCCCGATAACTGAACCACGATCCGCTCTTTTCGACGAGGCTATGCGCAGTTCCCAGGTCGAGCAGATCGCCCTCGAAGGAGATCCCCTCGCCATAGACGATATCGAACTCCGCTTCCCGGAAAGGCGGCGCGACTTTATTCTTTACCACCTTTGCGCGCGTGCGGTTGCCGATCACGTTCTCGCCGTCTTTCAACGCCGCGATGCGCCGGATATCCACGCGTACCGAGGCGTAAAACTTGAGCGCCCGGCCGCCGGTGGTGGTTTCGGGATTGCCGAACATCACGCCGATCTTTTCGCGAATCTGGTTGATGAACACCATGCAGGTTCCGGTGCGGCTGACTACGCCGGTCAGCTTGCGCAGCGCTTGCGACATGAGCCGCGCATGCAACCCCATGTGGCTGTCGCCCATCTCGCCTTCCAACTCAGCCTTGGGCACCAGGGCGGCTACCGAATCGATCACCACCACGTCCAGGGCGCCGGAATTGGTGAGAGCCGCGGCGATTTCGAGCGCCTGCTCTCCAGAGTCCGGTTGCGACACCAGCAGGTTGTCGACATCCACCCCCAACTTGCGCGCGTACCCTGGATCGAGCGCGTGCTCGGCGTCGATAAAAGCGGCCACCCCGCCGGCTTTTTGCGCTTCTGCGATCAGGTGCAGGGTGAGTGTGGTTTTTCCGGACGACTCCGGCCCGAAGATTTCCACCACGCGGCCGCGCGGGAATCCGCCCACGCCCAGGGCGCAGTCGAGCGAGATGGAACCGCTCGGGATCACCGCCACCGGCGTCACCGCGCCGGAGCCCAGGCGCAGGACCGCGCCTTTGCCGAATTGCTTCTCCAGTTGTGAAAGTGTAACGTCGATGGCATGCCGCCGCTCACGCTCGTCCATAAGCCTCCTTCGCCGGAAACAATTTCGTGGCAGGGCGAGGGAGCTTCTCTCCGGAAATCTGCAGGGCCTCCACTTTGGTAAGATATTTGGAAGTGTTGCCGGAACCCACGGGCTTTCCAGAGCCCAAACAGATGCCCGCATCTGAACAAGCACGAGCGGATGCCTGGCGGCGAGTGCAGTTGGCGCGCCACCCCAAGCGTCCGCATGCGCTCGATTACATCGAACGGCTGATTGTCGATTTCCGGGAGATCCACGGCGACCGGCTGTTTGGCGACGATCCGGCCATTGTGTGCGGCGCGGGATTCTTCAACGGCACGCCGGTGATGGTGGTCGGCGAGCAGAAGGGCCGCGACACCAAGCAGAAACTCTACCGCAACTTCGGCATGCCGAAGCCGGAGGGCTATCGCAAGGCGTTGCGCGTGATGCAACTGGCGTCCAAGTTCGGGCGTCCGGTCATCACGCTGCTGGATACGCCGGGGGCTTATCCGGGCATTGACGCGGAGGAGCGCGGCCAAGCCGAAGCCATCGCCAGAAACCTGCGCGAGATGGCCCGCCTGGCAGTACCGGTAATTACAGTCTGCATCGGCGAAGGGGGCAGCGGCGGAGCGTTGGCGCTGGGAGTGGGCAACCGCGTCCTGATGTTCGAGAACGCCATCTACAGCGTCATCTCGCCCGAGAGCTGTGCCGCGATCATCTGGCGCGACTCGACGAAAGCGGAGTTCGCCGCGGCAGCCTTGAAGCTGACCGCCGAGGAACTGCTGAAGCTCGGGCTGATCGACGGCGTGATCGGCGAACCGGCGGGCGGAGCACACGAAGACACCGACGTAGCGGCGCGCCTGTTGGGTGAGAGCCTGCAGAAAGCGCTGGACGGCTTGGCCCCGTTGAGTCCCGATCAACTGGTGGAGCAGCGGTACATCAAGTTCCGCCATATGGGCAATTTCTTCGCGTGAAGAAAAGCATCTGGCTGGGCATCCTGTTCATTCTGATTGTGGTGGGCTTCGTGGTGTTCTCCACCATGGGCGCGGGGCGCGTGCACTGCGAAGTCTGTATCACGTTCCGCGGCCGGCAGGCCTGCCGGGTGGCCTCGGCGCGCACCCGGGATTTGGCCCTTCGCACGGCGACCGAGAACGCCTGTGCGCTGATCTCGGCAGGTGTCACCGATTCCAACCAATGCACCAACACGCCGCCCGATAGCGTCCGCTGGCCCTAAAGTCCTGGCTCTCGGTGCGAAAGACGGTCCATAGCGGATGCTAATATGTTTTATTGAACTCTCCTGTTAAGAATTACGTCTAACTAACGTCGGCCAACTAGGAGTTTGCATTCGTGAAAAGCAAATGGAAAACCATCATCATCATCTTGGCTGTGGTGACGCTTGGCATCGGTGTCTACGCCAGCACCGTATACAGCAAACGCGGTGTCGTGGACGTGCAAACCGGGAAGGTATTGAAGCAGGATCTCACCAGCGTGGTAACGGCGTCCGGTGAGATCAAGCCGAAGAATTACATCAACATCGGCGCCAATGCTCTCGGCATTCTGACGAAGATCCTGGTGAAGGAAGGCGACCACGTCAGGAAGGGCCAGTTGGTGGCACGCATCGAGAATGTTCAACCGGAAGCTCAGGTGAACTCCCAGAAGGCTGCCGTGAACGCTGCCGAGGCGGATTCCAACGCTTCGGAGGCCTCGCTGAAGGTGGCGGACGAGAACCTGCGCACCCAGCAGGCCCTCATCGACCATGCGCAAGCCGATTTGGACCACGCCAAGTTGGATTTCGACCGTGCCCAGCAGCTTTTTAAGGATCAACTCCTCTCCAAGCAGGATTACGACAGCAAGAAGGCGGTCTATGATGCCGATAAGGCCGCCCTGGTCGAACAACAGACGCGCCTGGCGCAGGCCAGGTCGCAGCGCGAGCAGCAGGCCGCGCAACTGGCGTCGTCGCAGCGCCGCGTGGCTCAGTCCAAGGCCGTGCTGGCCCAGTATTCGGACATGCTGAATAAGTACGACTCTTATGCGCCGATCGATGGAGTGGTCACCAATCTGCCCGTACGCGAGGGCGAGACCGTGGTGCCCGGCGTCACAAATCTGGCCGGCAGCAACATCATGACCATCGCGGACATGTCGCTGATCACCGCGGAAGTCCGGGTGGATGAGACCGACATCGTGAGCGTGGCGCTCGATCAGAAGGCCGACATCACCATCGACGCCATCCCGAACAAGACTTTCAAAGGGCACGTGATCGAGATCGGCGATACGGCCATCGTGCGGTCCACCGGCTTGGCCGCTTCGGAAAGCGCCGTTTCGAGCCAGGAAGCCAAGGATTTTAAGGTGGTGGTGGCGATGGACAATCCGCCCGACGAGATCCGCCCCGGCCTGTCGTGCACGGCCAAGATCACCACGGCTACCCGCCACCAGGTACTGACTATTCCGATCCAGGCTCTGACCATCCGGCAGAAGGGCGATCTGGAGGTGAAGCCCAAGAACGGCGGCGGCGCGCTGGCGGCCACCAAGGTGACGCCGGCCGAGGAGAAGGCCCGCAAAGAAGAGATTCAGGGGGTATTCGTGGTGACCGGTGGTAAAGCCCAATTCCGTAAAGTAGACACCGGGATCACCGGCGCCACGGACATCGAGGTGTTAAGCGGTC
This sequence comes from Bryobacteraceae bacterium, assembly GCA_035541265.1. Taxonomy (GTDB): domain Bacteria; phylum Acidobacteriota; class Terriglobia; order Bryobacterales; family Bryobacteraceae; genus Bog-159. The sequence goes on from DATKNQ010000157.1 coordinate 11,179, forward strand.
TCAAGGAGGGTGACGAGATCGTTACCGGCAGCTACCAGGTGATCCGTACGCTGCGCAACGAAGCTCAGGTGAAGGTGGACAATAAGTCGCCGCTGAAGCAGTCAGCATAGGCCGCGAGGAATCCGAAGCGACAAGAGAACGAGCCTTAGCCATGGCACAAGCACTTGCAGAGAAAGAGCTGATCGAGCGCGGCGAACGACTGAAGCGCGACGGCATCGTGATTCGTACGTACGACCTGTGGAAGACGTACATCATGGGTGACCAGGAGATCCACGCCGTTTCGGGAGTAGACATCGAGATCCACCGCGGCGAATACGTGGCCATCATGGGACCGTCCGGCTCCGGCAAGTCCACACTGATGAATCTGATCGGGTGCCTGGACACGCCCACCAAGGGTCAGTACTACATCAACGGCCGCCTGGTGAGCGAGATGACGGACGACGAACTGGCGCGCATCCGCAACAAGGAGATCGGCTTCGTCTTCCAGACCTTCAACCTGCTGCCTCGCGCGACCTCGCTACACAACGTGGAACTGCCGCTGATTTATAGCGGGATGCCTTCCGAGAAGCGCCTGGAGCGGGCCAAGGCCGCGCTGCGGCAGGTGGACCTGGAAGCGCGCATGATGCACAAGCCGAACGAACTCTCGGGCGGACAGCGGCAGCGCGTGGCCGTCGCCCGCGCGCTGGTGAACGATCCGTCCATTCTGCTGGCCGACGAGCCCACCGGCAACCTGGACACCGCTACCGGCAACGAGATCATGGCGCTTTTCGAGCGGCTGTACCAGCAAGGCAACACGATCGTGCTGGTGACCCACGAGCACGATATCGCGCAGCACGCCCACCGCGTGATTCATATCCGCGACGGAAAAGTGGAGAAGGACGAGCAGATTCGGTAGCGATTATGCTCGTACCGCGGTTACCTTCGTAAATCCCTCCGCCACATCCGGCGGGATCAGCTTGGCAGCCATCCGTTCCATGGCTTCGTCCGGTACGATCCGATTGCGGCTCAAATTGCGCGCCCGGCAGACGTCGAGGGGCACATCGAAGTAGAGCGCTTCGGCATCGCATCCGTACCACTCCGCAATCTGGATGTACGGACGCCGTTCCTCGGGCGTGAGGTGCGTCGCATCCAGGTACGACACCGGCCGGCCGATCGCCAGGCGGTGCCGCAGCAGATAGCGCATCGTCAGGAAGACGCGCGCGTGGATGGTCTGGTCCGTGGCGTCGTCCGCCAACCATTGACGGATCGCATCCGACGAAATTCCCACGATACCCTGGCGCTCCAGCCACGCCGATTTGCCGGATCCCGGCAAGCCCACCAGCACCACAATGCGTTGTCGCGCGTCCGCCAATCACGACCAATATCGCACGGCGCGCAATGCTGTATGGTGGAACGTTGGAGGTGGCATGAACCACAAAGTGCGTTGGGGGGTGCTGAGCACCGCCCTGATCGGCACCAGAAAGGTGATACCCGCGATGCAGCAAGGCGCCTGGAGCGAGGTGACTGCAATCGCCTCCCGCGAGTTGACGCGGGCGCAACAGTCGGCCAGCGAGTTGGGCATTCCGAAAGCTTACGGCTCCTACGAAGAATTGCTGGCCGATCCGGGGATCGAGGCGATCTACAATCCACTGCCGAACCACATGCACGTGCCCTGGACGATCCGCTCGGCGGAGGCGGGCAAGCACGTACTGTGCGAGAAACCGCTCGCGCTCGACGCGGCGGAGGCCCGGCAGTTGCTCGCCGTGCAGAAGCGCACCGGGGTGAAGATCGGCGAGGCGTTCATGGTGCACACGCATCCGCAGTGGGTGCGTGCGCGCGAACTGGCGCACAGCGGACGCATCGGCGAGTTACGCATGATCCAGGGATTCTTCAGTTACTACAATACCGACCCCGCCAATATCCGCAACGTGCGCGAGTGGGGCGGCGGCGGACTGCTGGATATCGGCTGCTACCCGATCCACACTTCGCGCTTCATCTTCGGCGAGGAGCCCCGCCGCGTAATCGCCCTGGTGGAACGCGATCCGCAGATGGGAATCGACCGGCTTGCATCGGGGATCCTCGATTTTCCCTCCGGACAATCGGCGTTCTCCTGCGGCACGCAGGTTGTCCATTACCAACGCATGCACCTGTTCGGCACCCAGGGCCGCATCGAGATCGAAATTCCGTTCAACGCGCCGCACGACCGGCCATGCCGGATCTTCGTGGACGCGGGCACGGACGTCTTTGGATCGGGTATTGAAATCGAGACCATCCCGACCTGCGATCAGTACACCATCCAGGGGGATCTATTTTCGCAGGCAGTGCGCGGAGAGGGTCCGGTGCCAGTCCCGGTGGAGGACTCCATCCGCAACCTGGCGATCATCGACGCGCTGTTCCGGTCGGCGGAATCGGGCCGCTGGGAGACGCCGCAAATAAGGAGAGTCGCAGAATGAAACGCACGTTATGGATCGCGGCCCTGTTGGCCGCACCGTTTGCAGGTGGATGGGCCCGCGCCCAGGAAGCGCGGCCGCAGAATACGCCGCCACCGCCGCCAGCCATGCAGCAGGGGCCGCGCGTGACTTCGCCGGAGGTCTCGGCAGACCGGCACATCACTTTTCGGATCCTTGCGCCCCAGGCAAAGACGGTCGCGCTGCGAGCTAGCGACATTCAGGGACTGACGCACGAGGGGCCCGTATTTACGAAGGACGAAGACGGCGTGTGGTCGGCCACGGTCGGCCCTGTCGATCCGGGAGCTTATCGTTACACGTTCCTGGTGGATGGCGTCGCCACGATGGACCCGCGAAATCCCGCGGTGAGCGAGTCGAACACCAACGACTGGAGCCTGGTCTACGTGCCGGGCGCCGACTTCATGGACACCAAAGACGTGCCGCACGGCGCCGTCGCGTCGATCACTTACTACTCAACGGCGCTCTCGCGTTTCCGGCGGATGCACATCTACACGCCTCCGGGATATGAGCTGGGCGGCGGAAAGTTTCCCGTTTTTTATCTGCTGCATGGGGCGGGCGACTGCGACGATTCGTGGACCTCTGTGGGCCGCGCGGGATTCATCTTCGATAATCTGATCGCGGCTCAGAAGGCGCAACCCATGGTCGTGGTGATGCCGGCGGGGCATACTTCGGCCAATTTTCCGATGCCCGGAGCGGCGCGCCCCACGCGCGACGAGTTTGCGGAAGACTTCGTGACCGACATCGTGCCGTATGTGGAGAAGCATTACCGCGTGCTGACGGACCGCGCGCACACGGCCATCGCGGGGCTTTCGATGGGCGGCGGACAATCGCTGAACATCTCGATGTCGCATCTCGACAAGTTCGCCTACGTGGGCGTGTTCAGCGCGGGCGTGTTTCATTTTGGGCAACCCAATGGCGCGCCCGATTGGGAGACCGTGCATGCCAGCATGCTGGATGACGCCGCGTTGAAGCCCGGTCTGAAGCTGCTGTGGTTCGCCACCGGATCGGACGATCGCCTGATCCCGACCACCAAGGCTACCATCGAGATGCTGAAGAAGCATGGCTTCGCTCCGGAGTTCCATAAGAGCACGGGCGGGCACACATGGATCAATTGGCGGAACTACCTGGAGGAGTTCGCCCCGCAATTATTCCAATCGAACTAGGGAGCGGGCGACGGTCTGCTGTCCGCAGGCGGCGCCGCCACCGGTTCCGGTGGTCTGCAGGCGCCGATCGACACCGCGAAAGCCGCGACGCCGCGCCACGCGCCGCCCGTGTGATGTTCCACGCGGTAGGCCTTGGTGGCGGCATCGGCACGGAGCCGCCAGTCTGCGTTGCCGCTGCCGGCGGTGCGGCTGACTTGCCGGGGCTGCTGGTTGGCCTGGCGCGGCATCCACGTGGCACCGCCGTTTAAGGTCTCGTACGTTTCATACCGGCCCGATTCGCCGCCGGCGCCGCGATCGACGATCAATGTGCCGTTGGTTGGCGAAGTGAAACCGAACTGCAACACGGAGCCGAACTGAGAATCTGAGAAGACGGGCTGCGAGCGCCATTCCTTGCCGCCGTCTTCCGTCGCCAGCAGGAACGGATCGCGCGGCAGTGGGCGCTGGACCTCACCACTGATCCAGCCGTTCTGAAAATCGATGAACTGGATGTGATCCAGGCCCGCCGCCGGAATGCGCTCGTACGGCTCCAGCCATGTCTTGCCCCCGTCGTCGCTCGCTAGCAGCACGCTGTATAGGGTGACCGTGGATGTATGAATGTTTCCGGCCAGGAAAATCCGGTTGCCCACGGTCTCCACGGCGTCGAGTTCCAGAAAGAGCGCGCAGGGGTCGTCATTGGTGCAGGTCAAGCCGGAAGCCTGAATATCCTCCGCAGTACAGTGGCAATCCACTACCATCGGCTTGCCCGTATTCTGCAAGAGTGGCTTTTCGGGAGGCTGTTCGGGCAGTTTCTCGTTTTGTGCCACGGCGGCCCACGCTAAGGCCACGCCCAGTGCGACCAGACCCCGCATCGTTTCGATTGTAGCGCTTTAGAAGCGGGCGCTTTGGGTGAAAGGGGTGAGCGCGCCCGCTTATCGTAACGGGGATTTGCCCGAAAAGACGCCACGCTCTCGAGGATGGTTACAGGGAAACACCGAGGAAGTAATTTTTCTCGCCTCCAGAACGGCGCCCGGTCAAACCGCATCCGCAAACAGAGGCGTGCTCATATAACGCTCGGCCGCGTCGGGTAGGATCACCACAAACGTTTTGCCTTTGAATTGTGGATCGTGGGCCAAACGCAAGGCCGCGGCGGCGGCCGCACCGCACGAAATCCCGCACAGGAGGCCCTCTTCGCGGGCCAGGCGGCGCGCGGTTTCGAGGGCCTCGTCATCCGTGACGGTCTCCACGCGGTCCAGCAGCGCGAGATCCAGCGTGTCGGGGATGAAACCCGCCCCCAAACCCTGAATCTTCGTAGGTCCGGGGCGGACCGACTCGCGGTTCCGGGTCTGTGTGATGACCGCACTGCCGGCGGGCTCCACGGCGACGGTTACGATCTTCTTCTTGCGGCTCTGCTTCAGATAGCGCGAAATGCCGGTGATCGTGCCCCCGGTGCCGACGCCAGCCACCAGCACGTCGACAGCGCCTGCCGTGTCATTCCAGATTTCCGGGCCGGTGGTCTCGAAATGAATGCGTGGATTGGCCGGGTTTTCGAACTGTTGCAGCAGCACGTAATGGCTCGGGTCGGACGAAACCAGTTCCAGCGCCTTGGCGATCGAGCCGGCCATGCCCAACTCGCCCTCCGTCAGGAGCAGGTTCGCGCCCAGCGCTCGCACCACTCTCCGGCGCTCGACCGACATAGTTTCGGGCATGGTGATGGTAATCGCGTAACCGCGCGCCGCCGCCACGTAGGCTAACGCGATGCCGGTGTTGCCGCTGGTCGGCTCGATGATTTCCTTGCCCGGCTTGAGGATGCCGCGCTGCTCCGCATCCCAAACCATTGCCGCGCCGATGCGGTCCTTGACGGAATAGGCAGGGTTGCGGCCTTCCATCTTCGCCAGAAGCGTCACCGGCGCGCCTTCGGTGATGCGATTTAGTCGTACCAGCGGCGTGCGACCGATGCTCAGGGAATTATCGGCGTAGAACGATCTCATATCTCCCAGTTGGCGATGAACGTGGCGTGACGCTCAGCCCAAGCGCGGCGCAATTCGGCGAACGTGGTCTGATCCAAAACGCTGGATACCGCATCATCCACGCGGCTCCACATGTCGGCGAATGGTGATTCGCTCTTGCGGCGCGAACGGGAACGGCCGGGCGGTGGCCCTTCGATGAAGCGCACCACCTCGCCCGCCGTCAGAGTTTCCGGGGACCGCACCAGCAGGTAACCGCCCTCTGCGCCGCGGCGTGATTCGACGAAACCGCCCTGCTTCAGACCCGCCAGGATCAACTCTAAAAACTTTTGCGGAATCTTCTGTCGCCTGGCAATGTCACCGATTTTGACTGGTGAACCGGGCGGCTGCGACGCTAAGTCGAAGATCGCTTGTAGTGCGTACTCACCCTTGACAGAGATGTTCATGCGGCCGGGGCGAACCTATCTCCCATAATCAACTAGAGATTAGAAGAAAAGTCCACCCGGAGTCAATAACGTTATTTGTCGCTCAACGCGGCCACGCCCGGCAGTTCAATGCCGGCGAGGAACTCGAGCGAGGCACCGCCGCCGGTCGAGATGTGCGAGATCTGATCCGCCACGCCGGCCGACTTGATGGCTTTTTCCGAGTCGCCGCCGCCTACGACGGAAGTGGCGCCAGAGACGGCTACGGCCTTTGCCAGCGCCACCGTGCCGCGATCGAACGGCTTCTTTTCGAAGACGCCCATTGGCCCGTTCCAGATGATGGTCTTGGCGGTGCGAATTATGTGCGCGTAATGATCGATCGTGAGCGGCCCGATGTCCACGCCGATCTTACCGTCGGGAATCTGATCCACCACTTCGCTGTCGGCGTTTTCCTTGATTTCCGAGACCACTACGTGATCCACAGGCAGGACCAGTTTGTCTTTGAGTTCGGTGAGCAGATTGCGCGCGAGATCCAGCTTGTCGTTCTCGACCAGCGACTTACCCACCGGCTCGCCTTGCGACTTCAGGAAGGTATAAGCCATGGCGCCGCCGATCAGCAGCTTGTCGACCACGCGGCCCAGGTTGGAAATCACCTCGATCTTGTCAGAAACCTTTGCGCCTCCCAGAATAGCGACACAGGGACGCGGCGGGTTCTTGGTCGCCATCGTCAGGTACTTCAGCTCCTGCTCCATCAGCAGCCCCGCGGCGGCTTGCGGCACGTACGCGATCATCCCCACGGTGGAAGCGTGCGCGCGGTGCGCCGAACCGAACGCGTCGTTCACGTACACGTCGCACAACCCGGCCAGCTTCTTTGAAAACTCCGGATCGTTCTTCTCTTCTTCCGGGTGGAACCGCAGATTTTCGAGTAGCAGGATCTCGCCCGGCGCCGGCTTCATGGCTTCCACTTCCGGACCGATGCAATCCGGCGCCATTTTGACAGGCTTGCCGATCAGCTCTTGGAGCCGCTTGGCGACCGGCTTCAGGCTCATTTCCGGATTGGGCTTCCCTTTCGGACGCCCCAGGTGTGAGGCCAGGATGACGCCGGCGCCTTGCTCCAACACGTAGCGGATGGTGGGCAGGGATGCTTTGATGCGTTTGTCGCTAGTGATTTCCTGGCCGCCGGGCGCCAGGGGCACGTTGAAATCCACGCGGATAAAGACCCGCTTGTTCTTCAGATCGAGATCGCGGACGGATAGTTTAGGCATAAGAAGCTCTCAAAAGGGGTTTAACACTTGAGATTAGCAGGAATCGCGCCGTGCTTCTTAGTGGTTCTCTAGTTGTCCAGGCGGTGGCCGTGATCGTCGATTTCCTGGTCGTGGATCTCGATGATGCGTCCGAGCCGGTTCATGGTATCCATCAGTTGCGCTACGCGCTCCTCGTTGGCGCGAAAACGCTCCTCATTGGCGCGAAACAGCTTTTCTAACTCCCGGAACCGCCCTTCATACTCCTTGGCGGCATCCATCTGCATGTGCGACCACAGTTCCAACGACTGCGTCAAGGCTTCCAGCCGCTCATCAATGGTCATGTTTATAGTATAAGTTGTGGCGCGCAAGGTTTCTCCTCTCGAAGCGCAGCTCGACCGGCTGGCAGAGTTGCGCCGGCAGGCGCCTTCGCCGGTGGGATGCGCGGAGTTAGTCAAGCATCTTGCGGGCAAGCACAACCTGCTGGCAGCCAAGGCGGCACGCATCGCGGGCGAGTGGGGAACCGCGGAACTGGCGCCGCAACTAGTGGACGCCTTCGACCGGTTCCTGTTGAAACCGGAGACCACGGACAAGCGCTGCGAGGCAAAGATCGAAATTCTCAAGGCACTGTGCCAGTTCGAGCACGGCTCGCCCGCCGTCTTTCGTCGCGGCATTCGCCATGTCCAGATGGAGGGAGCCTGGGGACCGCCAGTGGATACAGCAGCGCCGGTGCGCGCGTTGAGCGCCATGGGACTGGCCCAGACGCACGATCCGGATGCACTTGAAGAGATCGTACCGTTGCTACTCGATAAAGAGCGCGACGCGCGCATCGGCGCTGTGCGAGCCGTCGCCATCTCCAACCGCCCGGGAGATACGCTCCTGTTGCGGCTCAAGGCGCTCAGCGGCGATGAGCCGGAGGTTCTGGGCGAATGCTTCGCGGCTCTGCTGCGCGCCGCGCCCGACCGATCGGTTGAATTCGTGGCACAGTTCCTCAGCCACGCCGATGATGCGATTGTGGAAGCAGCGGCGCTCGCCCTCGGTGATTCGCGCATCGAAGCCGCTTTCGACGCGCTGCGACACGCATTCGACCGCATGCGCGTGCGTTCGTTGCGCCGCACGTTCTTGCTGGCGATGGCGCTGCTGCGGCGCGAAAGTGCGATCGATCACCTGTTGGAACTGGTACGGAACGCAGACGAACAGACATCGGAAGATGCCGCCGCTGCGCTGGCAACCTACGAACAGGACCCCAACATCAGGGAACGTCTCGACAGCGCTCGCGCCAGCCGGCCATAGGACGCAACGCACGCTGTTTACCGCGGCGTTGTCGTGCCGCATATCAGATCAATCCCGGATCGCCTTCAACGGACGACCGGCCGGTTTCGTGGAAACAGCTTGTACCCAATATCGCGAGCGATCAGAAACACATCTGGTCATTTCCGGCCCGGCTCGGTAGAAGCGCCTTTCTTCCGGCACACGCCGGCAGCACCGACTCGCGGTCCCCTTGTCCTTCTATGGCGCGGCCTGATCCGCAGGGATGCAAAAATGCAGCACACCGCGCTGCTTGCCGATGAGGCGGTGGCCGATTCCGCGATACTGGCGACGGTTTTGAAGGACGCCACAGGCCGCCGCCCCGCGAGCTTCTCCGCCAATGGAAGCTACGCCGATTGAAACCACCGCTGGGTTCCCTTTGTGGCTTACGGCGCGGCCGCACTGGCCGGGTTTTCCAGACTATCTCTGCCGGCCTATTTTCTGTCCGATGTCTTCGTCGGAGGCGCGCTGGGATATTCGATCAGCCGATTCGGCGCTCTCACATGCCCTTCAGGTAGGCGAAGCGGGCGATGAACAGCAGCGCCAGCACGTAGACCAGCCAGTTCACCTCGCGGAACTTGCCGCGCGCGGCCTTCAGCGCTGCGTAAGCGATGAAGCCGAACGCCAGACCATTCGCAATGCTGAAGGTCAGCGGGATGGCCAGCATCGTGAGAAATGCGGGAATCGAGATTTCCGGGTTCTTCCACTCGATTTCACCGATCGCAGTCATCATCAGGCTCCCGACCACGATCAGGGCGGGCGCAGTAGCAGCCGCCGGAATCGCGCCGGCTACCGGAGCGACGAACAGCGCAACCACGAACATGATGCCGGTGACGATGGCGGTGACGCCGCTGCGGCCTCCCGCGGCCACGCCCGCGGCGCTTTCGATATAACTGACCACCGTTGACGTGCCGGTGAGCGATCCCACGATGGTGGCGGAAGCATCTGCATACAGAATCCGGTTGACGCGCGGGATAGCGTGCGCGCTGTCAAACAGCCCGGCGCGCTGACCCACGGCTACCAGCGTGCCGATGTTATCGAACATGTCGATGAACAGAAACACGAAGATGATCTCGAAGAAGCCCAGGCGCAAGGTCGCGCGAACATCCAGCTTGAGAGCGGTGGCGGAAAGGTCGATGAAGCTGTAGTGCTGCGGATTCCAGGAAGCGAGGCCCGCGGCGACGCCAACCGCGGTGGTGACCAGGATGCCAACCAGCATGGCCGCGGGCACACGCCGTGCGAGCAGAGCCGAGATCGCGAGCAGGCCAAAGATCGCCAGCAGCGTGTGCGGATCGCGCAGATTGCCCAGCGTGACGATCGTGGCGGAGTTCGCCTGGATCAGGCCGGCGTTGCGGAATCCGATAAAGGCGATGAACAGGCCTACGCCGGCAGCCACGGCGGCATACAACTCAAACGGGATAGCTGCCAGGATCAACTGGCGAATGCCCAGCGCGGTCAGCACAAAGAATGCGACGCCTGAAACGAAGACGGCGCCTAGTGCCACCGGCCATGCGATACCCATACCCTTCACGACGGTGTAGGTGAAGTAGGCGTTCAACCCCATGCCGGGCGCGAGCGCGATCGGATAGCGCGCCAGAACGCCCATCATGAAGCTGCCGAACGCCGCGGAAAGGCAGGTCGCGGCGGTTACCGCGGCGAGCGGCATGCCGGCTTCATGCAGGATCGCGGGATTCACGAACACGATGTAGGCCATCGTGATGAAGGTCGTCAGTCCGGCGACGATCTCGGTTCTCCAGTTGGTGCCCAGCCGCTCGAATTCGAAATACCTCTCCAGCCGCGCGAAGACAGGCATGCCGGTGAATATAACATCCGGTTCAGCGGTAGCATGAAAGAAGAGGATTGAATGTTCACTTGGATCTGCCCGACGTGCGGGCGTGAAGTGCCTCCAGCGTACGATGAATGCCCGGATTGTGCAGCCAAGGGGATCAAGGCAGAACCGGCACCGCCAGGCGCCGAGGCAACACCGCCTGCCCCAGTAGCCGCACCGGCGGTTGCCGGAGTGCCGCCCCAGGCTCCGCCCGTACAGATGCTCACTTACGGACCACCAGCGCCGCGGACCGGCATGCCGACGTGGCTGCTCACGATCCTCTTCGCTTTCGCTTTCGTGGGGCTGGGCGCGGGGGTGTACTGGATCGTGAACTACTTCCGCGGCGGCGCGGGAGCCGCGGCTTCCGTCCCGGTTGAAACCGCGGCGGTGAAAGAGCCGGCCAAACAGCATCCGTTACAAAAGTACGTGGAGGTCGCGGGCATCCGTTTCCTGGAGAATGCCAAGCACGATATCGAGGCGCGCTTCGTGGTGGTGAACCACTCCGGCGCGGACATTACCGATCTGGCAGGCACAGTGAACATCTGGGGACGCACGGCAAAATCTGAAGAGGAAGCGGCGGGCAGTTTTGAGTTTAAGGTGCCGTCGCTGGGACCTTACGAATCGAAGGACGCGATCGCGCTGGTGCACACTAAACTGAAAGCGTACGAGTTGCCGGATTGGCAGAACGTGTCCGCCGAGGTGCAGATCACTTCGCCGTAGGTGCACCGGTCAGGATTTCAGCCAGCATCTTCTGGCGATACGCGAAGATCTCCTGAAGCTGGCGCTCTGCCACCAGACCATGCATCAGCCTGCCGAGCGGGCCGAGCGGCAGAGCGTAATCCACGCGGTCGGAAACCAGCGCTCCGTACTCAGTCGGTTTGAAAGTGTGCCGGTGACGCCAAAATGCGTAAGGGCCAGCGGCCTGCTCGTCGACGAAGAAGAACGGCGGTTCGTACTCGGTGATGACCGTCTTCCAATTCAGGGGAAGCCCCAACCAGCGGATCCGGTAACGGATTTCGGCTCCCTTGCGCATCTGGATCTCACCCGGCGAGGTGATCCGGAAATTCAACCACGGCGGCGTGAGACGCGCCAGGTTGCGCGGATCTTCGAAGAACGCGAAGGCCTCCTTGAGGGAAACCGCTACTGAAATGGAGGTCTCGAGACGGTAGGTCTTCATCCCGGTTACTCATGAAACCGCATGCTATGCTACCAGCTTAGCCTAGCCGTGACCTCCAAAGTGAAACGCCCGAAGACCGCCGCGGAACGCCGCGCGCGCGTGGACCAGATCTTGTGCGGACTGGATCAGATGTATCCGAAAGCGACCTGCGCCCTGCACCATCACAACCCGTGGGAGCTTCTGGTGGCCACGATCCTGTCGGCGCAATGCACGGACAAGCGCGTCAACGAAGTGACACCGGGGCTCTTCGCGAAATATCCGACGCCGCGCGATTTTGCCGCGGTGCGTCCCGAGGTTCTGGCGCAGGATATCCGTAGCACGGGCTTCTTCAATAACAAGGCCAAGTCGATTGTGGGCGCGGCAAAGAAAGTGGTCAACGACTTCGGCGGGAAAGTCCCGCAGACCATGGAGGAGATGCTGACGATTCCCGGCGCGGCGCGCAAGACCGCCAACGTCGTGCTGGGCACCGCTTACGGGATCAGCGCCGGCGTGGTGGTCGATACGCACGTGCAGCGCGTCTCGCGGCGCCTGGATCTGACGAAGCAGGACGATCCGGTCAAAATCGAGCAAGACCTCATGAAAGTGATTCCACAGAATCGTTGGATTCTGTTTTCGCATCAAATAATCCATCACGGCCGCGCGCTCTGCCAGGCCCGCAAGCCGCGCTGTTCCGGGTGTCTCCTCACTTCCATCTGCTACGCGAAAGACAAGGCCGCCTGAGCTTTGCAATTCCCGCATGAAGCTTTACTAAGTTTTTACAGCGCGACCTTACCCTTCGCTGCGCTGGCTACGTCCATATCAATGGAGGGTAAAGACATGAGGCGTACAATCCTCAACAAGTTTATGCTGGCGGCCGCCGTTTTCGGCTTGGGTATCGCCGCCGCTTCGACCAGCGGTCCGATGAGTTCTCCGGACGCGGTGATCGCGAAGAAACTGGCGCATGAGATTCGCATGTATCCGCGCTACAGCATCTTCGACAACATCAGTTTCATGGTGAATGAAGGCAGAGTGGAACTGCTCGGTGAAGTGAATCAGCCGTACAAGAAGGCTGACTTAGGACGCATCGCGCAGCGTGTTGCGGGCGTCACCAGCCTGACGAACGACATCAAGGTTCTGCCGCTGTCGAATATGGACAACCGGCTCCGCATGCAGGTGGCCCGCGCCATCTATCGCGACCCCTCGCTCTACCGTTACGGGATGGGGGCGCTGCCTTCGATTCACATCATCGTGGATAACGGGCATGTGACTCTAGAAGGCGTGGTGAACACCGAGGCCGACAAGAATATTGCCGGGCTGCGCGCGGCCGGTGCCGGTCTGAGCTTCGGGCAGGTGACGAACAACCTGCGCGTCGAAAATCCCAGCCACAAGAGCTGAGACAGCGTCTTCCAAGCTTCCCTTACAGAGCCGGGCGCGGTACGCCCGGCTCTTTTTTTGTCCTATCGCAGTAAGAGAGATGACTTCCCCGCGAAGTCCAGCACCCAGGCCGGAAAGATTCCCAGGAACAGAGTACCGAGCGCGGGAATGACCAGCGCGGCGCGCAAGCCAAAGGGAAGCGGCTCCAACTCCGCGGTGGCGGCGGACGGCTCGCGCATGTACATCACCACCAAAATGCGCAGGTAGTAATAAGCGGCCACGGCGCTATTCAGCAATCCCAGGACCGTCAGCCACACGAGGTGGGAATCGAGCGCGGCTTTGAAGATATAGAACTTGCCGAAGAAGCCGCCGGTAAGCGGCACGCCGATCAACGAGAGCAGGAAGATCGAAAGCAGCGCCGCCGTGATCGGCTGGCGGGTGCCCAAGCCCGCGAAATCGTCCACGCTGAGGAAGCGCTCGCCCTTACCCGAAAGATGCGCCACCACCGCGAAGGCTCCCACATTCATCAGGGCATAGGCTGCCAGGTAGAACATAGCCGCCGCGGTGCCCACCTGCGAGCGCGCGGCGAGAGCCACCAGCACGTATCCGGCGTTGGCAATGGAACTGTAGCCCAGCAGCCGCTTGATGTTCGACTGGGTGAGCGCGGCGAAGTTGCCGATGGTCATCGACAGCAGCGCCGAGATCCACACCAGCGGGTACCATTCGCGCGCGATCGGCTCGAAGGCGGTCATGAAGATGCGCAGGAAGATCGCGAAGGCAGCGGCTTTGGGAGCGGCGGAAAGAAACGCAGCCACGGGCGTGGGCGCGCCCTGGTAGACGTCCGGCGCCCAGACCTGAAATGGCGCACCGGAAACCTTGAATGCCAAGCCCACAAACATCAGCGCGGCTGCCACGCCGATAAATACGGGCGCCGAAGCCGCCGGCCCGCTCGAGAGCGCGGCCTGGATCGCGTTCAGGTAAGTCGTTCCCGTCATGCCATAAACTACCGCCACGCCGTAAAGGAAGAACGCGGTCGCGAAAGACCCCAGCAGGAAATACTTGAGCGCGGCCTCGTTGGCGCGCTTGTCATCGCGTAGGTAGCCGGCCAGCACGTAACTCGAGATCGAGGAAATTTCCAGGCCGATGAAAATCATGATCAGCTCGTTCGAGGAGACCATCACACATTGCCCGGCCACGGAGAAAAGCAGCAGCGCGTGATACTCACCGGCCTCGGCGCCTTCGCGGCGCAGAAACCGGTAGCTCGAAAGCACGGTCAGAATGCCGACGCCGATCACCAGCACGCGAAAGAAAGTCGCGAAACCATCCACGATCAGGATGCCGGAGAAAGCCGGCCCGGGCGAAGAGTTGGCCCACAGAGCGCCGAGCAGCGCCGCGACGAGGGCCGCGATCGAAAGATGGCCGTAGATCTCCTGCGCCTGTTTGCGCAGGATCACGTCGAGCACCATCAGCAGCGTGCCGGCGGCGATGAGAATGATTTCAGGAAGAAAGCGGAGGTACTCGACGGCGCCGGGCGCGAAATTAACGGGCATGGGCCACCTCGACGCGGGATGCTGGAGCTTTCACCTGGAACTGCACGTTCACCTGCGTCTGGTCCAGAATGTGGGCGGTGGTGCGACGCACCGCCGGCAGGAATGATTGCGAGTAGACGCCCATCCAGACCATCATGGCGATCAGCGGCAGGATGGCTACCCACTCGCGCGGCTTCAAGTCGAAGATGTGATGCCGGACCTCGTCGGGAGTCTCCCCATAAAACACCCGCTGGTAGAGCCAGAGCATGTAGCAGGCGGAGAGGATCACGCCGATGGTGGCGAAGATGGTCCAGTGGAAGTTGGCCTGCGCGGAGCCCTGCAGAACCAGGAACTCGCCTATGAAGTTGTTCAGCAAGGGCAGGCCGATGCTGGCCAGCATAGTGATCATGAAGACCGTCGAAAGCCAGGGAGCGGGAGTCGCGACACCGCCATAATCCGCGATCGCCAGCGAGTGCCGCCGCTCGTACAGATAGCCGACCAGCACGAAGAGCGCGCCGGTGGAGATGCCGTGGTTCAGCATCTGATAAACGGCGCCATCCATGCCCATCTGGGTGAACGAGAAAATGCCGAGCACCACAAATCCCAAGTGGCTGACTGAGGAATACGCCACCAGCTTTTTCATGTTCGGCTGCACCATGGCGACCAGCGCGCCGTAAATGATGCCGATGATGGCCAGTACGACGATCCACGGGGCGCAGGCGCGTGCGGCGCCGGGGAACATCGGCAGGCAGAAGCGTAGCAGGCCGTACGTTCCCATCTTCAGCATGACGGACGCCAGCATGACCGAGCCGGCCGTGGGTGCTTCCACGTGCGCATCCGGCAGCCAGGTGTGCAGCGGGAAGATCGGAACCTTCACCGCGAAGGCCACGAAGAAGGCCAGGAACAGCAGGATCTGTTCCGTATTGTTGAAGTGCAGGCGGCCGTTCCCCAGCATCGCCAGGATATCGGAATAATTAAACGTGTGCGCGTGGTTGTAGACGTAGATGATGCCGGTGAGCATCAGCACCGAAGCGGCCATCGTGTACAGGAAGAATTTCACCGCGGCGTAGATGCGGCGCTCGTGGCCCCAGATGCCGATCAGGAAATACATGGGCACGAGCGAGATTTCCCAGAAGACGTAGAACAGGAACAAATCCTGCGCGGCGAACACGCCGGTCAAGCCGAACTCAAGCAGCAGGAGGAAGGCGAAAAACTCTTTGGAGCGTGCTTTGATCGATTGCCAGGAGATCAGGATGCAGATCGGCGTCAGCAGCGTGGTTAGGATGATGAGCCAGAGACTCAGCCCATCGAGCGACACGTGGTAGTGAATGTTGGGCGAGTAGATCCACACCACATCGGTCGAGAATTGTTCCGCGGCGAGGCCGGTTTGAAATCCGATCGCGAGGCCGAGTGAAGCGATAAAGGCGACCAGCGAGAATCCCAGCGAGATGAGGCGGATCATCTTCTCGGCCGAGCGCGGCACCAGAAGCATCACCAGGAAACCAACCAGCGGGATGGCCAGGACGATATCGAGCGGATTCATCGTAGGCCTCCCATCACGCCCAGCACCAGCAGGAGCACCACGCTGCCGAACAACACCCACGTGGCATAACTGCGAATATTGCCGGACTGCAATCGTTTGAGCAGGCCGCCTGCTTTCCGCGCGACGCTGCCAGCACCATTCACGGCGCCGTCAATCACGGCTACGTCCATGCCCTTCCAGAGCACTTCGCGCGACCCGGCGACGACCGGGTTGACGACCACAGCGCCATAAACCTCATCCACGAAGTATTTGTTGTAGATCAGCTTGTAGAGTCCGCCGAATGTGGCCGTGACTTGATCGGGCAACTCGGGTTTCGCAACATAGAACAACCAGGCGAGCGCAATGCCGCCGAGACCGAAGGCGATCGAAATGGCCATGGGGCCGATGTCGCCGCTCTCCGAGGCCAGCGGGAAGATGGGCGCCAGAAACTCGGGAACCTTGAAGAAGTAGCCGCCGCCCAGCGATAACAGCGCGAGTATGGCCAGCGGTCCAACCATCACAAACGGCGATTCGTGCGGATGCGCCTTGCCGCGATACTCGCCGAAGAAGGCCATGAAGATGGCGCGGAACACATAGAACGCGGTCATGCCGGCGGTGATGACGCCGACCCAGTACATCCACGGCGCATGGCGATCGGCAGCCGCGAGGATGGCGTCTTTGCTGAAGAATCCGGCAAACGGCGGCACGCCCGCGATGGCGACTGAGGCGCAGATCATCGTCCAGAACGTCCAGGGGATCTTCTTGCGCAGGCCGCCCATCTGGCGCAGGTCCTGTTCGCCGGAGAGCGCGTGGATCACGCTGCCGGAACCGAGGAACAGCAGGGCCTTGAAGAACGCATGGGTCACCAGGTGGTAGATGCCGGCCGAGAATGCGCCCACGCCCGCGCCCAGGAACATATAGCCAAGCTGCGAAACGGTGGAGTAGGCAAAGACCTTCTTGATATCGTTTTGCGCGAGACCGATGGTAGCGGCGAAGAACGCGGTGGCGACGCCGATCACGGCGACGGTTTCCATGGCGGCCGGTGCGTGCGTGAAGATCGCGGCCGAGCGCGCCACCATGTAAACACCCGCGGTGACCATCGTCGCCGCGTGGATGAGCGCGGATACGGGCGTCGGACCGGCCATCGCATCGGGCAGCCAAACATAAAGCGGAATCTGTGCGGACTTGCCGCAAGCCCCGACCAGCAGCAACAAGGCGATGGCTGTGAGGGTGCTCTCCGGCTTGCTGGCCGCGGCGCTGAATACCGCGCCAAAATCGAGCGAGCCGAAATTCACGACGATCAGGTAGATAGCGAGCGAGAAACCAAAGTCGCCGATGCGGTTTACGATGAACGCCTTGTTGCCCGCGTTGGTGGCGAATTGCTTATCGAAATAGAAACCGATCAGCAGGTAACTGCACAGGCCCACACCTTCCCAGCCCACGAACATCACCAGATAGTTGGCGGCCAGCACCAGCGTGAGCATGAAGAACATGAACAGGTTCATGTACGAGAAGAAGCGGTAATAGCCGCCTTCGTGCGCCATGTAGCCGATCGAGTAAATGTGGATCAGCAAGCCGACGCCCGTGACTACCAGCAGCATGACCGCGGTGAGCCGGTCGACTGTGAAATCGCAACCGACATTCAGGATGCCGCTTTGGATCCAGGTGAAATACTGCTCGGTGTGCGCGATCTGCAGATCGCCCAGACCGGCCAGCGTCTTCAGCACCCAGAGGAAGGAAAGCAGCACCGAACCCACGGCGATGCTGTTGATGACGGTCTTCGACAGACGCCGTCCGAAGATCCCAGTCAGCAGGAACCCGGCCAGAGGAAAGATGGGGATGAGCCAGAGTTGCATCAGTTTTTCATCGTACTTATGTCATCGATATTCAATGTCGCGCGATTTTTGAAAACCGTCAGAATGATGGCCAGCCCCACGGCGGCTTCGGCGGCGGCCACCACCATCACGAA
>DATKNQ010000158.1:0-10443 GCA_035541265.1 Bryobacteraceae bacterium
CTGGACGGAAAGACGCACATGATCAAGGTCACATTGATCGAACCTGAAGGAGACTCCAAATGAGAGCGAAAATCGCAGTTTGTATTCTGGCGCTGGCCGCCATGGGCCTGGCGCACGACGAGGGAAAAGGGAAGCCGGTGAAGAAGGGTGGAATGGCGGGTTTGACCATCAAGACGATAGAAGCAGCGCAATAAACAGCCTCGCAAGATCTGCTGATCGAACCTCACAGCGTACTCACGGCCGCATCTTGGTGGGTGTGGTGCGCTTCTGATTACCGAAACGGGAGCGAGAGATCGTCGCCGCACTTGCGATCACCGGAATGGAGAGCGGCAGCGCGGGTCGCACGTGGCAAAGGTCTGAAGAGAGAGCAAGACCATGGCGGTTCGCGAAAGCGCCCGTTCGAAGCCGCGCACCAAATGATACGAGTGCCCAAAGACTGTGCTTAGTAACCACCCTGGGAGGGCAGCGAGGACCTGCCCTCAAAAGCTCTTCGAGCATAGGCTCGGCGGATCGATTTCCTCCAGCAGACTGAACTCGCGGTCTTCCGGGTGAAACTCTATGCGGGTGGTGACCGGGTGAGGAAGGCAAAGTAGCAGTTTGTCAGGCCAGTGAACGTTTGATTGGGGTGTGGCCGTCAGGCTGTGTACGCACATCACTCTGGCGAACTTGGTTTGCGGTATGTAGTCCGCCATTGTGGCTGTAAAACGCCCATCGCGGATTTGTGGCTGCCGACAGAATCGGCCCTCCCTGACGCTCAGTGTTTTGAAAGCCGTGACCGGGCGCTTATTTTAACGCCTATGTTAGTCAGACTCTGCCTGCCCACCCCCTCACAGGCCGCCATCTGAATTCGATGAGCCTTTCAGGGATAATAGAGATTAAGGCCTGCTTGACTTGCCCAGAAGACTCGCGCAGAAACTGGTCGTTTCGCTGACGCTCATCGTGGTCGTGATCGGCGCCGTATCCGGGCTGGTCACCGTAAAGACCGAGCAGCAGCATCTGCTCGATGCCATCATCACGGGCGCCGATCAACTCTCGAAAAGCATCACCAGCGCCACCTGGCACGCCATGCTCGACGATCACCGCGAAGCGGCCTACCAGGTGATGCAGACCATCGGCCAGAAGCAGGGCGTCGAGCGCATCCGCATGTTCAATCGCACCGGCCGCCTGATGTTCTCAACGGCTCCGGACGAGACGGCCGCCTCCGCCGCCACGCAATCGGACACTTGTACAGGCTGCCACGACCGGGTACCGCCGCGCGAGAAGCTGAGCGCATCCGGCCGCGTGCGCATCTTCACCGCGCGAGATGGCCGCCGGAACTTGGCTATGGTTACGCCGATCTTCAACGAAGCTGCCTGCAGCCAGGCGGCCTGCCATGCGCACCCGGCCTCCGTGCGGGTCCTGGGCGTGCTCGACCTCGGCCTGAACCTGGACGCAGCCGATCGCGAGATCTCCCAGGTGAAGCTCGGCATCTTCGCGGTCACCGGCATCGAGATTTTCCTCATCAGCATGTTCATTTTCTATTTCACGCGGCGCTTCGTCGCCGAGCCCATCCAGCAATTGATCGCCGGCACCAAGGCCGTCAGCGCCATGGATCTCGACAAGCCCATCGACATCATCCATAGCAGCGAAGAGTTGGACGACCTAGCGCGCTCGTTCAACGTCATGCGCGAACGGCTCGGGCTGGCCATGGACGAAATCAACCAGTTCACGGCGCGGCTGGAAACCAAGGTCGCCGAGCGGACCGAAGAGCTGCGCTCGGCACACCAGAAGCTGCGCCAGACCGACCGGCTGGCTTCGCTTGGGCAACTCGCCGCCAGCGTGGCGCACGAGATCAACAATCCCATCTCCGGCGTGCTGAATCTGTCGATGCTGATGCAGCGCATCCTGAAAGACGACGGTGTCCCTCAGGAGCGCGTGCCCGAATTTCGCAAGTATCTCGGGCAAGTCGTAAAAGAGACGTCGCGCGTGGGCCGCATCGTGTCGGACCTGTTGTCGTTTTCGCGGCGCTCCAAGCCGCAGCGCGCCGATGCGGACCTGAACCGCATCGTCAAGACCACCCTTTCGCTGGTTTCGCACAAACTGCAATTGGGCAACGTGCCGGTGGATCTGGACCTGGCGGAAAATCTCCCCGCCGTGCACTGCGACACCTCGCAGATTCAACAGGTAGTCCTGAACCTGGTGTTGAACGGAGCGGAGGCCACGCACGGCCGCGAAACGCGGCGTCTGGCGTTACGCACGCGCCCGGCGGCAGGCGGTACGGCCGTGCTGCTTTCCGTCGAGGACAACGGCGAGGGCGTGAAGCCCGAGAACCTGGCGCGCATCTTCGATCCGTTCTTCACCACCAAGCCGGAAGGTAAAGGCGTCGGCCTGGGGCTGGCCGTTTCCTACGGCATCATACAGGCGCATGGGGGCGATATCGCGGTCACCAGCAGGCCCGGCGGAGGCGCGACCTTTACTGTCACGTTGCCCATCTCGGGGAACCCGGAAGAGCCGGCGCTGGTGGGAGCAGGAGCGGAACGCGCATGAAGACACGTTGGGAAATCCTGGTAGTCGATGACGAGGAAGTGATGGCCGAGTCGCTCGCGGCGTGGCTGCGGGAAGACGGCTATCTGGTGGACACGGCGTCGTCCGGCCGTGAGGCGCTTGAGAAAGCCGCCGCCAAGGATTACGCGATCTACTTCATCGATCTGAAAATGCCCGGCGGCATGGACGGCATCGAGACCATGATGGAGATCCGGCGGCTGCATACGGATGCATCGATCATCATCATTACCGCGTACGCCACGGTGGATACGGCCATCACCGCCATGAAGGAAGGCGCGCAGGAGTACATCGTGAAGCCCTGTAATCCGGAAGAGATTTCGCTGCTGGTGGGGCGCATCATCAAGGTCAAGAATCTACAGCGCGAAAACACCATCCTGCGCAAGAAGCTGAGCCGCCAATACCGCTACGGCGACATCATCAGCAAGAACGCCCGTATGCGCGAGATTCTCGAACTGGCGCGCGAGGTGGCCAGCTTGCGCAGCACGGTGCTGATCCGGGGCGAGAGCGGCACGGGGAAAGAACTGATCGCGCGGGCGATTCACAATTCCGGCGACCGGGCATCGAAACCGTTCGTGGCCGTATCCTGCGCGGCGCTGGCGGAGACCCTGCTCGAATCCGAGTTGTTCGGCCACGAGAGAGGCTCGTTCACGGGCGCCGTATCGCAGAAGAAGGGTAAGTTCGAGATGGCGGACGGCGGCACGATCTTCCTGGATGAGATCGGCGACATATCGCCCAAGTTACAAGCCGACTTACTACGTGTGTTACAGGAGCGCTGCTTCTATCGTGTCGGAGGCTCCGAGGAAGTGCGCGTGGACGTGCGCGTAATCGCGGCCACGAACCGCGACTTGCAGCAAGCGGTCGCGGAAAGTAAGTTTCGTGATGATCTATATTACCGGCTGAACGTGATCGAGATTCGTCTGCCGCCCCTACGCGAGCGGCGTGATGACATTCCGCTGCTGGCCGTGGATTTCGTCGAGCGGCTCTCGCACGAGCTGGGCAAGGATGTGTCCGACATGTCTGCCGGCGCTCTGAAGCTTTTGATGGATTACGACTGGCCCGGCAACGTGCGGGAATTAGAGAACGCCGTGGAGCGTGCCCTGGTCACGGCGAAGTCCCACGAACTGACTGAGGACGATTTCGGATTCCTGTCGAGCAAGATGGACGCCGCCGGAAACGGCCGTTTCCCGTTTAACGTGACTCTGCAGGAACTGGAGCGGCAAGCCATCACGGCGGCGCTCGAGCGCACCAGCGGCAACATCAAAGAATCCGCCGCAAGGCTGGGCATCGACCGCTCGACGTTATACGAGAAGATCAAGAAATACGAGATACCGCGGGCCTGGCGAAACTGATTCTTAGCCACACATGGACACAGATGCACACGGATAAGACCGGTTTTATCTGTGTGCATCTGTGTCCATCTGTGGCTAGACTGCTTTAGGCCTCCAGGAAGATCTCCGCGCAGACGGCGTCCCAGTCCGCATCAGGGTATGCCGCGGCGATGTTGTCGACCGGTACGCCGCCGTCGGCCAGACTGACTGCCTGCCCCGCCGGCGCAAGGGCCGCCTGCAGGCGTTCCATTTCGCGCGTGATCCATGGGCGGATCTCGGCGCCGCGCAGCAGATGGCGATCGTCCAGTTTGCCGCCGTCCGGCTTCACCTTCAAATACCATCCGTCACCCGGACCGCCGGTGGCCACCACCTCGCCATCGAGCGGCGAAAGGATCCGCACATTCGCGCCGCGTTTGTGCATATGCCAGGCTGTACCGTTGGTTTCGAGATGCGTGCCTACGCCCGGCAGTTCGATTGCCTCGGGCTCCGCCACCAGGCGCGCGCCCAGCGCATCCAGACCGACCGTGACCGTCCCGTCCGGCTCCGGAAACGCCCATGTGTGGCCGCGGTGATAAGAGCGATCCAGCGGAAATTCGAGGCCCAGCACATCCGCCTCGTGCGCCGGCGGCGCAGCGCCGGGCGCGCGTTTCGCCGCCAGTGCCGCGTGCGTCTGGCATTCGCGGCAATCGAAAGCGCGGCCGCAGGTGCGGCGCTCAAATTCGCCGGTGAATTCATGCCGGCAGACACGCTCGCGTGCCGGCAGGTCGGGAAAGGTCGCGTGCCACGCGATCGTCTCGGCCCGGCGGGTACGGAAATCCCAAACGGAACGGAAAAGCGATAGCGCCAGGCTGGCGGAAATCACAAGTAATACCGCGAAGAACAGACCAAGAAAGATGATATGACCTAACATGAGAGATCTTTCTCCTGGGGGAATAACGTCAGATACCGGAACGAGAGAGAGTAAGTCAGTACGCCGTAAGCTATTACGGCCAGGAATGTAGCCACCTCCTGCCAGCTTGGCGAATAAGACAGGAACGGGTCGAACGGCAGCGTCGGCAGCGCCAGGGTTTGAACCGTCATCACGAAGCGATTCAGCGCGATCCCGCCACAAACCAAGGCCGAAGCGAACACCAGCCAGCCGGCGCTCTCGCGCATCCGGCGGCGCAATAGGATCAGCGCCGGCAGCAGACCGAAGATCACAATTTCCGCGAACAGAATCCAGACACCAAACGGCTTTCGCGCATAGAACTCGTGCGCCGCGAACCCACGCGCCGGCGCGGTGTTGTTGATCCAAACGAGCGTATCAAGGCACTTCAGCAAGATATATGGAAGCAGTAAGATGCCCGAGATACGGCCTAGCAATCGCAGTACTTCCGGCCGCACGAGCGGCTTGCGTGAGATCTTCGAGACCAGCCAGGTCGTGATCACGATAAAAGCGGGACCGGCCGCCGCAGCCGACAGGATGAAGAGGAAGAACGTCGAAGGCCAGATGGCGAATCCCTCCCGGAACGCGAATGGCCGGCCGCGTAACACACCATATAATCCGCCCAGCGAGCCTTGATGGAAGAAGGAGAGAAACGTGCCCACACCGGCCAGCACCGGCATCAACTTATGCAGCTCAAATTCGAATACGAAGAAGGACGGTATCTGGCGTAGCTTGCGATTCTTCAGGATGATGGGGACATACTCGATGGATAAGACCGTAAGGTAACACGTGATACAGAAAGTCACTTCCGTCAGCATGGAATGCACGTTCGGATGCCAGAAGGTGAACCAGAAACGCAGCGGCTGGCCTATGTCGACCAGCAGTGCGGCGACTGCACCGCTGTAGCAGATGAATCCGATCACCACCGCGCTGTTGATCACAGCTTTCAGCTCGCTCTTCTTCAGGATGTAGAGCAGGAAGCCGGTGAAGAACGCCCCTGCCCCCAGCGCGATGACCGTGAGATCGAGGAAGATCCACAGGCCGAAGGCGAAGCGGTTATCCATATTCGTCTGGTTGAGGCCTTTCACCAGACACAGGCCCGCGCCGTAAAGACCAAAGACCAGTAGGGCGCACCATGGCAGAACCCACAGCAGGAATTGGCGCGGCGCACAACGGCGCACGCCACGCGGCATCAACTTAGTTTCCACGTCAAGCATGAGCGGCCTCGCGTACCCACGCACGCTCGGTGCGGTAATAGATCTTGGGCTCCGTGCCCAGGCGCTCCAGCATGCGGAACGAATGGCCATCACGCGCCAGGCCGGCCACTTCGCTCTCCGGATCGTTCAGATCGCCGAACACGATGGCTCGCGCTGGACAGGCCTCTACACAGGCAGGCAGGTATTCTCCGGGGCGCAACGCGCTGCGTCCCTCGGCCGCGGCGCGGGTGCGGGCCGCGTGGAGGCGGCCATGGCAGAAGTTGCATTTCTCGACTACGCCGCGCATGCGCGTCGCCACATCCGGGTTGAGGGTCTTCTCCATGCCGGGAGGCCACTGCGGGTCCCACCAGTTGAAATAGCGCGCGTGATAGGGACAGGCCGTCATGCAATACCGGCAGCCCAGGCAGCGCTGCGGCATCTGGTCCACGATGCCGGTGGCGGGGTCAACCTGCACGGCCTCCTGGGGGCAGACCGCGGCGCATGGCGTTTCGCGGCCGCACTGCTGGCAGAGGATGGGGATGAAGGCCGCGCGCGTATCAGGCGATGCCGCGCCGTTCGAGATCTGATAAACGCGCATCCAGGTGATGCCCGTGCGCGGTGTGGCTTCCGGCTGTGCGGGCGGAACGTTGTTCTCCACCGCGCAGGCGAGCATGCACGCGCCGCATCCCGTGCAGCGATCCAGATCGATCGCCATGCCGTAGCGTGCTGGTTTGGTTTTGGTCATTGCGTTAAACCCTCCTCAACCCGGACTCCTGATCAAGCTTCGACATCAGCGGAGACCGGTGCGGCGCAGGAGCGTAGGACGCGTCCGCCCGCAGCGGGGCACTGCCCGACTGCGGCAGGGGATCGTCGAGCCACAGGGCGCCGGCGAGCAGCAGTTTCCAAAGATCGTCCGCCGAGCCGATGTCGCGCACGCGCGTGGACTTCGCATCGGCATACGTGAACACGCTTCCCTGCCCGTCTTTTTTGAGTCCCGCAACGCGCTGCTTCAGGATGTCCGGATAAGTGGTGGAATCACCCGCCAGCCGCAAGATGAATTCCGGCGGCGCGATCACACTTTGCGGCGCGGCTACCAGCGCCGGTGAGAGGCTGAAGCCCGCCACGGTTGAGCCGGCCGGTGTAGCCGCTTCGTCGAGCGACTCGAGAAACAACGGCGCGGGAATCACGTAATCGGCATGACTCGCATAGGCATCGTGCCACGCGGTCAGGGCGACTACCACCGCGCCGCGTGCCACGAGTTTGCGCTCGATCACGCTCCACGGCAGCGAGGCTTCCTCAGTGAACAACACGCGCACCGAACGGTCGGGCAGATCCGCAAAGTCTGTGGCCGGCGCTACGTCGCGGCGGCGCAGGAATCCGCCAGGCTTGCCTACGCTGCCGAGCGATATATTCAGTTTCTCGGCACCGGGCCCGATGGCAATCGCGGGCTTGTGATCGAGCAACATGCGCGCGACCCGCTCCGCGGCGGGATCGGTAGGCTCGCCGCGCAATCCGCTTTCGACCGCGCCGGCGAAGGCTGCCTCTCCGCCCGGAACGATCGGCACCCAAAGATCAGCCAGCGATGCGGTACGAGAATACTCCGGCTCGACCTGGATCAGGGCAAAATGGCTTCGGACGGCAAAAACACGACCCGGACTGAGCCAGCCATCCAGCACCGGCACGCCGAAGCTGACGATCGCGCGCGTATTTTCAAGATCAACGCCAAACGGATTTGATGCCGCGCAGTAGACTCCGCGGGCCAGTCCGGCGAGATAGCGCCGGTACACCAGGGAAGCCGCCCGTCCCGGCCGCGGATCGAGGATGGCCACGGATTCGTCCGGCCCGCAAGCGTCAACTGCCGTGCGAATGCGCGCCACCGCCTGTTCCATGGTGGAGGCGCGGCCGTTCGCCAGCGGACGCGTGGCGCGGTCGCTGCAGAACGGCAGATGATGCGCCACCAGCCCGTTCGCGCACAGGGCGCCGCGGCTGGCGGGATGCTCCGGCACGCCCGCCAGGCTGACCGGCTGCTCGCCGACGCAGCGCGCCCGCACCCCGCAAGCCGCCGGGCACAGCGTACACGTCGTGTATCGCGTGCGGACTTCGCCGCGCGCGGGTTGCGGAACGCCGGGCCAAGTCTCCGACAGCAGGGCCGTATCGCGCAACAGGCCCCACGGCACCGGCGTGAGCACCAGCCCGACCGTTGCGCCGCCCGTGAATTTCAACAGATCTCGTCGTGTGAATCCCATGGCATCCTCACTTGTGGCAGCCCAGGCAACTGTTCGTCGCGCCGCGCTGGCGATGGCAATTCTCGCAGACGTCCATATCCTGAAAGTGCGGCGAGCCGCTGTAGCTGCTGATGCGCTCGATGCGCGCGGCCGGCAGCGTATCGCTCTCACCCTGCGGACCGTGGCATTGGCGGCAGTCGAGATGCGCCAACTTCACATGAAAAGCGTGCGAGAAATATACGTTCTGCGGCTGCCGCACATACAGCTGCCAGGGAATCTCGCGATTGGGAGTCACGTAGTGATCGATGAACTGCTTCTCGCGCGCGGATGTGCCCATCGGCTGCGCGTGGCA
Source organism: Bryobacteraceae bacterium (assembly GCA_035541265.1). Taxonomy (GTDB): domain Bacteria; phylum Acidobacteriota; class Terriglobia; order Bryobacterales; family Bryobacteraceae; genus Bog-159. The sequence goes on from DATKNQ010000158.1 coordinate 8,571, forward strand.
GCTCGAACACTTATCCAGGGTGGGAACGCCGGCGAACGTGCCGTCGTCGCGCAACGTGTGGCAATCTTCGCATTTCGCGCCGGCTTTATCGGCGTGGATCTTGTGGCTAAAGTTCACCGGCTGGGCCACGTTCTGGTACCGCGCTACGGGAAACACGCGCCAGCCCGCGGTGAGCGCCGCCAGCATTCCCGCCAAAAACAGAATCTTGCCGCGATGTTCTTCGAACATAGTCACACCCGGAACCCCCAGAAGAATTCGTGAAACAAGCGCAGCGCATCCTCGCGGCTGAGTTGCTGGATGACGCCCGGACTGAAGACGCCGCCGTCGGCCATAGAAACCGCCTCCTGTTGCGCCATGCGGCAGCCGGCTAAGAAAGCCGACATGTGGGCGATCTCGCTCTCGATCCACGGCACAATCGCGTCGCCGCGAATCAGGCTGGAGGTCGCCGGCGCCTGGCCAGGCAACTGGACGCCCTGAAACAGCCAGCCGGCGCCGTAGGGATCGGCCGTAAGCTTGCCGGGATTGGCGCGCAGATAGCGATTGGATGCCGTCAGCAGCACCGGGTTCGGAAAGACCACTTCCAAGTCCATGCCGCGCAGGGTAAGCACCGCATGCGGCCGGTCGATGCCGCCGTCCTTCAGGAAGGTGATGCGCTCGACCGTGCCCAGCGCGCGTGTGCAGAACGCGTCGACACCCAGATGGCAAGCGCCGCCCATAGTGGCATCGAGCCACATGTGGTTGGCTGAGTAATGCAGCCAGTTCGGAACCAGCATGCCACCCACGGCGCGCTCGGATCTCTCCGCCGCCACGGGCGCGGACGAGTTGGCCGCGCCCAGGTAGACATCGCAGTAACGATACGAGTCACTGCCGCACCGGCTCAATAGCGGGTCGCTGTAAGGAATGAATCGCGAAACTGACGCGGCGGCGCAGTACTGTGTGAGCGATTCCCGCAGATACGGGCATCGCGTGTCCTCGGAATCGTCGGCGTAAAGCCGGTACACCCCGCATCCGCGGTAGCGCGGCGACGAGCAGGTTTCCTGCGCGACATCGCCGGCGATGCGGATCATTTTCCGAAAGGCGGCCTTCTCGCAGTACCGCACGCGCGCCTCCTTGAGAAAGGGACAATTCATGGCTTGTGCTTCTCGCCGCCATCGGCCATGGTGATGCCGAGCCCCGGTGAGTGGAAGGCCCGCTCATCGTTGAACATCTGCATGTCGCGATCGATCTCGGCCTCGATGCGCCGCCGCTTGCGAATGCGCGATATGACCTCATGGATGACGCCGCCGGCCATCACGACCACACAGAGGGCCGCTACGGCCCCGAGCACAATGTTGGTGATGGTGAGCCACGTCGTTTCCGGATCGCTCCAATTCAGCAGGGACACTATTTGCCTCCACCGGAGCAAATGCATGCGAGATGCCTGGAGCGCAGGTTGATGAAAACACGAAGTGCGGCGCCGGCAGAGCTTACGCGCGTGCCGGATTTTCAGTCACTCCGTTCCGAAATTCCGGCGCAGGAACGCGGCGGCGACATCCAGCGACTGGCGGCCTTCGGGGACGAATGGATAGAAGAGCTGCCACACGTGCGGTACGGCGGGCCATACGGTCAGTTCGACATGGACGCCGGCATCGCGGGCACGCGCGGCGAATTGCGTGGAATCATCGCGCAAGGTTTCGTCCGCGCCCACGTGGATCAGCAGCGGCGGCAGGCCGTGCAGATCCGCGTACAGCGGAGAGGCCAGCGGATCGCGCGGATCGCCGCCCGCCGCCACGTAGAACTCCGTGACGCGCTCGAAGCTCCCGCCATAGAACATCGCGCAGCGCCGGTCGTTGGTGCGGCGCGATTCTCCCGTCCCCGCCAGATCGGTGAGGGG
>DATKNQ010000159.1:0-2090 GCA_035541265.1 Bryobacteraceae bacterium
TCACCTCGTATCACGGGCTGCACTGGGCCTTCGTACACTGCCTTTCCATCGCGGTATAGCCGCAGGCGCATCGTCAATGGCTCTTTCGGCGCATTCATCACCTGAAAAACGAACGGTGCCCGCTCGCCCGGCAGATAGCTGCTCGCGCCAACCGCGGGCCGCACATGATCGTCAATGCCGGCGGCGCGCCGGAACAACAAACCCGAGAGCGCCATCCCCTTCAGTTTCGGCACGTCAATGAAGTCGCTGGCGTTACCGATTCTGCCCGTGCTTTCATCCCGGCACGCGGCACGCACCTGGTATGGACCCGGTTTCGGCACCGCAAGCAGCGCCGTATAAATCAGGCCATACTTCACCGCACGCTCGTAGCCGTCTTCGTTCAGATCGATGCGCAGAACTTGATCGATGCCGCCCGGCACACGCTCGCCGCTCACTTCAAAAGCCCGTACGACCAGATGAATCACACCCGTGCGATGAATCGGCGGTCCGCTCAGCTCCAGGTCGCGCCCATTAAGCAGCACGGCCGTGCGAATGAACGAATCGTGCTTGCTGGCACTCAGAAATCCGGACTCGATTTCGATCCCTACTCCGGCCGATCGAAAGGGCGAATCGAGCGCGGCCGAAAGCTGTAACTCGGGTGTTGGCGAATCCGCCGCGAGGTGCTCGTCCGATACGCCGAAGAACCCCTGGTGCGAACGGACGCGCAGGCCGGGACGCGTGGCAACAACCTTCAGACCGTGATAAACCGGCTTCCCACTGCGATCCGGTGCAAGCGCATCCGCCGGCGGCGTGAAGCTGAGCAGATAGTACCCGCTTTGATCGCCCATGATCCGCTCCACCGCGGCGTCGATGCGGTTGGCTTCCGTGACCATCAAGCCGCCGGTCTCCTGGGCCAGGAACAGGGACCCCCATTGGCCTTGGGTGTACGCGAGGTCGCTGCACGGAAACTGCGGCGTAGCGCCGGTCGAGGGCGTGTTTTCAACTGGTGACGAGATTTGCGGCCGCGGTGGTTGCGATGCTTGCTCCATGATCCCGGGACCGCCGCCCAGACACTCCGCGACCCATGCGCCTGGTCCAAACGTGGATGTCCGGCTAGCGGGATCCGCGGGGTCGGCACCCCTGGACTCAGCAGAGAAAACGTGGGGTTCCAGACCGCGCGTATCGATAGCGTAAAGGACCACCCCGGCGCGCATCGATTCATCCACCACGCGCCGCATGGCCCGCAGTATTCGGCCGCCCGTGCCGCTCCCCACTTCACGCGTTCCGAATGGGCTGACTTCATCGGGTGCGCGGATCGGTAAGCTGTCTGACAGAACCACCACCGATTTGCGGCCCGGCAGGCTGGCCATGCCATGTACCACGCGCCAAAGGGAACTGGCGGTGGCCACCGTGTAACTCTCTATCCGGAAGGCGTTCTCCTTATCGCCCATCGCCGGCATGGGGAACCCACCCAAAATGGGCGCGTAGTCCGTCGCCGTGCGGCCCAGCGGATTCCAGCGCACCTGCCTCACCGCGGCTAGCAGCAGACTCGGGTCGGTCGTAAGATCCTGTAGCGCGCCGAGGCCCGCGCTGGCGCGCACAATTTCCGCCAAATCGCCAGGCTGCAACTGCGTCTCGATAAACTTGCGCAAACCGGTGCGCACCCGCGGAATGCTGTCGGGGGACATCGACAGGTCGTCCACGAAGAGTACTATGATCCGCCGCACATCCTCGCGTTTGAGCGCTGGCGCGGGCATGACCGGCTGCGTGACGCCCAATTTCCTGGCGGCGGCTATTTGTGTGGCCGGTTGCGCAGGAGTGCGCACACCGGCTGTGATCCAGTTGCAGGAGACGATCTTTTGCGGTTTCCCATCCAGCAGGACTTGGAAGTCATCAGCCGTTAGATCCGAAACGGGTCTGTCATGTGGGCCGGTAACCGTGGCGTCCAGTTGAACGAGATTTACGGATATACGGAAATTAACGTCCGATAAAGGACCCGGCTGCGGCAAAGCCGGACTCGGAACGGCAAACGCCACTATCGCGAGGTGCCACAATCGTGCACGCATGCTGATCTGTGGACGAGGGCTGACATGGGAAGGTTGCAGAAAGTC
>DATKNQ010000160.1:0-2478 GCA_035541265.1 Bryobacteraceae bacterium
GGAGGAAACGATCCAGAGCAGGACGACCAGTCCCATCAGGTTGCTGTACGACGCCAGCGCCGGTTGATGGAAGATCGTCCCCAGCAGCGCCGGCGATAGTATGAGAACCGCGCACGCCAGGCCGCCGATCAGCAGATTGAAGACGAAGATATGTAGCACCGTCTCCGCGCGGCGAGTGGGTTCGCGCGGCAGAAAGTAATAAGCGCTGGTCGCGAAGCCCAACGGCAGCACCACTACCGCCGTGCTGATGAACAGGAAAAGCTGGCGGTAGACGCCGAACTCGGTCAGGTTCAGGCGGCGGACCAGTATCACCGGTAGCGCGATGTTAGCGGCGAAAGCCAGCGTCTTGGCGAACATCAGCCAGGAGACATGCTCTGTGAGAGAGCCGTTCTTCATGCCGGTGTGTTCGCGCGATAAACGTGGCGGTCGCGCCAGTGGTAGAGCGACTGCATCAGGCGCGGGGCGACGCGTAGCGCCAGCAGCACGAGCGACAGCCTGGCGGATCGTTGATGCGTGTTAGCGGTAGTAAGATGCGCGATGGCCGCGGCAGAGTCGCCCGCGAGAAACGCTCGTCTGCCCTTCTCCAGTTCCAGTTGCGCGCCTTCGATGCGGCTCTGCGCTTCGACGGCCAGGCGCTGGCTCGCGGTGAGAGCCGGGTTAGCGGCGGCCTTCGCCAGCACCCGCAGGAAGGCGTCGAGCGCCGAAACGCGATCGGCGGACATGCTCTCGGCATGCCGGCGGTAGCCGCCGAGCACGCGCCGTTGATAAACGATGCGGCCGCCCTGCTGCGCGATGCGCATCCACAGGTCGATGTCTTCGCCATTGCGCCGGAAGGCCTCGTCGAACATGCCCACGCGGAGCAGCGTGTCTTTGCGGATGACGCAGACGCACACGTGCACCGTACACTGGCGCAGCACGAGCCGTTCAAAAGTGACTTCTCCCTCTGAGGGGCATAGCTCCATCACGGTCTTGCCCGCTTGCGGCACGTTGCCGAAGATGCGCGCGTCGGCGTAGACCACGTCGATGGATGGGTCGGCTTCGAGCAGCGCGACCTGCGCCGCCAGGTGCTCGGGCTCCCAGATATCGTCGGCATCGAGCGGTGCGACGTACTTGCCGCGGGCGGCGCGAATGCCGGTATTGCGCGCGCCCGCCAGTCCGCGATTCTCCTGATGCAGATAAACGATGCGGCCGCCATACGGCGCGAGAACATTTTCTAACTCCGCCGTATCGGGCGAGCCGTCATTCACTACGATGAGTTCGTAATTATGAAAAGTCTGCGCGAGCACGGAGTCCAAGGTGGCGGCGATCCACTGGGCAGCCCGATAGGCAGGCACGATAACACTCACCAGCGGGGCCTGTGGAGCGGCTTGCACCCCCGCAGAATAACACAGCCCCATGCGATAATAAGGTTCTCTCCATGCAACCTTCCCCGGCGCGCTCGCCGGTACTCTGGACCGTACTTATCTTACTTTTCTATCTCGCGCTCAGTGCCGGCACCGCGCACGCATTGCGTCCCTGGGTTGATGAAGGGTGGCACGGCGCACCGGCCTGGTCGCTGGCGTTTCGCGGCTACATGGGGACGCCCTGCTATGTGGAAGCGGGCCTCAAAGATATCGACCGCTACACTTACTGGATCATGCCGATTTATCCGGTGCTGCAGGCGGCGTGGTATCGGGTCTTCAGCTTCAGCCTGGAGTCGATGCGCGCGCTGTCGATACTGTGCGTGCTGATCGGGATGATTTCCTGGGCGCTGGCATTCCGCCGCCTGACCGGCGACCGTAGCGGCGCGCTGCTCTTCATGGCGCTGATGGCTTGCGAGTACATCAGCCTGACGGGCGCGGGCACCGGGCGGCCCGATGCCATGTCGTTCGCATTTCAGGCGGCGGCCTTCGCCACCTATCTGCGCTGGCGCGAGCGCGACCTGCGCTGGGCGATCCTGCTGAGCCAGACGCTGGTGGTGGCGAGCGGCCTCACGCATCCCAATGGCGGCATGCTCTCGTTTTTGGGCGCCGCATGGCTGGCAATGTATTTCGACTGGCGGCGGATTCGTCCGGTGCACGTGGCCATTGCCGCGATTCCGTATGCGGTGGGCGCGATCGGCTGGGGCGCTTATATCATGCAGGATCCGTCGGCGTTTGTAGCGCAGTACGGCTATCAACTCGGCACGCGCTCGCAGATGCTGGTGGCGCCCTGGGTCGCGGTGCGCGATGAATTTGTCAGACGCTACCTGACGAACATGGGCCTGCGGCTGCATTCGCCGGGCAGTTATGGGCCGCATTATTTGAAGGCCCTGATCTTCGCCGCGTACGCCGTGAGCATCGCGGGCATGCTGGCGATTCCGGCCTTGCGCCGCCAGACCGCCAGCCGCGCGCTGCTGGGACTCATCGGCATTTACTTGTTCTTCTATACTTTTCTTGAAGGCACCAAGGCGTCGTATTACTTGATCTATTTCGTGTATCCATACACTGCGGCGGTAGT